>AEZC01000016.1 GCA_000257205.1 Vibrio ordalii ATCC 33509 | reverse complement strand
GCCATCTGAATATTCAGATAATTAAATTAAAAATAATGAGGTATCCACATGGTAATAGTTGAACTGTTTATTGTTCTGCTCTTTATATTCTTAGGAGCAAGAATGGGTGGTATTGGAATTGGCCTAGCTGGTGGCGCAGGGGTCATTGCCCTTTCATTACTGTTAGGTGTTCCAACTAACCAATCTTTCATTCCTGTCGACGTCATTTTGATCATCATGTCTGTCATCACAGCAATTGCAGCAATGCAAGTTGCAGGTGGCATGGACTGGTTAGTTCAAATCGCCGAAAATTTTTTACGCAAACATCCTGAACGAATTACTTTTTATGCCCCGATTGTCACGTTCTTAATGACATTATTGGCAGGTACTGGCCACACCGCTTTTTCAACGTTGCCAGTCATTGCCGAAGTAGCAAAAGGTCAAGGTATCCGCCCTTCTCGACCACTATCAATTGCGGTTGTTGCATCACAAATTGCAATTACCGCCTCTCCGATTTCGGCGGCAGTAGTAGCCTTTGCCGCAATGTTGGCACCGTTTGGGGTTGATTACCTCACGTTATTAGCCGTTTGTATTCCAACCACGTTTGTCGCTTGCATGATTGGAGCCTTTGTGGCCAACTTTATGGGAAGTGAGCTAAAAGATGATCCTGAATATCAGGATCGCTTAGCCAAAGGTTTAATCAAACTCAATACCGAACAAAAACGTGAAATTCTACCCACAGCAAAACGCGCGACATTCATTTTCATTGGCACAATTTTCTTTGTTGTTTGCTATGCCGCCGCTATTTCTGGCTCTGTTGGTCTTATCGAAAACCCAGCCTTAGGGCGTAACGAAGCCATCATGACTTTCATGCTAGCGGCCTCAGCAGCGATTGTGCTATTTACTAAAATTGATGCAGCGAAAATTCCATCAGCCGCAACATTCCGCTCAGGTATGACTGCTTGTGTTTGCGTCTTGGGTGTAGCTTGGTTAGGTTCAACCTTCGTCAACGCACACGTTGCTGGAATTAAAGAGGTTGCAGGGGCGCTGCTGTCTGACTACCCTTGGATGCTAGCTCTGGTTCTATTTTTCGCGTCTATGCTACTTTACTCTCAAGGAGCAACGACGGTTGCACTAATGCCAGCAGCATTAGCAATTGGAGTCGCACCATTAACGGCAGTGGCCTCTTTTGCTGCTGTCAGCGCTCTGTTTGTACTCCCTACCTACCCAACCCTACTT
The DNA here is from genome assembly GCA_000257205.1 of Vibrio ordalii ATCC 33509. Lineage (GTDB taxonomy): Bacteria > Pseudomonadota > Gammaproteobacteria > Enterobacterales > Vibrionaceae > Vibrio > Vibrio ordalii. The sequence goes on along the minus strand of AEZC01000016.1, from coordinate 375 downwards.
GCAGCAGTTGAAATGGATGATACTGGTTCTACTCGTATTGGTAAGTATGTGTTCAACCATCCATTCTTTATACCAGGCGTTGCAACCATTTCTTCAGCCGTAGCTTTAGGCTTTGTCTTCGGTAGCTTATTTATTTAATACGCTATTGAAAATAAAAAAGGGAGCTAAAGCTCCCTTTTTTATTTGTCACGTATAAAATATTGATACATATCAACAAAGCAATAAATAATCACTTCTCTTCACTCATTCAGCTTAATGAATAAAATTTCAATATATTTACCCTACAACGATTATCCGCCTATCTCCATGTCTTCGAATAAAAAGCGTAAGAATATAATTCCATTATTTATACTCAATTACCCTAAATTAAATTCC
>AEZC01000015.1 GCA_000257205.1 Vibrio ordalii ATCC 33509 | reverse complement strand
ATGTATGGTTGGTGCGGTTATGGAGCAAGGTGGTGACACTACCGTAAAAACGTCAATGCTATGGCTTGTTGGTGCTTTCTTCTTTCATACCTTGGGTGAACTGTGCCTATCGCCAATCGGTCTATCGCTTGTCACTAAACTAGCTCCACTACGTCTTGCTTCATTAATGATGGGAGCATGGTTCGGTTGTAACGCAATCGCGAATTATGTAGCAGGCCATGTAGGTTCTCATGTGGGAGAGCTTGGTGCGATGGCTATCTTCAGTGGTATTGCAGTAACAGCAACCATTGGCGGCGTCATTTTACTGTTGTGCTCTAACACACTCGTTCGTTGGATGCACGGTGCAGAAAGAACCACAAGCTACGCTGAAGAAGTTGAAGAGCAACAAACTCAGTTAGTCTAGTATCAAATCTATCCCGCGCTTTTGGGTGAGTTCGGGAATAATGATAAGAAACGGTCACATATAGTGACCGTTTTTGCACTTGAAACAAATTCAACTCAGCATCGCTTTATCAGTGAAGCCATCATTTCTATATGTATTGCCGAATCATTTAGGCATTCAATGTAAGTAAACGCCTCACCACCAGCATGCATAAAGGTTTCTTTACCTTGCTCAGCTATCTCTTCTAGAGTTTCTAAACAATCTACCGAGAAGGCCGGAGTAATAATATCTAATTTCTTAATACCACGGCTTGGCAAAGCTTCTAATGTTTTATCCGTGTAAGGCTGTAACCACTCCTCACGTCCGAAAATAGACTGATAGGTCATACCTATTTGATCAGAATTCAAACCAAGTTCTTGCGCCAAAAGTTCTGTGGTTTTTTGGCAGTGCTGTGGGTAGATATCACCATTATCTGCATAACGCTTAGGGATACCATGGTAAGAACAAAGTAGATACTCCCCCTGCCCATTACGTTGCCAAGAGTCACGGACTTTACTCGCCAAAGATCGTATATAAGCAGGGTGATTATGATAATCACGAATAAAACGTAAATTGGGCGTCACAGGGATACGTTTCATCGCTTTGGCAAGGCCATCAAATACGGCAGCCGTAGTAGTACCAGAATATTGTGGGTACAGAGGCAGCACCACAATCTCTTCAACGCCACGATCTAATAATGCGTTGATACCCTCTAAAAGGCTTGGTGAGCCATAGGTCATACCAAGTTCCACTGGTGTACCGAGATACTGTTCTAACGCTTGCACTTGGCGTTTAGAGTACACCATCAAAGGGGAACCTTCTTCCATCCAGACAGATTGATATAACTTAGCAACCTTGGGGGCTCGCAGCGGAAGAATCACACCATGTAATAATGGACACCAGATCCAACGACTCATATCAACCACACGCTGGTCATGTAAGAATTGGCTTAAAAATCGTTTTACTGCCGATGCCGTCGGTTCACTCGGCGTTCCCAAGTTAACCAATAGCACACCCTGTTTTTGATTATTTTGCATTACTTCCATTCATCCATTTCATTGTTAATTATTGAGTACGAATTTGCGGTAGGAAAGTTCATAAAAAAAGCGACCTTTAGTTTAGGTCGCTTTCACTATAACAAAGTTAACAAGCCTATACTGAGCCAATTATGCTAATGCTTTCTCAATATCAGCGCTAACTTGAGCAACTGGCTTAGTGCCATCAAATTTTAGGTATTTCGTATTACCCATTTGTGCTTCTTTACCGTAGTAAGTGATCAGTGGCGCTGTTTGCTCGTGGTAAACACCTAAACGAGCACGAACGGTCTCTTCTTTATCGTCATCACGAACGACGAGATCTTCACCAGTCACGTCATCTTTACCTTCCACTTTGGGCGGGTTGTAAATGGCGTGGTAGGTACGACCAGAAGCCAAGTGAGCTCGACGTCCAGCCATACGCTCAACAATCACGTCATCAGCGACATCAAATTCAATCACATAATCGATATTGATCCCCATTGCTTTTAAACCGTCAGCTTGGGGAATTGTGCGAGGGAAACCATCAAGTAAAAAGCCTTTTTCACAATCAGCTTGAGCAATGCGCTCTTTAATTAAACCTAGGATGATTTCATCAGAAACGAGTTGACCTGCATCGATGACTGACTTCGCTTGTTTACCAAGCTCAGTGCCGGCTTTAATCGCAGCACGTAGCATATCACCAGTAGAGATTTGTGGAATACCGTATTTCTCCATGATGAATTGAGCCTGAGTGCCTTTACCTGCACCTGGAGCACCTAGAAGAATGATGCGCATGTTTAATCCTCTTTAGAAAATTATGATTTATACCGAAGCTCACTGCCAGATGAGACTTAAAGCCAACGGTAAGTTTCGGTATAACGGTAATGAAACGAGTGAATAATCATTCGGCGAGCGACATACGCAGCTTACCAATCGTATTCAAACAGTGCATTCTAACATACAAATTCAAGCCGCTAACCAGATTAAGACGAAAGAATGTAATCTGACCCAGCACTTTGCTGTAAGTTTACCTAAAATACCGCTTGTTCTCAGAAGATAGCCACAACTCAAAGCAAAAAGCTCGCAGTTGCGAGCTTTTTGTCAGCCAGTTAGCTATTCAACCTTAGTCAAAAGCTGATTAATTGCGGTCAGGAATTGTGACGGATCTTCCATCGAACCACGCTCAGCAAGTGTCGCTTGACCTAGTAAAACTTCAACCCAGCGCCCAAATGCTTGCTCATCCGCTTCATCAGCCATACGTTTCACTAACGCGTGTTCAGGGTTAAGTTCCAAAATATACTTCACCTCTGGTACCGCTTGACCAGCCGCAGCAAGCAATTTTGCCATCTGCGTACCCATCTCATAATCGTCGGTCACCACAACCGCTGGAGTACTTGCCAGTTTAAAGGTCGTTCGGACCTCTTTGACACGATCGCCAAGGTACTGCTGAGTACGTTCAACCACCGATTTAAACTCTTCTTCAGTCTCTTTATGCTTCTCTTTTTCTGCTTCATCTTCGAACTGGCTCAGATCTAGCCCTGCTTTGGTGATGGATTGGAACATTTTTCCATCAAACTCAGTGAGGTAGTTCATCAACCACTCATCAATGCGATCAAACATTAAAATAACTTCGATACCTTTGGCTTTAAACTGCTCTAGGTGCGGGCTATTTTTGGCCGCTGCATAGCTATCGGCGGTGAGGTAGTAGATTTTATCCTGCCCCTCTTTCATCCGTTCAACATAAGCCGCTAAACTAACCGTTTGCTCTGCTGAGTCAACATCGGTCGAGGCGAAGCGCAATAGGCTAGCGATCTTCTCTTTATTAGCAAAATCTTCTGCAGGCCCCTCTTTGAGTACCAAACCAAACTCTTTCCAGAAGGTTTGATATTTATCAGCATCATTGCTCGCCATGCGTTCAAGCATGGTCAATACACGCTTGGTACAAGCATTACGCAATGATTGAGTCACCTTGTTATCTTGTAAAATCTCACGTGAAACATTAAGCGGTAAATCGTTTGAGTCGATTAAACCACGTACAAAGCGCAAGTAGGACGGCATAAATTGCGCAGCATCATCCATGATAAATACACGCTGAACATAAAGTTTCAAGCCTGATTTATGATCACGATTCATCATATCCCAAGGTGCTTTCGCTGGAATATAAAGTAAGCTGGTATAATCGTTTTTACCTTCTACACGGTTATGGCTCCACACCAGTGGGTCAGCATAATCATGGGAAACGTGTTTATAGAACTCTTGATACTCTTCATCACTGATTTCTGACTTAGAACGCGTCCACAACGCCTGTGCTTTATTGATTTGTTCCCATTGGATCTCTTCAGTCTCATTACCTTCGTCATCACGAACCTTGGTTTGGATAGAAACTGGAATTCCAATGTGGTCTGAATATTTAGAAATCACATCACGCAGACGCCATTCAGAAAGGAACTCTTTGCCTTCCTCTCGCATGTGCAAAATGATATCGGTTCCACGAGACTCTTTATTAATGCTTTCTACTGTATATTCACCTTCACCTTGTGAATACCATTGAACCGCTTCGTTAGCAGGTAAACCCGCAGCGCGAGTTCTTACAGTGACCGCATCAGCGACGATGAAGGCCGAGTAAAAACCCACCCCAAACTGACCGATAAGCTGAGAGTCTTTAGATTGATCTTGGGATAGTTTAGAGAAAAACTCCGCTGTGCCGGATTTTGCAATCGTACCTAGATGTTCAATGACATCTTCGCGGCTCATACCAATACCGTTATCTGAAATGGTCAGCGTATTCGCTTGGGTATCAAACGATAATTTAACGCCTAAGTTGGCATCACCTTGATATAAATCGGCATTAGACAACGCTTGAAAACGAAGTTTATCCGCAGCATCAGAGGCATTTGAAATTAATTCGCGAAGGAAGATCTCTTTATTGGAATAAAGAGAGTGAATCATAAGATGAAGTAACTGTTTGACTTCAGATTGAAAACCACGAGTTTCTTTATTGGTAGTAGCCGTTTCGCTCATACTAGCTCCATAACATCTGAGTTATTTTCATTCACACACTGAGTGTGCAACCAAGGATGATTTGCTAGTAAGATGAGGCTGGCAATTGTAAATTCAAGGTCAATAATCATAAAAACACTGTTTTTTTTATTTATTTTGATTATGCTTGCCATAATTTTTATCAAAAAAAATAAAAACCAGCATAATGTTTCATCAATTGCTTACCCAAGCAGGCTAGGTTGATGGACGGTTAAACATGCCAACAATAAGAAGATTATCATGAGTAACATAGGCACAAAATTTATCCTTGCTAACCGATTCACGTTTGATCCCAATAGTAACTCTTTGCTTGATCTAGAAAATGAACAGGACATTGTTCGCCTTGGTAGTAATGAAAGCAGAATTCTACTTCTGCTATGTGAACGTCCAAATGAGGTGATTACACGTCATGAATTGCATGAATTTGTTTGGCGTGAGCAAGGTTTTGAAGTCGATGATTCAAGCCTAACTCAAGCGATCTCAACACTTAGAAAGATGTTGAAAGATCAGACTAAATCACCAGAATTTGTCAAAACAGTGCCGAAACGAGGTTATCAGATGATTGCCTCTGTAACTCGAGCAACCCCTTACTCACAAAAAAATACAACTATCGATGTTGAAGAGGGATTGTCCAGTGCAAGTGAGTCAATTAAAGAAATTCAACCAGAGCCTAATTCACTATCCGATGAAGCGATGGCTCAAACAGCCGCAACAGCTCCACTAGCTAAAATAAAAATTGAGGGCGAAAAATTAACGCTACAAGGTAAGATAATGTTGGTCTTAGCGCTTTTTTTACCTATTTTGTCACTATTATTGACAAGCCCAGCACAATCTAAATTTAAGCAGATTGCTGTCTATAATAACATTGCGGTGAATACACCGCTCAATCATCCAGACCTTACCAACTGGCTACCTTCGATTGAAAAATGCGTTAAAAAATACAATGAATCACATACTGGAGAGCTTGCTCCTAAGCAGGTCATTGCTACTGGTGGGCAAAATAATCAGCTCGTACTAAATTACATCCATAGCTCTGAATTCTCAGGTGAAAATGTCACTTTGCGAATTTTAGCCAATCAAGATGACTTAACCAACGTGTGTAAATAGGGGGCTTCAGTATGCAGATTAATCAAAAAATAGCAGCTGTTATCTTAGTCGTCTCGGCACTATTCAGTAGTTGGTTATACTGGGGCAGCGATTTAAAAATCGAGCAGATCCTAGCGGCGCAAGAGTGGCAATCAAAAATGGTCACTGTAGTAAAACGCAGTCAACAGAATGATTCTGTTGGGCCAATCCGTCGTGTTGATGTCACTTCAAATGTAAAATATTTACCCAATGGCACTTATATCCGAATGTCAAATGTGAAGTTATTCGCCGTGGGTGGTGAAGGTGAAAGCTTCATTAATATCTCAGAAAAAGGTACCTGGGATATCAGTGATAGTTATTTATTGATATCACCTACCGAGTTTAAAGACATTAGCTCGAGTCAAAGTAAAGACTTTACTCCTGAGCAACTGGATCTTATCACTCAGTTTTTTAAAATGGATGCTCAACAAAACCGACGTATTGATGTCGTCAATGAAAAAACATTATTGCTCACGAGCTTGAGTCATGGCTCAACCGTGCTATTTATCAATTAAATATCACTCATCAACGACGTCAAATAAAGGGCTACAAGGTCCTTTACTGTGCATTGATCTATTTCAGCCTAAAAGGGATATCATGGAAAAAGCCAATATTGAGATCTACTATTGCCGCCAGTGTAATTGGATGCTTCGGGCCACTTGGCTAAGCCAAGAGTTACTGCATACTTTTAGTGAAGAAATTGAATCTGTGCGTCTCTACCCTGATACGGGAGGACGATTTGAAATCATGTGCAATGGACAACGGATTTGGGAACGTAAACATGAGGGTGGTTTCCCTGAAGCAAAGGTTCTTAAGCAACGAGTCAGAGATATCATTGACCCAGAGCGAGATCTGGGTCATTCAGACAACAGGTAAATCAGATAGCGAACGGTTTAAGAACTAGTCGCTAAACGATTAAACGATATTGCGCCAGTCGTTGCCCCCCTAGCCCCATAACTTGAAATAATCCATCCGTATAAATCGCGTAGCTTGGGGGAAATTCATTGCGTGGAAAGGTCGCGGACCCTGGGTTGACAATAATGACATCATCTTGACTTTGCGCCATGGGGATGTGCGAGTGGCCATGGATCAATACATCACCTTTTTTTAATGGTGGCCTATTTTGAGCATTATATTGATGGCCATGCGTTAAGAAAAAGCGAGTTCCTGACTCCAAAACTACCCAACAAAAATCCATCATCATCGGAAAGTCGAGCAGCATTTGGTCCACTTCGCTATCACAATTACCTCTGACCGCCACAATATGCGGCGCCCATCGATTCAAGCACTCCGCAACTGCGGTCGGATTATACCCATCAGGGATAGGATTACGCGGACCATGATTTAAAAGGTCTCCTAGCAGTACTAAAGTGTCTGCACCTGACTGTTCAAATAAACTGAGCACTTTTTCAGTAGCAGGCAGTGAACCATGTAAATCCGAAGCAAAAAACAACTTCATACTTTTATCTCCGTATTTTGGAACTACAGATTGTACGAATTTCAGCACACTTCGTCATCTTTAGTTATGGATAAACATTGTCATTTATCACCACGAACAATTCACGTATGCTGAATAAGTTTCCTATATTAGATTAGATGACAAACAAGCATCGTCACTTAACTAAGATGGCTATCGTTCTCATCACCACCATTTAGGTGATATCGCACAAACCAATGAGGTAGAAACATGAAAATACTATTAACGGGAGGGACTGGCTTTATCGGTAAAGAGCTGATGAAACAGATTTTCACGCACAATATCTACCTCCTCACACGCGATATAGAGCGAGCTAAGCAGCAGCTCGCCCATGTAGACAAAGGTAGTATCACCTACCTGACTTCCCTAGCGAGTTTAAAAGACGCGAATCAATTTGACGCCATTATCAATCTTGCAGGAGAACCGATCGCCGACAAACGCTGGAGCAAACAGCAAAAAGCGACCATTTGTGCTAGCCGATGGGAAATAACAGAGCGGTTAGTTGAACTCATCCATGCCAGTACTGAACCACCCTCCGTTTTCATCAGTGGCTCGGCCGTCGGCTATTATGGTGACCAGCAGTCTCATCCGTTTGATGAAACACTACATGTGCACCAACAAAGTTTTCCTCATCACGTTTGCGAAAAATGGGAGCGCATCGCACTCCAAGCGCAATCAGAAAAAACTCGGGTGTGTCTATTGCGTACCGGGATCGTGCTCGCTAGCGATGGTGGTGCTTTAAAGAAAATGCTGCCACCTTACCGTTTAGGCTTGGGCGGCCCTCTTGGTAAGGGTGAACAGTATATGCCATGGATCCACTTATTAGATATGGCACGTGCGATAGCCTATTTATTAGACACGCCGCATGCGCAAGGTGCTTTTAACCTCTGTGCTCCACATCCCGTACCTAATAAGCATTTTAGCCAGCTATTGGCGAAAACATTACGTCGACCACACATACTATTCACTCCCAAATGGGTTCTAAACCTTGCAATGGGTGAAGCGGCTGTTTTACTGTTTGACAGTATTAGAGCAAAACCTAAAAAGCTAACCGAGCTAGGATTTCACTTCCAGTTTTCACACCTAGAACCTGCGTTGAAAAATATATTACAACATCGTGCTTAACCAAAACTGGCCTATATTTTTTGTGAATAGCAAGGTATACGATAATGACAAAAGTGATACCTATCGATAGCTAGACCAATGGCTGTACAAAGCAGCGCAACCAACCTGATTGTCATTAATTCGTAACATTCATGTGACATTATACAACTCTGGGTATCCCAGTTAATCCAACATCAAGCGTTACATGTGGTACGACGAATATGACATTACACCAATTAAATTGGCTCAGTGTCGGTGTTGCGCTGACACTATTCTTAATATTATAAACACCTTTGCTTGCCCTCTCTTTGAGAGATAAAAAACGCTACTTTAACGGTAGCGTTTTTCATTTGCCCTTGATATTCCAATTTTTACCCCTATTTCTAAGACTATAAACTTGATTATCGCAAGGAAAATATCATGCAATCACCTTACATCGTTGAGGTCAATCAGCACAACTTTCGAGAGGTGTTCGAACGCTCAGTTGAGGCTCCTATTCTCTTTTATTTTTGGGCACCCATGAATCAAGAGAGCGTACAACTCATTCCTGAATTACAAAGCGTAGCGCAACAGCACAGTGGCGCATTCACATTGGCTCTTCTCAACTGCCAGCAAGAACAGCAAGTGGCAGCGCAATTTGGTGTTCAAACCCTGCCAACAATCGCTCTATTTATTAATGGTCAAGCGGTCGACGGTTTAGCAGGTGCTCAGACCATAGAAACGGTGAATGCAATGTTAAGCAAACATTTGCCAAGCCACGATGAAATTGCGCTACAGCAAGCCTTAACACTGATAGAGCAAACACAACATTCGCAAGCACTACCTTTGCTACTAAGTCTACCTGACGATATGAAAGCAAAAGCAGAGGTCAAACTGGCCCTCGCTGATGTGTTTCTGGAAACTCAGCAGTATGAAGCGGCAGAAACAGAACTGGAACGCATCCCACTAGAGTATCAAGATGGTTACTACAAAGGCTTAATCGCCAAACTGGAGCTGCACAAGCAAGCCGCTGACAGCCCAGAGATTCAAGCATTAGAAGAGATTTTTTCCGCTGAGCCAAACAACGCTCACATAGCAAGTGAGTTAGCGCTTCAATATCATCAAGTTAACCGTAATGAAGAAGCTCTCGAGCTGTTATGGTCATTTTTACAAAGCGACCTCAATTGCCTCGATGGCGGGCTCAAAAAAGTGTTTATGGACATATTAAGTGCGCTTGGACAAGGAAATAGTGTGGCAAATCTCTATCGCAGAAAGCTGTATTCACTATTATATTAATAATATCAAGTAATTAAAGTGGGAAAGTTCTGCTTTGATTGTTAAAAAACCAGTATCAAATCTCATTATTTCATTTGTTCCATATCGATAACTGATAGAGAATGATCAATAGCAAAGCTCAAACGTTGATGAGAATCGCTCCTATATCCAAATGACTTGGATATACCGGCAGTCGGCAAGTGAGTTCATCCCCATGAGCACAATAAGCTCTATGATTGGGGTGAACGAACTTAGCTAACACAGCGGCCGTTTCAATAGAGAAAGGAACATCAACATTAGGATTATTTAATACTTAAAAGGAACCGTTATGGCTATTGATTCACTCGTCGCCGTTGGCGTATTTGTATTCGTCGTTATTTCATTTATCTTTTCTGCAGTGAAAACCGTTTCACAAGGGAGCAATTGGACAGTAGAGCGTTTTGGACGTTACACACACACCCTACGCCCCGGTTTAAATATCATTATTCCATTCATTGATCGCGTCGGACAAAAAATCAATATGATGGAACAGGTTCTTGATATCCCAGCACAAGAAGTGATATCCAAAGATAACGCCAATGTTGTTATCGACGCGGTTTGCTTCGTGCAAGTGATTGATGCTGCGAAAGCCGCCTATGAAGTTAGCGAACTACAACACGCCATTCGCAACTTAACTCTAACCAATATGCGTACCGTACTGGGCTCGATGGAACTGGATGAAATGCTCAGCCAGCGTGACATGATCAACACTAAATTGTTATCGATAGTCGATCAGGCGACTAACCCTTGGGGTGTAAAAGTCACTCGTATCGAAATTAAAGATGTGCAACCACCAGCGGATTTAACCGCAGCGATGAATGCGCAAATGAAAGCGGAGAGAAATAAACGTGCTGAAGTGTTAGAAGCCGAAGGCGTACGTCAAGCACAAATTTTACGCGCCGAAGGCCAAAAGCAGTCTGAAATACTTAAAGCTGAAGGTGAAAAGCAGGCGGCTATTCTTCAAGCAGAAGCACGTGAACGCGCTGCCGAAGCGGAAGCTAAAGCGACAGAGATGGTTTCAAATGCGATTGCGCAAGGTGACATGCAAGCGGTTAACTACTTTATCGCTCAAGGATATACCGAAGCACTTAAAGCCATTGGTCAAGCAGAGAACAGCAAAATCATTATGCTGCCATTAGAAGCTACTGGGTTGATGGGTTCGGTTGCTGGCATTGCTGAAATGTTCAACCTAAAATCCTCACAAGATAAGTAGGCCCAACGTGATAGAGCTAATACAACAAATGAATTATTGGCACTGGCTCGCATTAGGCTTAGTGCTTGTTGCATTGGAACTGCTTGGAACTGCTGGGTATTTTCTTTGGTTAGGTATTTCCGCACTCATCGTTGGCCTTATCTTTGCGATGCTCCCCATCAGTTGGCAACTGCAGTGGATGGCTTTTGCAAGTTTATCACTCGTCACGACTTGGTTATGGTGGCGTAAACAATTTAAATCAGACCATGATGGTGACGAGACTCGTGATCTGAACCAGAAACAGAAACAGCTGATCGGACAAACAGCTCGTCTTAAAGAGAGCGTTCAAGAAAGGGAAACTTTTCGATTACAGCTCGGCGATACGACGTGGACAGCAAAATGCCAGCAAAACCTAGAAGCCGATGTTGTGGTTAAAGTCGTAAATGTCGAAGGAATTGTGTTGATTGTTGAGCCTAAAGAGAGCTAGCCTCATTGAGTAAACATCAGTAAGAAAGTACATAAAAACCAAAAGTGATACATTGCTTTTGGTTTTTTCACTTATAGGCAACCAAATTGTAGTGTGTGCTTCGATAGCTCATTAGCTAAAGAGCTCATTGTCACACTGACTTGCTCAAGTCGCTATGGCAACACTGCCCCTTCAAATTATCGATGATTGGGCATTCACTACCGCCGTCGCCTGGACATTCGGTAATCCACTCTTCTAGTTGCAACTTAATCAATGAAAGCTCTGCCAGCTTCTGTGATACTTGTTTCAACTTCTCTTGCGCTTTCTCTTTGACTGCAAAACTGGTCCGGGACGGATCGTTGGCAAGAGCGAGTAAGGACTTACATTCCTCTAAACTAAAACCAACGCGCTTGCATCGCGCAATAAGTAAAAGATCATCAATATGCGCTTGTTGATAATGACGGTAACCATTCTCTGAACGAAGGGGCGGCGATATCAGCCCCTTCTCTTCATAAAGACGAATGGATTTAGCGGTAAGTGCTGTTAACTGAGAAACTTGGCTAATATTCATAGTAAGTGTAATACTTAAAAGGCATGGTTTAACCATGCCTCCTATGCCATTAAAAAGCAAGTGGATTACTCTTGGTTTAATAGCCATCCAAGAATTTGAGATTTTTCAGACTTATCTGCTTTTTCGTACCAATAAGCCATCATGGTCACCAGATTATGCTCGCTAACCAAAGGCTTATCGACCGCCGCGCGGTTGGCAAACGCCCAGTTAGCAAATTGTTGTTGTTCAGCGCGAGTGGCTTCGCTATACAGATATTGCACCATGGTTAACGAGGTTGGACTACTAGTTGATGCTATGGGAGCTACCTGCTCAGCGGCGGTCATTGGTTCAGGGGTTTGAGTCGTCACCGCTAACACAGGCTCGGCGGCGCTGCGTTTTTGATTAAACCCGACCTGATTAAGTTCGCTGACTGAGGCCACTTTTGCTTGTGAATTATAGCGATAAAGCTCTTTCTCATAATTTCGGATCAGCGAAAAGCCTTGTGTAACTAAAACATCTTGTTCAAATTCGACAGGCTGATTAGCTAAATTGGTCAACACCACAGCAGGGTTGTTATCAAATACTTTGGCCGTTGTTTCATCTTTAACTATCGCGGCGGGTTTTACCAACACTTGACTGTTCTCTTGGTTAAACTTCACCACCATTGCCGGTGATTTATATTTATTTTGATTACCACTGTATTGAATTACTTTTTCAACACGCACCAACAGTTGATTGGTGCCATTGGGTAGCTTTAGCTGCGCGGTATGCCCAAATGATAAATCAGGCTCAACGCCGTTAACCGCTAAAATTTGGAGGTTACGGTCTATACTCACCATTACATCAGCATAGGCATTCACCGCAACGACCATTCCTAACAGCGCGCTAATTATAAGTTTGTTCATTCTTACCTCCAAATAAAAGGCGAGCTATCGCTCGCCTTAGACTGTACTTTTAACCGAGTAGATTAGAAGTAGTATTCTACACCAATTGAGAATTCATCATAATCAGCTGACTTCCAACGAGCATCATTATCACCGTTTTTATAGCTAGTACCGAAATCTAAAGTACGAGCACGAGCGTAAAACACTGCTGATGGATCAACGAAATACAATGCCTGTACAGATAGCACATCATCATCCGAACCTTTTAAGGTTTTGCCACCGACTTCTAGTTCGTCGTTCATCGCATAACCTAACTTGAACTGCCAATCTCCAGTGGTATATGCAACACCAGCAGAGTAAGCATTTTGCTCTTCTTTGCTACCCGTTGTTGGCTTAGCTTCCATCATTTTGTATTGAGCATAGAAAGATAACCCATTATCAAACCAAGCTTGTACACCGAATAAGTAAGCATCGTTATCCCACTTGGTGCCTTCTGACGCTACATCAAAGTTGCCTTCATACGCTAAATCAAATTGGAAAACTGACAGCTTATAGTGCGCAGCTGCACCAACCCAGCTATCATTACCTTCGCCTTTTTGCGCGCCATCTTTTCCTGCAACACCATACGCTAAATTCAGTGACAAGCTATCAGCGAAAGTTGGAGTATCCCAACGGATTGTGTTTGAAGCGCGATCTTGGTGTTTTCTACCACCAATAGCACCGCCCCAATCGTACACATCACCCAAACCTGGGTTAGAAGCAGGCCAATCGACCAATTCATAAAGTGGTGACAATACGCGGCCTAAGCGGACTTTTCCGTAGCTATCATGCTTAAAACCAACGAAAGTATCACGTGTGCCCCACTGTGAACCAGGATCTGAGAATGATGGATCAACATAACCCGCTTCGATTTGCCAAATGAAGGTTGAATCAATATTTTTAAAATCTTTCTCACCGCGGAAACCAATACGAGATTCATTATTGAACTGAGTACCACCTAGGTTATCATCACCCGCTTTAGTACCTGTATCATAATCACGGTATGCAGCTTGCAGTGCGATTACACCATAAACTTCATAATTCGCAGATTCTGCTGCTGAAACGCTAAATGCTGCACCTGAAAGCATTGTTGCGACGGTAGCACCCAGAAGAGTACGTTTAAACATTTTGTCCATGGAAAAACTCCTAAAAATAGATATAGCTGTTTTTTATTTCCCCCTTAAGTTGGCCGCCGAAGGGAGAAATCATTTCCTATGTTGAAAACCTAAATTAGTCATTAATTTTCTGATTTTCTCTTTTCCTGCATACACATCGTGTATCCATGCTCACTAGACTAACTTCGCAACAGAAAACATCAATGAGAACTTAATTTTTATCTAAAAAAATATGAGCTACGGCAAACTTTGACCAAGTAAGTGATCAAGGTCTAATAAGTCATAAAACAAAATATAAAAATAAAAAACTTATTAACTTTCAAAATGATACAAATAGATGTCACACTAATAGCTTGAAGTGCATCGCAATAATAAATTGAAAGAGAGTAACGTTCTGCTTGATTGGCATCTAAGCAAATGAAGGCTTTTTTTCTAATTACTGGACATTTTAATGTGGCGGTTTGAGATAAAAATAAAGCCTCAAAATTAATTTTGAGGCTTTATGAAGGAAGGGATGCTTAAAAAATTAGCTTTTCATTAACTCAAGCAAATCTTGTTCGCTGCGAATTTCGATCCCTAGTTCTTGCGCTTTTACTAATTTTGAACCGGCTGCTTCTCCGGCAAATAGTATATCGGTGTTTTTAGAGACGCTTCCCGTTACTTTTGCACCGAGCTCTTGTAGCGCCGCTTTCGCATCACTTCTAGAGAGTTTCGACAAGCTCCCCGTCAAAACCACCACTTTACCAAGTAAAGGGAGAATCGCATCTTGACTCGGCTTTTCGATATTAGGCCACTGGATACCGAGTTCGATCAATTCATTAATCACCCGTTGGTTTTTATCTTGCTCAAAAAAAGATGTGATATGACTCGCAACGATAACCCCAACATCTTGAACTTCAAGTAATTCTTCATGGGTCGCTTGACGAATTTTGTCTAATGACCCGAAATGGAGCGCAAGATTAGCTGCCGTCGCTTCCCCGACTTCACGTATGCCCAATGAATATAAAAAACGGGGTAACGTGGTCATTTTGGCGGCATTCAGTGCATTAACGATATTTTGTGCCGATTTTGGCCCCATTCGCTCTAACACCGTTAGCTGCCCTGCTTTTAGGCGAAAGAGATCTGCAGGCGTGCTCACCATCTCTTTATCAACAAGCTGCTCAATCACTTTTTCGCCTAAACCATCCACGTCTAACGCTTTGCGAGAGACAAAGTGCTTTAATGCTTCTTTGCGCTGAGCTTGACACACTAACCCCCCTGTACAACGGGCGACAGCTTCACCTTCAACACGCTCAATGTCAGAGTTGCACACCGGGCAGTACTGCGGGAAAACAATATCGACCACTGAATCAGAGCGCCTGTCTAACAGCACCGAAACAATCTGTGGGATAACGTCGCCTGCTCGACGAATAATAACGCTATCACCAATTTTCACGCCTAGGCGCTCAATTTCATCAGCGTTGTGTAATGTCGCATTGCTGACGGTGACTCCCCCCACAAATACAGATTCTAACTTCGCAACAGGTGTAATAGCCCCGGTACGGCCCACTTGAAATTCAACATCGTTCAGGAGCGTTATTTCTTCTTGGGCAGGAAATTTATAAGCAATCGCCCAGCGAGGTGCCCGCGCGACAAAACCGAGCTTTTGTTGCAGTTCAATATCATCAACTTTAATCACCACGCCATCAATCTCATACGCGAGTTGGGCGCGACGAGTTAAGATACTTTGGTAGTACTCTTTCACTTCATCCATTGAAGAGACTAGACGTGTTTCAGGGCACATCGGCAGCCCCCACCCTTTTAACTGCAAAAAGCGCTGATAATGACTGCTTGCTAACTCAGCGCCTTCAATCACACCAACACTGTAAGCATAAAAATTCAACGGCCTTTGAGCTGTGATTTTTGAGTCGAGCTGTCTCAAGCTCCCTGCGGCCGCATTTCTTGGGTTAACAAAGGTTTTTTCACCTTTTTTGAGTGCTTGTTGGTTCAATCGCTCAAAACCGGCTTTAGGCATGAACACTTCACCACGAACTTCTAAACGAACGGGCCACCCTTTTCCCTGTAACTTCAGTGGAATAGCACTGATCGTTCGCACGTTTTCCGTAATATTTTCACCAACCGCGCCATCCCCACGCGTGGCGGCTTGTACTAACACACCATTTTCGTAAAGCAAACTCACGGCTAAACCATCAAGCTTAGGTTCGCAGCAAAAAGCGTTAAAATGGGCACTCGGTATCCGGTCTTGCATCCGCTTGTGAAAGGCATCAAGCTCTTTCTCATCAAACACATTATCTAAAGAGAGCATTGGAATTTCATGAGTCACCTGAGCAAAACCCTCTAAAGGCTTACCTCCAACACGCAAGCTGGGTGAATCCGCTGTGACTAACTCCGGATACTGCAATTCCAACTCAAGCAGCTCACGCATCAAACGATCATACTCAGCGTCAGGAATTTCAGGGTTATCTTCTACATAATAGCGCACAGCATGATAATGGAGCGTCTCACGAAGTTGGCTTAATTTGTGTTCTATTGTTTGCATCATAATTCTCTCGGATCATGAAAAAAGGCTCCGACGAGGAGCCCTTAATGGTCGATGTTTATTCTACGCGTCTACGCGTTGCGTGCGTTTTTAAATTCTTGAATTTGGCGCCGATAGGCTGCCAATCGATCAGGCGTCATTAAATTACGCGCATCATCCAGTACATTGCCACCTAAATCATCGGCAATTTGTTGGGCAGTTTTAAGCATTAATTTGAAATTTTGATCGGGCTCGCCGTAGCAAGGCAGTGTCATGAAGAATGAGATACCGCGAGTAGTAAACTCCGCAGGATCATGATGTGCCAATGTACCGGGTTGCATCATGTTGGCAACACTAAACAGCACTTTCCCTGTACCTGACAGATCGGCATGCCGGTGGAAAATATCCATCTCACCATAAAGAAGACCGTTTTGCTGCATACTGTCAAAAAGCTTGGTGCCGACAAAGGGATCATTTCCCGCACAATGCACATTCAGCACAATCACTTGCATTTCGGCTTCTTGAACGTCGGATTTTTGATTATCGTCAGCAATGACATCATCTTGCTCACTGAGGCTTGAGGATTCGGTTTTCATCGCTATTGAGGGCACATCATCGAGTTCATCAAGCACATTTTCAGGTTCAAAGCTTGGTGAATAACCGTCAATGAGAGGGTCAACCGCTTCACTGAAATCAGGCTCTTTACGTACTTTGCGAATAATTTCGAAATCATCTTCCGGAGCAAATGAACGCTGGGCTACAGGTTGGGTATCGTCGTGGTCAACATCAATTTTACCAAGGGGCTTATCCTCAAACTTGGACTTCCCTTCTTTCTTACTGGTCCAAAGACCATGAAATAGCAGCGCCGCTATCGCTAGTGCGCCAACAATTATGAGTACGAATCGCAATTCCTGCATGTTTCACTCTCAGTTTTTCGATGCATGGTTATTCTCAGCTTTACCAGCTTGAATTGAACGTGTCACCAACGTGGGTTATATCAGCTTATTGGGGTACTTTACCAAAAGTTTGTACCGATTTAGAACAACTTAATGTGATAAGTTCAATACATGATGTGATTTTCAGCACGCTTTTCTTCTTCAGCAGGTTGAGTAGAATAGCTTTTTAGCATTGATTAACAGATATTCACATGGATAACGATATGACATTTAAGCAACGTTCAGGTTTTGGATACTTCTTTTTTGGCCTAGAGTTAGCGCTCACCCCCGGCATTCGACGCTTTGTTATTCTACCGTTACTCATCAACGTCATTCTCGTCGGCAGTGCCCTTTTTTACCTATTCAATCATCTCAATACATGGATAGAACAGTTGATTGGACAAATCCCTGATTTTTTATCTTGGCTAAGCTACGTTTTATGGCCATTGCTCGCGATCACTATCTTAGCCACCTTCTCCTATTTCTTTAGTACGCTGGCTAACTTCGTCGCTGCACCATTTAATGGGCTGCTCGCAGAAAAAGTGGAAGAAAGATTAATTGGCGCTCCAATCAACAGCGATGGCATCTGGTCTATGGTCAAAGACATCCCACGTATCCTCGCAAGAGAGTGGCGAAAATTAATCTATACCTTACCCAAAGCAATCGGTTTGTTCTTATTGCTCCTAATTCCTGCCTTAGGACAAACCTTAGGCCCTTTGCTGTGGTTCATTTTCACTGCATGGATGTTAGCCATCCAATACTGTGACTACCCATTTGACAACCACAAAGTGAGCTTTAACCAGATGAGACACAATTTGAAACAAAAACAGACCAAGGCGTATGGCTTTGGTGTTTTAGTGTCGATTTTCACCACCATACCTATTATTAACTTAATCGTCATGCCGGTTGCTGTATGCGGTGCAACAGCCATGTGGGTTGGTGAATTTAAGAACAAACTGCAGTAGTGATGGCAAGGAAATTTAATCTGCATATCCCTCTATAAGTTATAACTTTTTAATCCTTTTACGTTTTAAGGTTAACACCTATTCTGCATCTGTATCCACTCACGTGTCTTATCACACAGCCAGACACGCATAACGTGTGTAATAAAGGAATATCGCAATGAGCAAAATCTACGAAGACAACACCCTGACTATTGGTAACACTCCTCTAGTTCGCTTAAATAAGGTTAGCAAAGGCAAGGTGCTAGCGAAAATTGAAGCGCGCAACCCAAGCTTTAGCGTGAAGTGCCGTATCGGTGCCAACATGATTTGGGAAGCAGAAAAAGCTGGCACACTGAAATCTGGCATTGAACTCGTAGAACCAACCAGTGGTAATACGGGAGTTGCTCTCGCCTTTGTGGCGGCAGCGCGCGGTTATAAACTGACTCTGACAATGCCTGAATCGATGAGTTTAGAGCGCCGTAAACTGCTTAAAGCTTTAGGAGCCAACCTTGAACTCACCGAAGCGGCGAAAGGCATGAAAGGCGCAATTGCTAAAGCAGAAGAAATTGTTGCTAGCAACCCTGAAAAATACTTGTTGCTGCAGCAGTTCAATAACCCAGCCAACCCACAAATCCACGAAAAAACCACAGGGCCCGAAATCTGGGACGCAACGGATGGTGAGATTGACGTGTTCGTTGCAGGCGTCGGAACCGGTGGTACTTTAACGGGAACAAGCCGCTACATTAAGGGCCAAAAAGGCAAGGCTATCATCTCGGTTGCCGTCGAACCTGCGGAGTCGCCAGTCATTGCTCAAGCACTTGCTGGGGATGAAATTAAGCCTGCACCACACAAAATCCAAGGTATAGGAGCGGGATTTATTCCTGGCAACCTCGATTTATCCCTCATTGATCGTGTAGAAGCCGTCACATCAGAAGAAGCGATTAAAATGGCAAGACGCCTCATGGAAGAGGAAGGAATCTTGGCTGGAATTTCATCAGGCGCAGCGATTGTAGCCGCGAATAGATTAGCAGAACTACCTGAATTTGAAGGGAAAACAATTGTAGCTGTACTACCAAGCTCAGGTGAGCGTTATCTGAGCACAGCGTTATTTTCTGACCTATTTACCGAGAAAGAGAACCAACAGTAATAGGTGGTTAAATCAAATTTTCGTTTAAAAAAGCCCCATGCAGGGGCTTTTTTGTTGATCCTTGCCTCACCTTTGGTAATATCACCTCGTTTTATTTTAAGCTTCAAAATAAAGAAGTCAGAAACGTATTAACTATAATGGCGAATGACAACATAGATTGAAATCGCGATTATGAACTTTAAATCAGTATCAGCTATGACACTAAAACGGCATTACTCTGCTAGCAGAATGGTCGTTTAGCGGTTAAGCTATTCTGGTTAAGAAACTAACAAAAATAAATCAATTGGGGTATATAACATGTACGAGAAGCAAGTAGAAATCACTGCAGAAAACGGCCTTCACACTCGTCCTGCTGCGCAGTTCGTTAAAGAAGCAAAAGTATTCGACGCGGACATCACTGTGACTTCTAACGGCAAAAGCGCAAGTGCTAAGAGCCTATTCAAACTTCAAACTCTTGGCCTAGTAAAAGGTACCGTTGTGACTATTTCTGCTGAAGGTCCGCAAGCACAGCAAGCAGTAGATCACCTAGTTGCTCTCATGGACCAACTACATTAATCCGGTCCACTATTTCAAAGCCATTTTGTGAAAACAAAATGGCTTTGTTGGAAATAGTCTACATTTTGAGCTACTAATTACCGTTAGTACAATAGCCCATATTTTTCCGTTTACAGTTGACCAATTTAAGGTAACGCTATGATTTCAGGCATCCTAGCATCTCCAGGCATTGCTTTTGGTAAAGCACTGCTACTTCAAGAAGATGAAATTGTCCTAAATACTCACTCTATTTCAGATGATCAAGTAGAAGCAGAAGTTCAGTGTTTTTATGAAGCTCGTAACAAATCTTCTGCTCAGCTAGAAGTGATCAAACAAAAAGCACTTGAAACATTTGGTGAAGAAAAAGAAGCCATCTTTGAAGGCCATATCATGTTGCTTGAAGATGAAGAGCTAGAAGAAGAAATTTTAGCACTCATCAAAAATGACAAAATGCATGCAGACAACGCGATCTATACCGTTATCGAAGAGCAGGCTGCAGCTCTGGAATCTCTCGATGATGAGTATCTAAAAGAACGTGCGACAGACATCCGCGATATCGGTACGCGCTTTGTTAAAAATGCACTCGGCATTAATATCGTTTCACTGAGTGATATTAACGAACGGGTGATTCTTGTTGCTTACGATTTAACGCCTTCTGAAACTGCACAAATCAATCTTGATTACGTGCTGGGTTTTGCTTGTGATATCGGTGGCCGTACATCTCATACTTCAATCATGGCCCGCTCTCTGGAGCTTCCAGCGATTGTTGGTACTAACGACATCACTAAGAAAGTAAAGAATGGCGACATGCTTGTTCTTGATGCCATGAACAACAAAATTATCATTAATCCTTCAGAAGCACAGCTTGAAGAAGCGAAAAAAATTCGTGATGATTTTGCCGCAGAAAAAGAAGAGCTCACAAAACTAAAAGACCTACCTGCTATCACACTTGATGGTCACCAAGTTGAAGTATGCGGTAACATCGGCACAGTAAAAGACTGCGATGGTATTTTACGCAATGGTGGTGAAGGCGTCGGTTTATATCGTACTGAGTTCTTATTCATGGACCGCAGTGCGCTACCAACTGAAGATGAGCAATACCAAGCTTATAAAGAGGTTGCCGAAGCGATGAGTGGTGAAGCGGTAATTATCCGTACCATGGACATCGGTGGTGATAAAGATCTCCCGTACATGGATCTGCCAAAAGAAATGAACCCATTCTTAGGCTGGCGCGCGATTCGCATCAGCTTAGACCGTCGTGATATCTTACGTGATCAGCTTCGTGGCATTCTGCGTGCATCTGCGCATGGTAAACTGCGTATCATGTTCCCGATGATCATCTCTGTAGAAGAAATTCGTGAGCTTAAAAACGCCATTGAAGAATACAAAGCAGAACTTCGCACGGAAGGATTAGCGTTCGATGAAAATATCGAAATTGGTGTTATGGTTGAAACACCTGCGGCAGCCGCTATTGCACACCACTTAGCAAAAGAAGTGTCATTCTTCTCTATTGGTACCAATGATTTGACCCAATACACTCTTGCGGTTGACCGTGGTAACGAAATGATTTCACACCTGTATAACCCACTTTCTCCAGCAGTTTTAACCGTGATTAAGCAAGTGATTGACGCTTCACACGCTGAAGGTAAATGGACGGGTATGTGTGGCGAGTTAGCGGGTGATGAACGTGCGACGCTACTTCTACTTGGTATGGGGCTAGATGAATTCTCTATGAGTGGTATCTCTATCCCTAAAGTGAAGAAAGTGATCCGTAACTCAAACTTCGCCGAAGTTAAAGCGATGGCAGAAGAAGCACTCTCTTTCCCAACCGCAGCTGAAATCGAAGCTTGTGTGGAAAAATTCATCGCAAAGAAAACGCAATAATTCGCTAATACCAATGAGATAGACGACTAAAAATAGGTCGTCTATTGTTGGCGATTGGTATACTATAATTTGACAGAATAAAATTAAACGTTAGGAGCATGACACAATGGGTCTGTTTGATAAACTTAAGAAGCTAGTATCTGACGACAGTTCAGATGCAGGTGCGATTGAAATTATTGCCCCTCTTTCTGGTGAAATCGTCAATATCGAAGATGTGCCAGATGTTGTTTTCGCTGAGAAAATTGTTGGTGATGGTATTGCGATCAAACCATCAGGCAACAAAATGGTAGCTCCAGTTAACGGCACTATCGGTAAGATTTTCGAAACTAACCATGCGTTTTCAATCGAGTCTGATGACGGTGTTGAGTTATTCGTTCACTTTGGTATCGACACAGTTGAGCTAAAAGGCGAAGGTTTTACTCGTATCGCTCAAGAAGGCCAAGCGGTTAAAGCAGGCGATACTGTTATCGAATTCGACCTAGCGCTTCTTGAAGAGAAAGCAAAATCAACACTAACACCTGTTGTTATCTCTAACATGGACGAAATCAAAGAGCTGAACAAGCTTTCTGGCACCGTTGTTGTTGGTGAAACACCGGTTCTACGTGTAACTAAGTAATTCGTTAGACTTTTTATTACTTAAAAAAACGCTGCTGATTCGCAGCGTTTTTTTCTATAAAAACAGCTCAAATCGCACTACAAACCTAACGCGTATTTTAACAGTTTTTCCTTCACTGGGCCTGAATGTTCGGCCAACTTCAATACCGCGTTGCGTACCAACTTTGCTGGCAAAATCTCGTTGCTGAACGTTTTATAAAACAGATCCATTCCTGATTGCATCACTAAGTTATCCGGCCTTCTGCTTGTTTCATAACTCCGCAATTGCGCTTGTGTTAAAGCTTCTTGATTTTGTGTCACAGCTAATAACGCTTTTACATCTTTAAACCCTAAATTAACCCCTTGTCCAGCCAGAGGATTAATCGTGTGTGCTGAATCGCCAACCAAAACACATTGCCGTTTCGCATACGTCTGTGCATGGCGGCGAGTGAGTGGAAAAGCTCCCCACTGCAATACATGAATATCACCCAGCTCCTCAGGAAAAGAGGCCAATACTTGCTCCTTTAACTGCTGCTTGTTCATCGCACACAATTGGCGAATTCGTTTTGGTGAGTCATACCATACCAAAGAAGCTTGATTACCCGGCAAAGGAAGAAACGAGCGCGGGCCGGATGGAAAAAATTGCTGCCAAGTAATATCTTGCTGAGGTTGATGAGTTTCGACATTGATCAACATGCAATGGTGTCGATAATCCCACGCGGTAATACCAATTCCAGCCAGTTGCCGCACAAGAGAATTTGCACCATCCGCACCAATCACCCAAGTTGCAGTAAGAGTTGCGCCTGACTCTAAAAGCACGCTATTTTGTTGGCCAAACACAATGTGTTTGAGCTTATCAGGACAAAAAACCTGCAAATTCGGATAGTGCGCAAATTGCCCCCACAATCCGATCTGAATAAGACGATTTTCGACCATATACCCCAGCGGAGGGAGGCCGAGTGCATCGCTATGAAAACGAGTACGGCACTCTGGGTGCTCCCAGGTTTCTAGGCGGCGATAAGGGCAAACACGCATTTGTGCAATTTCATTCCATGCACCTAAGTCAGTAAGTAACTGAACCGAAGTTTGCGAAATGGCTGATACGCGCAGATCCATTGCTTGGTCTATTGTAAACGCTTCAGGCTCTATACCCTCAACCAGAGCAACCGTGCGACCTTGCTTAGCAAAGCCTATAGCCACTGCCGCCCCAACCATGCCACCGCCAATCACCACCACGTCAAAATTGTTCATTGTTTATACTTAATCGTCTGAGTTTTGAGTCGATTTTCATTGTACGTTTTCAGCTCTTTTTTGCGAATTTTTTTACACAAAAACCCTGCACTTTCTATGGTAAAAATCTAGATATGACGGAACATGTGAGAGATTTTATTGGATGACTAGTCAGTGACTTTTTAAAGCAGTACAATACGCGGCTTACCGCCGAGATGGCGGCTACAATTTGAGCATTAGTTCAACCAATTTAGACCAATAAGACGAGCGAAAGTGAGATGAGTAAGAAACTGCTAATTAAAACCTGGGGCTGCCAGATGAACGAATACGATTCATCAAAAATGGCCGACCTGCTTAACGCTGCAAACGGCTACGAGCTAACGGAAGAGCCAGAGGAAGCAGATGTATTATTACTTAACACCTGTTCGATCCGTGAAAAAGCACAAGAGAAAGTCTTTCATCAGCTAGGTCGCTGGAAAACATTGAAAGATAAAAAACCAGGCGTCGTGATTGGCGTTGGCGGCTGTGTTGCAACCCAAGAAGGTGATCACATTCGTGAACGCGCTCCCTTTGTTGATGTTATTTTTGGCCCGCAAACCCTACACCGCTTGCCAGAAATGATAAAACAATCGCAAACCAACGATGCGCCAGTCATGGACATTTCGTTCCCAGAGATTGAAAAATTCGACCGTTTACCAGAACCAAAAGCAGACGGCGCAACCGCATTCGTCTCTATTATGGAAGGGTGTTCAAAATACTGCACTTACTGCGTAGTACCTTACACTCGTGGTGAAGAAGTCAGTCGCCCGATGGATGATGTGTTGTATGAAATCGCGCAACTCGCAGCGCAAGGTGTGCGCGAAGTCAATCTTTTGGGGCAAAATGTTAACGCATACCGTGGCCCTATGCACGATGGTGAAATCTGTTCATTTGCCAATCTGCTGCGCTTAGTCGCCTCCATTGATGGCATTGATCGCATTCGATTCACCACCAGCCATCCACTTGAATTTACCGACGATATCATTGCCGTTTATGAAGACACACCTGAACTGGTGAGTTTCCTGCATCTTCCGGTACAAAGTGGGTCAGATCGAATCTTAACCATGATGAAGCGCCCACACACCGCGATTGAGTACAAATCGATTATTCGCAAACTGCGTAAGGCACGCCAAGAGATCCAAATCAGTTCTGATTTTATTGTCGGTTTCCCCGGTGAAACAGATAAAGACTTTCAAGATACAATGAAGCTGATTAAAGACGTTGATTTTGATATGAGCTTCAGCTTTATCTTCTCCCCTCGCCCGGGTACGCCAGCCGCTGATTACCCATGTGATTTATCAGAAGACGCCAAAAAAGAGCGTTTATATGAACTGCAACAAACGATCAACGCACAAGCGATGCGTTACTCACGTTTGATGTTAGGTACAGAACAACGCGTATTAGTCGAAGGCCCATCTAAGAAAAATCTCATGGAGCTTCGCGCCCGTACCGAAAATAACCGTGTCGTTAACTTTGAAGGCTCCGCCGATCTGATTGGCCAATTTGTCGATGTGAAAATTGTCGATGTGTTTGCCAACTCACTGCGTGGTGAACTCGTTCGCACTGAACAAGAGATGGATCTTCGCACCGTGATTTCACCAACGCAAATGATGGCGAAAACACGTCGAGAAAATGAGCTAGGGGTAGCCACTTTTACACCTTAGGTTTAAGCATAATGTCATACGGTGCCCGGTCGTAATCGGGCATCGTACCATGGCAAACTGAGAGGCAACATTGAGCAATAAAATTGTTACGCTAGAGATAGATCTAGAACCTTCAGACAACCGCCGTCTTGCTAGCCTGTGCGGTCCATTCGATGACAACATCAAACAATTAGAACGCCGTCTTGGTGTCGAAATTAATCACCTCAGCCAGTTTTTCACCATAGTCGGTAAACCACACACTGCCGCTGCTGCGTTAGATATTATCAAATCTTTGTACGTCAATACTTCGCCCATACGTGGTCAAATTCCCGATATCGAACCAGAGCAAATTCATCTAGCCATCAAAGATTCAGGGATCCTTGAGCAGCCGTCTGAATCAAGTATTCAACATGGCAAAGAAGTCTTCATTAAAACCAAGAAAGGGCTGATAAAGCCGCGTACGCCTAACCAAGCTCAGTATCTCGTTAACATGGTGACGCACGACATCAGCTTTGGTATCGGCCCAGCAGGGACAGGTAAAACCTACCTAGCCGTTGCCGCTGCAGTTGATGCGCTAGAGCGCCAAGAAGTTCGTCGAATTTTGTTAACACGTCCGGCGGTTGAAGCAGGTGAAAAATTGGGCTTTCTACCCGGTGATTTAAGCCAAAAAGTCGACCCATACCTACGACCGCTTTATGACGCGTTGTTTGAAATGCTTGGCTTTGAGCGAGTAGAAAAGCTCATTGAACGCAATGTGATTGAAGTTGCGCCACTCGCCTACATGCGCGGACGTACGCTCAACGATGCTTTTATTATTTTAGATGAAAGTCAAAACACTACCGTTGAACAAATGAAAATGTTCCTGACACGGATTGGGTTTAATTCAAGAGCCGTAATTACGGGTGATGTGACACAAATCGATTTGCCGCGTGGCGCTCGTTCAGGTCTTCGCCATGCCATTGAAGTACTCAATGAAGTTGATGAAATCAGCTTCAACTTCTTTTTGTCTGATGATGTCGTACGTCATCCAGTGGTTGCTCGTATCGTCAACGCTTACGAAAAATGGGAAGCTCAGGACCAAAAAGAGCGTAAAGCTCAAGAGCAACGTCGTCGTGAAGAGCGAGAAGTAAAGTCTGTGGATGTTTCTACTGAAGTGAATACAGTAACCGCAACAAAAAACGTTGGTGAATAATGAGTATCGAACTAGATTTACAATTAGCGGTCAGAAATGAGCAAGGGTTACCTACTTTTGATGAGTTCAGCCATTGGTTAACTCACGCGGTGACCCCATTTCAGGAACAAGCGGAAGTCACTGTGCGAATTGTTGATTCCGAAGAGAGTCAACAGCTCAATCGCGATTACCGAGGAAAAGATAAGCCGACCAACGTGCTATCCTTCCCTTTTGAGATGCCTCCGGGCATAGAGTTGGACCTGCTCGGTGACCTTGTCATTTGCCGCCAAGTGGTGGAACAAGAAGCCGATGAGCAACAAAAACCGTTGATGGCACACTGGGCTCATATGGTTGTACACGGCAGTCTACATCTGCTAGGTTATGATCATATCGATGATGATGAAGCCGAAGAGATGGAATCTCTTGAAACTGAAATTCTGCAAAAAATGGGCTTTGAAGACCCGTATATTGCTGAGAAGGAATAGCTCCAGACAATGAAGCTAGTACCGCTAAAGTCGGTACGATACGTGTGCTATCACACATCTGATAGCGAGGAAAATTAGAGAAACAATGAACGAAGATAACCCCCAGAATTCTGAAGGTCCGAGTAGAAAGTCCTTCTTTGAACGCCTAGGCCAATTATTTCAAGGTGATCCGAGAGATCGCCAAGAGCTTGTGGATGTGATCCGCGACTCTGAAATCAATGACCTTATCGACCATGACACACGAGATATGCTTGAAGGTGTAATGGAGATTTCTGAGATGCGCGTGCGTGATATTATGATCCCACGCTCACAAATGGTCACTATCGATAAAAATGATGACTTGGATACCTTAATTGCGCTGATCACCGATGCTCAGCACTCACGTTACCCAGTGATCAGTGAAGATAAAGACCATGTAGAAGGCATTCTACTAGCGAAGGACTTACTCAAATATTTAGGCTCAGACAGTGCACCTTTTAACATTTTAGAAGTGATCCGCCCGGCAGTCGTGGTACCAGAAAGTAAACGGGTTGATCGCTTATTGAAGGAGTTCCGAGAGGAGCGTTACCACATGGCGATCGTCGTGGATGAATTCGGTGGCGTGTCTGGCTTAGTGACCATTGAAGATATTTTGGAAGAGATCGTTGGCGACATTGAAGACGAGTTCGATGATGAAGAACAATTGGATATCCGTAAGCTCAGCAAACATACTTTTGCAGTTAAAGCGCTGACCACCATCGAAGAGTTTAACGAAACCTTTGGTACTAAGTTCAGCGATGAAGAAGTAGATACTGTAGGGGGATTGGTGATGACGGCCTTTGGCCACCTGCCAAGCCGTGGCGAAGTTGTAGAGATCGACAAATACAGCTTTAAAGTCACCGCAGCAGATAACCGCCGAGTGGTTCAACTGCAAGTCACTATTCCTGATCTTGAATCACTTCCAGTGATAGCAGAAGAGTAACATAACCCCATTCACATCAGCAGAATGAGATAGATGATTAAAGCATTTTTTCATCGCCTAATGCGGCCGCTTGCGGCCGCTTTTGTTGGCGCATTAACCCCACTCGCTTTTGCTCCTTATCAGTTTTGGCCGCTGGCCATACTCACCCCCCTGTTGCTATTGTTGCTCATTCATCAGCAACAAGCTAAAAAAGCAGCATGGATCGGTTACTGCTGGGGCTTAGGTTTTTTTGCTTTTGGCATCAGTTGGGTGCACGTCAGTATTGATACCTTTGGTGGTATGCCCAAAATTGCCAGCCTGTTCCTGATGTCATTACTGGTCGGTTATTTAGCCCTTTATACTGGGCTTTTCGCTGGCTTACTCAACCGTTTTTTCCGTCATGACACCATCAGCCATTTTTTATTAGCCACCCCTGCGCTTTGGCTAATTACCGATTGGCTTCGAGGTTGGGTGATGACCGGCTTTCCTTGGTTATGGCTTGGTTATAGTCAAATTGATAGCCCGCTTGCCAGTTTCGCACCACTGGGAGGCGTTGAGCTAGTCACCTTCTTCACGCTCCTCTGTTCTAGCGCTCTGGCCATGGCGTGGCTCAAGCGCTCTTGGATACTCGTGATCATTCCTCTGACCATATTGGCGACGGGGTTTGGACTACGCAATTTCGATTGGGTCACTCCCGATCCCAGCACACAAACTCGCGTCGCACTGATTCAAGGTAATATTAAGCAAGCGGAAAAATGGCTTCCCAATCAGCGCTGGCCAACCATCATGACCTACACCGATCTCAGTCGAGAAAACTGGGACGCAGATATTATCGTATGGCCAGAGGCAGCGATTCCCGCATTTGAATTCGAGATCCCTTCCTATTTGAGTAACTTAGATTCTGCGGCAAAAATGAACGACAGTGCGATTGTCACAGGCGTGCTCAACCAAAGCCCTGAGCGATCTTTTTACAACAGCATTCTGGTACTTGGCACCAACCCTTATGGCGACTATCGTTATGACTCTGACGCTCGCTACCATAAGCATCATTTATTGCCATTTGGTGAGTTTGTGCCATTTGAAGATTGGCTCAGGCCCATCGCACCCTTTTTCAACTTGCCGATGTCTTCATTTAGCCGTGGGGACTATATTCAACCGAATCTGATTGCCAAGGGTAGACACCTAGCCGCGGCACTGTGCTATGAAATTATCTTCAATGAACAAGTCAGAGCGAATGTTACTGATGAAACTGATTTTATCTTAACCCTCTCTAACGATGCGTGGTTTGGGCATTCAAATGGCCCATTGCAACATATGGAGATCGCTCGGATGAGAGCTTTAGAGCTAGGTAAACCGCTCATTCGTTCAACCAATAATGGCGTGACCGCGGTGACTGATCACAAAGGTAAAATAACGCAGCAGATCCCGCAATTCGAAACGGCCGTATTGAAAGCGACCATCACGTCGACCAAAGGAGAGACGCCGTATCACGCTGTCGGCACTTGGCCGCTCTACATCTGGGTGTTGCTCAGTTTAATCGTCGGATGGACCAGACGTCACTCAGATTACTCTTAAACTCAAAAAGGCGCATTTCAGCGCCTTTTTTCCTACCAGCAACACTTAAGGTTTTAATGGCTGACGAGCAAAAGCCGTTTGTCCACATTGAATACAAGGCATAACTTCAGTTGGATGATTATACTGGGTTTTATGCCCGCAATGGTCACACACTAACATCCCAAGGCCTATCATCTCCCCCGCTTGATATAAACCTTGTCGTTCTAAATCTTGAAACAACTCCACCCATTCCACTTTCGTTTTATCGGTGATTTCAAAAAGCCCCTGCCAAATTGAATTGGTAATCATCAATGAAAATGGGCTGCTTTTACTCTCTTCAAAACTATCCGCGAACTCTTTAAGATCCGCTTTTACATAGGCAGAAATAAGCGCCAATTCATCTTTGGTGAGATCGTTAGCAGCATCTACAAATTTACCTGACGTTTGCAAAACTTGGGACATTTCATCAGGACTATGTTTGAGCGTTTCAATCACGTCATCCACAATCTCTTCGTAACTCGTTTTACGTTTTGGCATCACCCACCTCCATCAAACCAGATTGGCTATTGTTGTGTACCCCTGCTTTAGGTATTCTATGTCGATCTATTAGACTCTGTTCTAACCGAACTCACAAATTCCAAGATAACCGGATATCATCGATGCAAGAGCAATATAACCCGCAAGATATTGAACAAAAAGTTCAACAGCACTGGGATGACAACAAGACCTTCGTTGTAAGTGAAGACCCAAATAAAGAAAAATTCTACTGTCTTTCTATGTTCCCATACCCAAGTGGCCGACTGCACATGGGTCACGTGCGTAACTATACTATCGGTGATGTAGTCTCTCGTTTTCAACGTCTGCAAGGCAAAAACGTCATGCAGCCCATTGGTTGGGACGCATTTGGCCTACCGGCTGAAAATGCGGCTGTAAAAAACAAAACGGCACCAGCGCCTTGGACCTACGAAAACATTCAGTACATGAAAAACCAGTTAAAACTGCTGGGTTTTGGCTACGATTGGAGCCGTGAATTCGCCACTTGCACGCCAGAATATTACCGCTGGGAACAAGAGTTCTTCACTAAGCTGTATCAAAAAGGCTTAGTCTACAAGAAAACCTCTTCCGTTAACTGGTGTCCAAACGACCAAACCGTTCTCGCTAACGAGCAAGTTGAAGATGGCTGCTGCTGGCGTTGTGATACACCAGTAGAACAAAAAGAGATCCCACAATGGTTTATTAAGATCACCGCCTACGCACAAGAACTGTTGGACGATTTAGAAAACTTAGATGGCTGGCCTGAAATGGTCAAAACCATGCAGCGTAACTGGATTGGTCGCTCAGAAGGCGTAGAGCTCAAGTTTGGTGTCAACGGTCATTCAGATCTCGACGTCTATACCACTCGCCCTGATACCTTGATGGGTGTCACTTATGTGGGCATTGCGGCTGGTCATCCATTAGCGACCATTGCAGCGCAAAATAACCCTGCTTTAGCTTCTTTTATTGACGAATGTAAGAACACCAAAGTTGCAGAAGCTGAGCTGGCGACCATGGAAAAGAAAGGCATGGATACGGGCCTAACGGCCATTCATCCTTTAAATGGTCGTGAAGTGCCTATTTATATCGCCAACTTTGTGCTGATGGATTACGGTACAGGCGCGGTGATGGCCGTACCTGCTCATGACCAACGTGATTTTGAGTTCGCCACCAAATATGGCCTAGACATCATTCCAGTCATCAAACCAGAAGATGGCTCTGAAGTCGATGTGTCTAGCGCTGCGTACACTGAAAAAGGAGTCCTGTTTGGTTCTGGCGAATTTGATGGTTTAGCCTTCCAAGCAGCATTTGATGCTATTGCAGCCAAGCTGGAGGCTGAAGGTAAAGGCAAGAAAACCGTTAATTTCCGTCTACGTGACTGGGGGGTTTCTCGCCAACGTTACTGGGGCGCGCCGATTCCTATGGTGACCACCAAAGATGGCCAAGTTCACCCTGTGCCAATTGATCAACTGCCCGTCATTCTACCAGAAGATGTTGTGATGGATGGTGTGACAAGCCCAATCAAAGCCGACAAAGAGTGGGCCAAAACCACCTTTAATGGCGAGCCTGCACTGCGTGAAACCGATACCTTCGATACGTTTATGGAATCGTCTTGGTATTACGCTCGTTACTGTTCACCACAAGCGGACGATATTTTAGACCCAGCGAAGGCAAACTACTGGTTACCAGTAGACCAATACATTGGTGGTATTGAGCATGCTTGTATGCACCTGCTCTACTCACGCTTCTTCCATAAGCTATTGCGTGATGCAGGCTATGTCACTTCAGATGAACCTTTCAAGCAACTACTTTGCCAAGGCATGGTATTGGCCGATGCGTTCTACCACACGAACGAGAAAGGCACCAAAGAGTGGATAGCGCCAACTGACGTAAAAGTGGAACGCGACGGTAAAGTCCGCATCACTCAAGCCGTAGACAACCAAGGCCGCAACGTTGAGCACTCAGGCATGATCAAAATGTCTAAGTCGAAAAACAACGGTATCGACCCGCAAGAGATGGTTGATAAGTATGGCGCCGATACGGTTCGTCTATTCATGATGTTTGCCTCTCCGGCTGACATGACCCTTGAATGGCAAGAGTCTGGTGTAGAAGGTGCTAACCGCTTCCTAAAACGCGTCTGGAAACTGGTTGCAGAACATAGCGCTAAAGGTGTGGCTGAAGCGGTAGATAGCGCCTCTCTGACTGGTGAACAAAAAGCGCTGCGTCGTGATGTGCATAAAACCATCGCCAAAGTGACTGACGATATTGCACGCCGCCAGACGTTCAATACCGCCATTGCTGCGATTATGGAGTTGATGAATAAACTCACTAAAGCGCCACAAGAATCCGTGCAAGATCGGGCCATTCTCGACGAGGCTTTAAAAGCGGTTGTCAGCATGCTTTACCCAATCACTCCTCATATCAGCTTTGAACTGTGGAATGCACTGGGTGAGAGTGATGTAGATAATACCGTGTGGCCGACCTACGACGAATCGGCCCTAGTGGAAGATGAAAAACTGATCGTCCTACAAGTTAACGGAAAACTTCGTGGTAAGCTGACCGTAGCCGCTGATGCAAGTAAAGATCAGGTTGAAGCACTCGGTTTAGCGGACGAGAACGTCATGAAATTTACGGATGGCTTAACCGTGCGTAAAGTTATTTATGTACCAGGTAAGTTACTGAACATCGTGGCGAACTAATATCGTGGCCTAATGTCGTAATAACTAGTTTATCAGCAGGGTGGCTCGCTGCCCTGTTGATTTATCTTAGCGTTCTTACCCACAGAGCGATAGAGCGCTAAGATAAGTCACCTAAATATATGAGAACTTAACCCCAATGCGCCAAATTTCGTCTTACTCTCTGAAATTATCGTTAATTGTTATTATGAGCAGCCTACTCTCAGCTTGTGGCTTTCATCTGCGTGGCGATTACTCCGTTCCTGAAGAGCTCAATCGAGTCTCTGTCACCAGCTATGACCAATACAGCACCTTTACTCGTATGGTAAAAAATCAATTACGAATGAGTGACATTGAAATTGTTCCCCCTGCCGAAACGGTGCCGAACATCCATCTGACAGGTGAGAGTGTTGGTGAGCGGACCCTTTCGCTTTATCAAAATACTCGTGCAGCAGAAAAAGAACTCACTTTTAATGCATCGTATCGCGTCACTCTACCTGAAGTAGGGATAAAAACGTTTTCAACCAGTGTCACTCGTAGCTATCTTGATAACCCATTAACCGCTCTCGCTAAATCGGTAGAGCGAGACATGATTGAAGATGAAATGCGCAAACTGGCTGCGACTCAAATTTTACGCCAAATGGCACGTTTAAAAGCCGATATTGCAACCAATGAACATCAACTTGAACAACAAGAAAATCAACAGCAAGCAGACCAACAACACTATGAGATCAACACCGTTGAAGGCGAAACGTCACAATTCACGGCTCCTGCGGCAAACTAAAGGCGAATAATGAGAATATTTGCTGACAAACTCACCGAACACCTAAAAAAGCCTTTGATGGGGCTTTACTTACTGTTCGGTAATGAGCCGTTATTGTTGCAAGAATCACGCGTAGCGATAGAAAAAAAAGCACTAGAGCAAGGGTTTGAAGAACGCCACCGTTTTAGTGCCGATGCCCATTTAAACTGGGATCAAGTCTATGACTGCTGCCAGGCTTTAAGTTTATTTTCCAGCAAAAAAATCATTGAAATTGAATTACCTGAAACGGGTGCAAATGCAGCCGCTGCAAAAGAACTACTCGCGCTAGGCCAATCACTTCATCCTGACGTGCTGCTTGTGGTTATCGGCGAGAAATTAACCAAAGCGCAAGAGAGCGCTAAATGGTTTAAAACACTCTCAAGCCTAGGATGTTGGGTGAGTTGCTTAACCCCGGATATCAACAAACTGCCACAATTTGTCATGATTCGCTGCCGCACATTGGGACTAAAACCAGATCAAGAAGCAGTGCAGATGCTAGCGCAATGGCATGAAGGCAATCTATTCGCACTATCTCAAAGCTTAGAAAAACTCGCACTACTCTATCCAGATGGCTTACTGACGCTGATCCGCTTAGAAGAATCATTAAGCCGACATAACCACTTCACCGTCTTTCACTGGGTCGATGCGCTGCTCGAAGGGCAAGCGAATCGGTCACAACGTATTTTACGCCAGCTCATTACCGAAGGCACTGAGCCTGTGATTCTGATACGCAGCCTACAAAAAGAGCTGCTGCTGCTGCTGCAAATGCATCAAGATGTAACCCAGATGCCGATTGGCTCAACCTTTGATAAATACCGAATTTGGCAATCCAAGCGACCTTGGTACGCGGCAAGCTTAAAAAGACTATCGAGAGATAGACTCAAACAGCTGATTGCATTACTCACCCAAGCCGAAAGAGTAACTAAAACTCAGTATGAAACCTCTCCTTGGCCAATATTGCAGCAAATCAGTGTCGAATTTTGCTTGCCACAGTCCGTTGTATCAAAGTTGGCTTGAAGGCGTGTTATACTCCGCGCCATTTTGTCAGTAACCAGACCAATTTTTAAAGGAGATGACGCTTGCTACACCATGAATTAAAAGATTTTCTTGCCGATAAAGCCGACGATATGAAAGCCATTGATATCAAAACCTTAGATGTTAAGGGAAAATCTAATATCACTGATTACATGATCATCTGCACAGGCACATCAAAACGACATGTAGCCTCGATTGCCGAACATGTCGCAACTGAAGTCAAAAAAGTGGGCATGGAACCACTGGGTATGGATGGCGAAAGTGAAGGTGAATGGGTCGTGCTAGATATGGTCAGCAGCATGTTGCATGTTATGCAAGAAGAGCACCGTGATCTGTACCAGCTTGAAAAACTTTGGAGTTAAGTTTTGAAAATTCAGTTGATTGCCGTTGGTACCAAAATGCCGAAATGGGTAGAAGAAGGATTTCAAGAGTACCGCCGACGTTTTCCACACGATATGCCACTTGAATTAGTGGAGATACAAGCGGGCAAACGTGGCAAAAATGCGGATATTGCAAGAATTTTGCAAAAAGAAGGTGAAGCCATGCTCGCGGCCGTGCCAAAAGGCAACAGAATTGTTACTCTCGATATTCCAGGCAAGCGTTGGGATACCGAACAACTGGCGGAACAACTTGAAAGTTGGAAGCTTGATGCCCGTGATGTATCGATTTTAATTGGTGGCCCTGAAGGGCTTTCTCCGGCATGTAAAGCCGCCGCAGAGCAGAGCTGGTCTCTTTCGCCGTTAACACTACCTCACCCTTTGGTTCGAGTGGTCATGGCAGAAAGTTTGTACCGCGCTTGGAGTATTACGGCGAATCACCCTTATCACCGAGAATAACTATTCATGTTACGTAAGCGTAGCCAAATTCGTGACTACCAATCAGAAGCTCGGCTGTTTCGCAACCGAGCAATTGTCTCTTTTATTGCGATCATAATGCTGGTGGGTGTCCTGCTTACCAATTTGTACCATATTCAAATTAACCAATATCAAGATTACAAAACGCGATCCAACGATAATCGAATCAAAATCGTCCCGATTGCGCCTAATCGAGGGTTAATTTATGACCGCAATGGTGTGCTACTCGCGGAAAACCGCCCAGTATTCAACTTAGAGATCACGCCTGAGCAAGTGCGCGATATGGATGATACGATCACGCGCTTACAGCAATACCTAACCATCTCACCAGAAAAAATTGCTGCCTTTGAAAAAGAACGTCGTCAGACACGCCGATTTAATTCAGTGCCGCTTTTGACGCAGTTAACACCGGAGGAAGTGGCTATTTTTTCGGTCAATCAGCACAAGTTTCCCGGTGTATCAGTAAGCGCAAGCCTAAAGCGCTACTACCCCTATGGCGAAGTTCTCACTCATGTCATCGGTTATGTATCCAGAATCAATGACCGAGATATGGAACGTCTAGAACGCGAAGAGCGCTCAGCCAATTACCAAGCCACTCGTGATATTGGCAAACTGGGGATTGAACGCTTTTATGAGGATGTTCTGCACGGTACGGCAGGCTACCAAGAAGTTGAGGTCAATAGCCGAGGACGCATCATTCGCACCTTAAAATACGTCCCTCCCGTGGCAGGAAAAGACATTGTCTTAAGCTTAGATATTGACCTGCAGCTTTATGTGCACAAGTTGTTGGATGGCCGTCGAGGTTCAATTGTAGTGCTCGATCCAAAAGATAACGGTGTCCTTACCATGGCATCAAGTCCAAGCTACGATCCAAACCCATTCGTACATGGTATTTCTAGCGCCGCCTACAACGAACTTCTCAATGACCCAGACCGCCCGTTAGTCAATCGAGCGACACTTGGTATTTACCCTCCCGGCTCAACGATTAAACCTTTTATTGCCGTCGCTGCACTTCAAGAGGGGGTTATAACCCCAACAACAACACGTAATGATCCTGGTTATTGGGTGATACCAAACTCCAAAACGCGCCCCTTCCGAGACTGGTTGCGCTGGGGGCATGGTCGAGTGGACATTAATAAGGCGCTCGAAGAGTCTGTCGATACTTTCTTCTATCAGATAGCCTACGACTTAGGAATTGATCGCCTCTCTAGCTGGATGATGAAATTTGGCTTTGGTGACTATACGGGCTTGGATATTTACGAGGAAGGTAAAGCGAACATGCCAACGCGTGAGTGGAAAATGGCAAGACACCGAACGCCTTGGTATCAAGGTGATACGATTCCGGTCGGCATTGGCCAAGGGTATTGGACATCAACACCGATGCAGATAGCCAAAGCCACTTCTGTACTGGTTAATCATGGTACAGTCATTGCGCCACATTTATTGCGTTCGACGCTCAAAAATGGTGAAGAGTTCATCAGACAAGAGCTTTCAGAACTAGAAACATCGCCACCGATCGAAGGGGTGCCAAAACGCTATTGGGATATTGCAATCAATGGTATGCGCCTCGTAAACCACGGCAAAAAAGGAACCGCACGGCGCTCATTTACCAATATGAAATATGTCAGCGCTGGAAAATCTGGAACTGCACAAGTATTTGGTTTGGCAGAAAACCAAGTATATAACGCTGAAGAGTTAGCCGAGCACCTTCGTGACCATGCCCTATTCACTGGTTTTGCTCCCGTAGACAATCCAAAGCTCATTGTCACTCTGGTACTCGAAAACGCCGGCGGAGGCTCAGGCAATGGCGGCCCCGTTGTGAGGAAAATATTTGACCGCGCTATTTTAGGTAAAGAGGCTGAACAATAATGGAACTGGATCCTTCAACAGGACAAAATCGAGCGCTTTTTGAGCGCTTGCACATCGACTTGCCATTACTGCTGGGTATTTTGTTATTGATGGGATTTGGGCTGATCGTGATGTACAGCGCTAGCGGTCAAAGCCTAAACATGATGGATCGTCAAGCTATGCGAATGGCACTGGCTTTAGGTGTGATGATCTTTCTTGCACAAATTTCCCCAAGAACTTATGAGTCTCTTGCGCCATTTATGTTTTTCTGTGGCGTACTACTACTGCTCGGTGTGCTGTTTTTTGGCGAATCATCCAAGGGAGCTCAGCGCTGGTTAAATCTAGGCTTTGTTCGTTTTCAGCCCTCAGAATTGCTCAAACTCGCAGTGCCTCTCATGGTCGCTCGCTACATAGGCAAACGTTCTCTTCCACCGACCATCCAGACCTTAGTTGTTTCGTTATTGATGGTGTTCATTCCTACCGTGTTAATTGCGAAGCAGCCCGATCTTGGCACTTCAATATTGATTGCAGCCTCCGGCATTTTTGTCATTTTCTTATCTGGCATAAGCTGGCGAATCATTTTTTCTGCTGTCGTTGCTTTAGGTGCGTTTATACCCGTACTTTGGTTCTTTTTGATGCGTGAATATCAAAAAACCCGCGTCAGAACACTTTTCAATCCAGAATCCGATCCACTCGGTGCGGGTTATCACATCATCCAGAGTAAAATAGCCATTGGATCTGGGGGGTTGTCAGGAAAAGGATGGCTACACGGCACACAGTCGCAACTTGAATTCTTACCTGAGCGCCATACCGACTTCATTTTTGCCGTCATTGCTGAAGAGTGGGGCATGATTGGCATCTTGTGTTTACTCGCTATTTATCTCTTTATCATCGGACGTGGTCTATACCTCGCGAGCAACGCCCAAACGGCTTTCGGCCGAATGATGGCTGGAAGTATAGTGCTCAGCTTCTTTGTTTACGTTTTCGTCAACATTGGTATGGTCAGTGGTATTTTACCTGTGGTTGGTGTTCCCTTGGCTCTCATCAGCTATGGTGGCACATCCATGGTCACTCTCATGGCTGGCTTTGGTATACTGATGTCTATCCACACTCACCGAAAAGCATTTTCTAAGGCAACCTAAGCATGAGAAACTCCCTATTTATCTTTATATTAACGAGTCTATTTCTCATCGGTTGTAGCTCTTCAAGCCGCTATTCAATAACAGATGACGTGGCCCCTAACACGCCACTTTCGGTTGAGCATATTGAAGATGCACATCCGCAATACGAACCCTATAGTTTGGGTGGCAACAAGAATTACACTTTGAGAGGCATAAACTACACCATTGTCAAAGAGGCCAAAGGATTTACAGAAAAGGGCCAAGCCTCGTGGTATGGAAAAAAGTTCCATGGGCACCTAACGTCTAATGGTGAAATCTACGACATGTATTCGATGACGGCCGCCCATAAAACGTTGCCGTTACCCAGCTACGTTAAAGTAACGAATTTAGATAACAAAAAAACTGCGATCGTTCGGGTAAACGATCGCGGTCCCTTTCATGAGGGACGAATTATTGATTTAAGTTACGCTGCCGCTTACAAATTGGGTGTCGTTCAAACCGGGACTGCGAATGTGGCTATCGAAGTCATCACCATCGATAAACCGATCACGACGTCACCACAGAAAAAGAAGGCTCAATACATTATCCAAGTTGCTTCCTCAAAATCAGAGCAAAGAATACGAACTTTATCAGATCAATTAGGTCAAACTTTGACGGTTGAAAGCTTTGTAGATAGTGTAAATAGCATTCATCGCGTATTTTTAGGGACATTTAATGACGATGCGCTGACTCAACAAACGCTAGAAAAAGTTAAATTGCTCGGTTACGAGACCGCCTTCATCAAAGCGCAACCCGTCACTCAGTGACTCATCAAATCCAGTGTTCTTGCTTCAAGCTCTGGTTTGATAGGTCGTTTCTGTTAAGATATGGACAGTTAATAAGAAAATTTGCATTCCTCATGAAAAAACACACATTCTTAAAACCGATTTTAGCATCTTCTATTGCGCTTTCTGCAACCTTTACTAGCTCAGTATTTTCTGCGCCGATCGTCATACCCGATGCTCCTCAGATTGCCGCTAAAGGCTATGTATTGATGGACTTCCACTCAGGTAAAGTGCTGGCAGAAAAAGAGATGAATACCAAACTTTCACCTGCAAGTTTGACGAAAATGATGACCAGCTACGTGATTGGCCAAGAACTGAAACGTGGCAATATCTCTCCACAAGATAAAGTGGTGGTCAGTAAAAATGCGTGGGCGAAGAATTATCCTGACTCTTCAAAAATGTTCATTGAAGTCGGCACCACAGTTACCGTAGAAGAACTGAACAAAGGCATTATCATTCAGTCTGGCAATGATGCGTGCGTGGCCATGGCTGAACACATTGCAGGTTCTGAAGACGCCTTTGTTGACCTAATGAATGCGTGGGCAAGTTCACTAAAAATGAGTAATACGCACTTTGCTAACGTGCACGGCTTAGATAATCCA
Source organism: Vibrio ordalii ATCC 33509 (assembly GCA_000257205.1). Taxonomy (GTDB): domain Bacteria; phylum Pseudomonadota; class Gammaproteobacteria; order Enterobacterales; family Vibrionaceae; genus Vibrio; species Vibrio ordalii. The sequence goes on along the minus strand of AEZC01000015.1, from coordinate 3,486 downwards.
AATCTGTACTCAACACCTTATGATATGGCGCTACTAGGCCAAGCATTGATTCGTGATGTCCCAAACGAGTATCGTATTTATTCAGAGCAGAAGTATACTTATAACGGGATTACCCAGTATAACCGTAATGGTTTACTGTGGGATAAAAGTATGAACGTAGATGGCATTAAAACTGGCCATACGAGCAATGCTGGATACAGTTTAGTTAGCTCAGCAACTGAAGGGAAAATGCGCCTCGTTGCTGTGGTTATGGGTACCAAAGATGAAAATGCTCGTAAATCAGAAAGCAAAAAACTTCTGAGCTATGGCTTTAGATTCTTCGAAACCGTCGCACCACACAAAGCAGGCGCAACATTCGTTGAAGAAAAAATCTGGATGGGTGACAAAGATAAAGTGGCGCTTGGCGTCAGTGAAGATACCTACGTCACACTGCCTCGCGGTCAAGCGAAAGATCTTAGTGCGAGCTTTGTGCTTGAAAAAGAACTGCGAGCGCCAATAAGCAAAGGTGATGTGGTCGGTAAGCTGTACTACCAGCTTGATGGCAAAGACGTGGCTGAATACCCTCTTTTGGCATTAGAAAATGTGGATGAAGGCAGCATATTTAGCCGTCTTTGGGACTACATCATTCTGCTTTTCAAAGGGTTATTCTGATCTCCCTGAGAAAAGGTAAAATAAAGCCGCCATACCGCGGCTTTATGATTATTGAGTTCCATCAACATTCGCTGTAGTATTCGCCACCGCAAATCGAATTATCAACGGGAGATTCCATTATGCTGACTATCAACTCTGATGCAAAACTCAAAGACTTACTCGAGTTTCCTTGTTCATTTACTTACAAGGTGATGGGCCATGCAAAGCCTGAACTTCCAGAGAAGGTTCTTGAAGTTATCCAACGTCACGCTCCAGGCGATTACAGCCCACGGGTTAAACCCAGTGCAAAAGGGACTTATCACTCCTTATCGATTAACATTACCGCCACCTCTATCGAACAAGTTGAGATACTGTATAAAGAGCTAGGCGAGATTGACATAGTGCGTATGGTTCTGTAACCCAAAAATCGTAATCGAGATGTCTAACCTCTCATATATTTGATTTATTCAATTTTTTTTGAAAGCAGCTTAGGCTGCTTTTTTAATATAAATCATACCGCTAGAATACACCCCATCACACTAAGGACAAATTTATCGCCTTCATCGGTAGTTCATTCGCTGGAAGATGTTTATAATGCAAAAACTTTATTTATACGGTAGATGAGTCACGTTGATACTGAATTTGCTTGTTGTAAAACGTCTGGGTCGCCAAGAATACCTTCCTGTCTGGGAAGCTATGCATATATTTACCGATACAAGAACTGAAACCACACCAGATCAGGTTTGGCTTGTCGAACATCAACCAGTCTTTACCCAAGGTCAAGCAGGTAAAGCTGAGCATCTTCTCGATACTGGTGATATTCCTGTGGTACAAAGTGACCGAGGCGGCCAAGTTACCTATCATGGTCCGGGCCAACTTGTGGCTTACTTCTTGATCGATTTGCGCCGCAAAAAATTAGGCGTAAGGGAGTTAGTAACCAAAATCGAACAGATCGTGATTAATACCTTGCAAGCATACTGTATTGACTCAGCCACAAAACCAGATGCCCCTGGCGTCTATGTCAAAGGGAAAAAAATCTGCTCTCTTGGGCTACGGATCCGTAAAGGTTGCTCGTTTCATGGTTTAGCATTGAACGTCAATATGGATCTCTCTCCTTTCCTACGCATTAACCCCTGCGGCTACCAGGGATTGGAAATGGCTCAAGTCAGTGAACTGGGCGGCCCAACAGAACTGAAAACCATAGAAAAACAACTAATAAAAGAACTCGTTAACATATTGGCTTACGAGCAAGTAGAATTCAGCACAGAAGCACCTCTTCAAAGGTAAAAAGCATGAGCAAACCAATACAAATGGAAAAAGGCGTTAAGTACCGCGACGCTGACAAAATGGCATTAATTCCTGTAAAAAATATGCCTGCCGCCGAACAGAAAGAAGTTTTGCGTAAGCCCGAGTGGATGAAAATCAAGCTACCCAGTGATAGCCAGCGCATTCAAGAGATCAAATCGGCCATGCGTAAGAACAATCTTCATTCGGTGTGTGAGGAAGCGTCTTGCCCCAACCTAGCAGAATGCTTTAACCACGGAACTGCCACCTTTATGATTTTAGGCGCCATTTGCACAAGACGGTGCCCATTCTGTGACGTTGCTCATGGAAGGCCAAATGCGCCAGAAACAAATGAACCACAAAAACTGGCGCAAACCATTAAGGATATGAAGTTGAAATACGTGGTTATCACCTCAGTTGACCGTGATGACCTACGTGATGGTGGTGCCCAACATTTTGCCGACTGTAATCGTGAAATTAGAGCATTAAACCCAGAGATCCGTATCGAAACGTTAGTACCGGATTTTCGTGGCCGGATGGACATCGCCCTTGAACTACTCAAAGATAACCCACCGGATGTGTTTAACCACAACTTAGAAACCGCACCACGCCTATATCGTAAAGCGCGTCCTGGGGCAAACTATAAATGGTCGCTGGAACTGTTGAAGAAATTCAAGCAACAACATCCAACTATCCCAACCAAATCAGGCATCATGATGGGGCTTGGTGAAACAAAAGAAGAGATAGTGGAAGTATTGAAAGATCTTCGAGCTCACGACGTCACTATGCTCACTCTGGGTCAGTATTTGGCTCCGAGCCGTCATCATCTACCAGTTGAACGCTATGTCCCACCGTCTGAATTTGACGAACTTAAAGAGATCGCACTAGAGCTTGGATTTACTCATGCAGCTTGCGGCCCGTTCGTGCGTTCCTCCTATCATGCGGATATGCAAGCCAAAGGGCTAGAAGTGAAGTAACCACACGCTAACCATTGGGTAAAGCCGATGTTCACTCATCGGCTTGTAGGACTCAGTTCGGTTGGTAGTGATTGAAGCTTGAATATTGATTCTATGTTCTATAGGCTAACGACATAGAAAATAGACAATAAAGCTAAGGATTTATTAACATGAAAACGATCAGTACATTAGCCCTTGCTGCCGCTACTTTAATGACCGGTTGCGCGTCTAATACTCAGCAAGATAACTATCGTGAAGCCTCCTTTGAGCTTTGTAATACTGAAGTCAACATTTACTCGGTGAGTGACGATGGTCGTGTTCGTATTGTCTGCGCTGACGGCTCTAAGTTTGCCTTAAATAGCGAAAAAACACTTGATACGATGCGCAATATTAATATTGAGTATTGTGATGGTGAGGGCTTAGGTAAATTTAACGAGAGCACGAAATATTACTCTTTTCAATGTAAGTCTGGCACATTGCTCAGCATTGCAAAATAGTTCTGTAAAGCGCATTAAATTAAACAGTGAGAACCCACTATTCTTATTGCTGATAATAAATAGTGACCAAACAAAAAAGCTCCTGAATATCAGGAGCTTTTATTTTATTGTGCGTAAAA
>AEZC01000014.1 GCA_000257205.1 Vibrio ordalii ATCC 33509 | reverse complement strand
GGCTTATCTTTCCTCCTTTATGGGATTTTTGACCAAATAAATCGTAGGAATAAGCCTCGCACTCATCTCCTGTCACCCAAAAATGAGTCCAAACTTCTAAATAAGCATCTATAGGCTTTTTGCCTGATATAGTAATATAGGACTCATCAGGTTCATCACCCAAAATATTCGGTTGAGAAGTCTGGTAATAATCAGACCCAAGGAAAAATAATGCGATGAATAGTACAATAATTGATATTCTTTTTTTCCTATTAGTATTAGCGATAAATTTCACTATTGCGGCCCTTTCTCTTTATCTAACGGTTCAGAGCGGTAATTCTCACCGGCTAAAATATCGTAATGAATCACAGTGTCGTTATTGAATTTCGAGAAATCGTAGTAGACGTCGTAGGCGTTGAATTCTTGGTCTTGGCTTTTCATCTTTTCATCAACATAATAATAACACCCGAAACCTTTCGTCCATCTGTTGAATTTCTCAGAATAATAAGGCTCACAATCTTTTGCTGCAATTGAGAATTTAAAATCAATTGGTCGATTATAATACTCTTTACCGGCAGGTGAAATCCGAAGTTGAGCAAAACCAGCAGAACCATATCCGTTATACGCTTGAACTACAATATCTCCGAGTATAACATCACAGTTTAATGCATCATGATATTTCTGATAGGGAATTCTTAACTCGTATCGACTAGGATCCGTAGAAAAATCATGTGTAACATGCAAATCTACATTTGCCCCCTTTGACCATTTCACATTAGAAAAGCTGAAAGTTCGTGCTTTACACTCATCCCCACTAGCCCCCCATCTTGCCCAAGCATCGACTTTGGCATCCTTAGGTTTTTTACCTGTAATCTTAATATAGGATTCATCAGGTTCATCGCCCCAAATATTCGGCTGAGTGCTTTGGTAGTAATCATAACCAAGGAAAACTAATACAATGAACAATACAATAATTGATATTCTTTTTTTCCTTGTGAGGCTATTCAATAACTTCATTGCAGTTGTTCCTTAATTTCATCAGGTAATGTTTGCTGCGCTATTAATAGTTTTGCTAAAGGTAAGCGCTGAGGATCAGAGACTATCTGCTTTAGTTCACCTCTAATCTGATTACGGTTCTCTATTAACTTATTTATAGAATTCATCTCGCTCATCAAACGTCCAATTCCCATAGCAGGTGTGCCATCTCCGATAGATCGAGCCCAAGTTTGTTTAACGGTGAGATAATTTTGCTGTAAAATAGCAATTTCTTGATCGAGAGCTGATATCGCTTTTTGATAATGCGTCATTAAACTTTCATTACTCAAAGCAAACAGCTGTTGCCATAAGTTAGGTACATAATGATCCATACCGTGCTCAGCAATCGATGCTTCGGACAAATTATTTACCAGCGAGACAGAATC
>AEZC01000013.1 GCA_000257205.1 Vibrio ordalii ATCC 33509 | reverse complement strand
ACGCATCAACACTTGGTTGGTGCAAGGCGTATGTTCGCTCAATTTGACCATAGCGCGATTACCTGCTGCCAATGCTGTGACTAATGGAGCCATACTGAGCACGATAGGAAAATTCCAAGGCACAATCACCCCTACAAGCCCCAAGGGTTGATAGTGAACGCTCACTGTCGACGGCAATAATAGCCAACCGGCATGACGCGATTGCGATTTTGTCCACGATTTGAGGTTTTTAAGCGTGTAATTGATGTGTGAAACGGCTGGTAGCAGATCGCAAACCGTACTATCAAAGCGACTCCGATAACCATAATCCTGATTTAAGGCTTCAACGAGTGCGGCCTGTTCACTGAGTAACGCAGTTTTTAAGCGCTGCAACCAAATACGTCTTTGCTCAAGGCTTGGATATGGCTCTGCTATTGCCTGCTGTTTTAACCTAGTAAAAAGTGTCGTAACATCTTTAGTTAAAGGCTGTTGCTGTTCTGTTTCTTGCACCGTATTTCACCTCATTCGCAGCTAAGGCAGCGTCTTGGAAATGAGCTCAGGATTAATGCCAAAGCTGGCTTTATGTTCTTCAATCACAAATTCACTGCGCGTTTGAATCACTCCCGGCAATGTACCCAACTTGCCAGACATAAAACTTTGGTAGGCTTTCATATCTTTCACTCTCACTTTGATCATGGTGTCAAAATCACCGGACAATGAATAACATGCTTCAATCTCTGGGATGTCCGCCACTGCTTGTGAAAAACGCTCAAAAATAGAGAAACTGGTTTGATCCAATCGAATATGAATGAACACTTGTACATCCAGACCTAACTTTTCTGGGCACAGTTCTGCATGGTAGCCTTTGATATACCCTTCCTTTTCTAAGCGTTTAACACGATCAGAACAAGGCGATGTGGTTAAATTCACCAACTTTGCTAGCTCAACAACGGGAAGCCGTCCTTTACTGTGCAAAATACGTAAGATCTGTTGGTCAATGCGGTCTAGGCTCATGGTTTTGCACGGCGCTCTAAAAAGAAGTGATATGGCATACAATAATGGCTTACAGCCTTAAACCAACCTATCATCACAAGGCATTGTGATATAAATCACATAGAATAGGGGAACGTTAGAATAAAAAGACTGAGGAGAAAAAAGGAAAAGAAAGTGAGCAAGCACCCACTTTCTTGGTTGTAATCTATTTATCACCTCTTTACTTTGAGTATGTTGAGATGATTACAGTTTGAAACGAGAAATTTCTTTATCTAACTCATTGGCTAAACGGTGCATTTCATGAGCTTGTTGCACTGCATTTTGCGCATCACTGGCGAGTTGGTCGCTGACTTCACGTACCGATTCGGTGTTGCCATTAATGTCCGCTGTCACCAAAGATTGTTCTTCTGCTGCTGATGCAATTTGTGTCGCCATATCACTGATCATCTGAATGGCTTCGCTGATTGCGTGTAAGCTTTCTCCTGTGTGGTTCACATCTTGTACACTTGTTTCGACCAGTTTATGGCTTTCCGTCATGACAGAAACCGCATTGGTCGTTACTTTTTGCAAACCGGAAATTTTAGACTGGATCTCCTCGGTAGAGGCATGAGTACGCTGAGAAAGCACTCGGACTTCATCAGCTACAACGGCAAAGCCACGGCCTTGCTCTCCGGCGCGCGCCGCTTCAATCGCCGCATTCAAGGCCAACAAATTTGTCTGCTCTGCAATCGAGCGAATGGTCGACAGAATGGTTGAAATCTCATTAGCGTGCACTTCTAATTCACCAATGATACCCACAGCACTGCTAAGCTCTTGTGCTAACTGATTGATTGACTGTTTGCTTTGTTGCATCTGGCGATAGCCTTGTGCACCAAGCTCAACCGATTCATTGGCATTTTTAGCGGTATTATCGGCATTGCCCGCGATTTCAGCGGTCGCAGACGCCATTTCAGTGACCGCAGTTGCAACCATAGTAATTTCATCTTGTTGAGTACGAATCCGTTCACTACGTTGACTGGCTGAGCTTGCGGCCTGTGTCGCTCCTTGGTTAAGGGAGACGGAAACATCACGCACGCTTTGCACCATGACATGGATGCGATCGACAAATTTATTGAACTTATCCGCTAAGATACCGACTTCATCATCGCTGTGAACGGCTAAACGACGGGTTAAATCGCCATCACCTTCGGCGATATCTGACAAAGCTTGAGCAATATTACTCAACTCATTCAACTGACGAGCGACGAACCATGAGGTCGCTAATGCCAAGATCACTAAAATCATCAAGCCAATCAAGCTCTGTTTCAATAGCATGTCATTGAGTGGCTGTTCAAGAACCGTTTTGTCCATCACCATGACCAACAGCCAGTCAGTATGTTCAATACTTTGCGCCATCAATACTTTGGTCTGACCATCAATATCAACAAAGAGTGGTAATTGAGAATTTGCCGCCTCTGATATGCTTTGAATGGTCAGTTGTGAGGCCATTTCTTGGGTAGGTTTTAAAATAAGATCTTGATTGGGATGGGCAACAATTAGCCCCTTGGTATTCACCAAAATAGCATTGCCCTTCCCAGGAACCTCAATGGCTAAGACGTCCTTGATCAATTTACCCAAAGCTAAATTGGAAGCGGCGACGCCAATCAGTTGGCCATTTTGACGGACAGGTTCTGCCAATGTCACCACTAAGGTTTGCATGGTAACGCTGACGTAGGGGGCGGTTGTGATCGGTTTACCCACGACTTTGGCTTCTTTATACCAACCACGCTCACGGGGATCATAACCATTTTGGTTACGCGATCCGTCATTGCGGATCATATCGCCCTGTTCATTGCCGTAATAACTCAGCCCAAATTCACCAGACTCCAAGGTTTGGCGTAGGTGAGGAACAATGTCTAATTGTGGATTACGTTCGATTTCGTTTTTTAATCCTAGCAGCGTTTTTTGTTTGCCATTAAACCAGTCACCAATCCCTTTTGCATGAGCCTGTAATGTATTACGCGCTTCACTCTCAATCGCTCTCCAGCTGTCGGTTTTAAAGGTTTGATAGCCAACCATAACCAATGCAGCGGCTGTCAATGTAATAGCAGCAACCACAGAGAACACCATTTTTCTCTTTAAACTCAATTGCATTGCAATGCTCCTTGAAGCTTGTTCACCAAAGTAATGGGCTTGAGAATATTACAACTATGGATTATTACTTTGCCTAAGTTCCCAATACTTGACACTCGTGCAATAGAACGGTGGTGAATGTGCACTAAATCAAACTTAGTCAGCCGAATAAAAGCAAAATTATCTTTTGAGCGAGAGGCGCACTACGCCAAAAACCTTAGCGCAGTGCTGGAAGTATTTAGAGAACGCGGACGCGTGAGAAGTCAGTGTGGCTTAATGTTGATGAGTGATTACATACTCGGCAAAAACCTTGCTTTTCCATTTTGTAATGAGGTTCACCTTGTATAATGAGCGCAAAAAACTTTTGAACACCTTGCCATGTTGAACAAGGTTCTGACTGACAGCGCTTCATCACGACTTTATGCGGTGTCTCTTTACGACAACAGGTGCAATAAGCTTTTGACATGGTCCAATAATCCCTACAATTTGCATCATTATTGATAATTGACACATTTTGCTCCTACAGGTTCATTTTTCTCAAACTTTAGTGTGTGTTTCGTGAGCTATCTTCAAAAAACGTCCATCCCAATCTCCTTATTTTCTGCTAAGCACACTACACAATCTAACCTATACAAAAAAGCCCCTCAGAAAGGGGCTAGTTATTGAACAACGGTATGAATATCAATCTAGTTCAACCAGCTGCTTTTTAAAGGTCACGTGCTGCGCTTGTACGCTCTCTTCAGGTTCATCTGTCGCTAAGCTCACCACAAGAATCGCAATTGTCGAGAGAATGATCCCAGGAACAATTTCATACACATCAAACCAACCGCCGGACAGTTGTTTCCAAACCACAATTGTAACGCCACCAACAATAATGCCGGCTAGTGCGCCATTACGGTTCATTCGAGACCAATAAAGGCTCAATACAACTGCAGGACCAAATGCAGCGCCAAAACCTGCCCATGCATACGAAACCAAGCCAAGCACGGAACTATCTGGCGTCATAGCCAGCACTAACGCCACGATCGAAATTAGAATCACTGCAAATCGGCCAACACGAACAATCTCCTCCGAGGTAGCTTCTTGTTTGATAACTTGCTTGTAAAAATCTTCCGCTAACGCAGAGGAAGAAACTAATAATTGCGAGTCCGCGGTACTCATAATCGCCGCAAGAATAGCCGCAAGCAAAATACCAGCAATGACTGGATGGAAAATGGCATTCACTAGCAGCATGAATATTTTTTCACCATCTGCCAGCTCTAGCGAACCAGTATTGGTAACATAAACAAGCCCAACCAAGCCAACTAATAAGGCTCCCGCCATGGATAAACCGGTCCAAATGACCGCAATACGACGTGCTGTGGTGAGGTCTTTATTTGAGCGAGAAGCTTTGAAACGCGCCAAAATATGCGGTTGACCAAAATAACCAAGCCCCCATGCTACTAATGAGATGATGGCAATAGCGGTTAACGGTTCACCTTTTGCGTCATACCATAACGTCAATAAGTTAGGGTTAATCGCCGAAAGATCCTGACCCAGTTGACTCACTCCGCCGTTGATTGCTGCGATAGGAACGATCATCAATGCGGCCGCCATTAATAGGCCTTGCACTAAGTCAGTCCAAGAAACGGCTAAAAATCCACCAAACAGTGTGTAGGAGACCACACAAATGGTGCCAATAATAACCGCGGTTGAATAATCTAAACCAAATACCGTTTCAAATAATTTACCGCCAGCCACAAGGCCAGAACTGGTATAAAAGAGGAAGAACAGCAAAATAAAGAAGGCTGAAATGGTTTGAATCAGTTTAGATTTATCATTAAAACGGCGTGATAAAAATTCAGGTAATGTTAATGAATCTGTCGTGATGCTATAAGTGCGCAAGCGCTTAGCATTCACTAACCAGTTAGCCCATGTGCCCAATAATAAGCCACCCGCTAGCCAGAAAGCCTCAATACCAGCGGCGTACGCGTAACCAGGTAAACCGAGCAATAACCAACCGCTCATATCAGATGCACCCGCCGATAAAGCCGCAGGCCAAGGGCCCAGTGATCGCCCTCCTAAGAAATAATCTGCGGAGTTCTTCGTTCGCAGATACGCTGCCACACCAATAGCCAGCATCAAAATAAGATACAGGATAAAGGTGGTTGTAATAGCAAAGCTATTTTCCATTGTGTTTGTCCTCTTTAAAAGATCGCCTTCCATGTCCTCTTCCGAAGAAGAGGATAAAACAGAAAGGATTAATGGGTTTCGCTACCAAGCTCAAGCAAGGTCGCATTACCACCCACTGCTGTTATATTTATTGTGCGAGTACGCTCGGTAATAAAGCGCAACGATAAGTGAGGATCATGAGCCACGGGGATCGCGCTCAAGTCCGTTTCAGAAACTAGGCTGACAATCGCACCATTACGATCAGCTAGCTGACGGTTGAGGCTACGCTCAACCGAGGTGTTCCCAACGTAACCTACACTTCGAACATCCGACGCCATCAAGGGATGATAAGCATCAAAAGACGTAAACTGAATGAGATTAGTAGGGAGTGTTGACTGCTCAAATGCCGCTTGCAGTGTTCGAATCAACATCGCATCGTCACTACATAAGACGACGCTATTGCCTGCCACAAGAGCGGCACAAAGCTGAGCTGCCACCGCCTGTTGCGCTTTATCACTGTGTTCACCTTGGATGATCACAGCCACGCCCCGACCTGCGGTGTATAGCTCATTGGTTTCTCCAGTAGGGCCGATCAATTGGTGCGAATACGCCAACAACGCCGATGCCTGATGAAGATGGTAAGAAATCACTGTTGCCAGTTGTGGCATAGCGCTTTCTAGTAGATTTTTAAATGAAAGTAAGCACTCACATTTAGAATCAAAATCGGTGATATTCCAATTTTCCCATGCTGAAAAAGCGTCAGAAAAACGTGTTACTTGATGAACCATTCTAATTCTCCTGAGCCTTTATTACTGAGAAAATTCAGTTTGAGTAAAACGGTATAAGTAATGCGGGCCACCTGCCTTTGGTCCGGTACCAGAAAGCCCTTGCCCACCAAATGGTTGCACGCCCACCACCGCACCCACTTGATCACGGTTGATGTAACAGTTACCTACTCGGGCGTGTTTTTCTATCCAACGATACGTCGTTTCATTGCGGCTATGGATCCCCATGGTTAAACCAAAACCAGTTTGATTAATTTGCTGCACTACATCGGCCAGCTCACGCGCTTTAAAGCGCACGATATGCAAGATCGGCCCAAATTGTTCTTCGGTTAAGCAGTGAATATCTGAGATTTCAAAAGCCGCTGGCGGTACAAAATCACCGTGTTGGCACTCCGAACCGAGCTCTAATTGCGCAACTTTGGTCTGTGTCTTGGTCATCTGTTCAATGTGAGAGAGCAACTTTTGTTTGGCTTTTTCATCAATAACAGGGCCGACATCGGTACTGTGGAGGTAAGGAAGACCAATTTTGAGCTCATTCATCGCACCATGAATCAAGCTGATGATGCGATCGGCAATATCCTGTTGAACAAATAGCACTCGTAATGCAGAGCAGCGCTGCCCAGCCGAAGCAAAGGCCGAACGAATCACATCTCTCACCACTTGCTCGGGTAAAGCTGTACTATCAACGATCATCGCATTTTGCCCACCCGTCTCTGCAATCAGCGGCACTGGCGCGGCGTCACGTTGAGCGAGAGCTTGATTGATACGTTGCGCGGTCGCCGTTGATCCAGTGAACGCGACACCTGCAATGGCAGGGTGAGAAGTCAGCGCACTGCCAATTTCTGCACCACGTCCAGGTAACAATTGGATAACGCCAGCAGGAAAGCCAGCTTCCAACATCAGTTCCACGGCACGCGAAGCAATCAAACTGGTTTGTTCTGCGGGTTTGGCAACGACCGTATTACCCGCCACTAACGCTGCCGTGATTTGCCCAAGAAAAATCGCAAGAGGGAAGTTCCATGGGCTAATGCACACGAAAACACCGCGACCTTCACGGCTCACTTTACGCTTTTCATTATCAAAACTCGTCACTTCAAAAGGTGTTAAAGCGGAAACTTGTTTGGCGTAATAGCGACAAAAATCGACCGCTTCGCGGATTTCATCAATGCTATCGTGAATGGTTTTCCCTGCTTCGTGATGACAAATGGCGACCAGTTCAGCCAAGTTCTCTTCGAGTAAATCAGCAAGTTTATCAAGTTTGCCCGCGCGAACACTGTGCTCTTCTTGCTTCCAAGCGGCAAAGGATTGCTCTGCTATTGAGATAGCTTCGGAAACATGATCAAGGTTGGCAAATACCACTTGTCCAACATGCTTGCTACGGTCATACGGCGCAGTCACAACTTCCGGCGATGCCCCTGCCTTGATCATGCTTTCGAACTGAGCAACACCATTGATGATAGGAGAAGCATGCCACTGCTTATTGAGCCAACATTCTACTTTCGCTTCAAAAGGTGTTGCCTCACTTTCAATATCAATATTGACGCCATAGGAATTAACGCGTTCGGCAAAGATATGCGGTGGCAAAGGGATTTTGGTATTTGGTAAAGAATCAAACGAGAGCAACATATCGACGGGATGTTGCGTTAACGTATCAATAGGACAACGAGCATCGACTAAACGATGCACAAACGAACTGTTCGCACCATTTTCAAGCAATCTACGAACTAAATAAGGCAGTAAGTCTTTATGACTACCTACTGGAGCATAAATTCGCACCGATTGTTGATAGGCTTTCATTGCATGATGATAAAGAGCATCACCCATGCCATGCAGACGCTGGAACTCAAAATCTTTGTGTTGTGACATCACCGCAATCGCGGTCACGGTTTGTGCATTATGACTGGCAAATTGAGGGAAAATATGACCACGAACGCCCTCACTTAAAAGAAAACGAGCGCAAGCCAAATAGGCGACATCCGTCGCTTCTTTACGTGTGTATACCGGATAGTTGCTGTAGCCACTTTGCTGAGACCACTTCACTTCGCTATCCCAATACGCCCCTTTGACTAAACGCAGTGGGATCACATCACCTTGCTGTTTCGCCAACCCATTAAGCCAAACTAAAACGGGTAAAGCGCGCTTAGAGTAAGCTTGTACAACTAAACCAAATTTCCCCCACCCTTTCACGGGCTCACTACGATATATCTTTTCAAATAGCTTTAATGACAGCTCTAAACGGTCTGCTTCTTCTGCATCAATAGTAATCGCCACATCCAGCTCGATAGCACGGGCTAAAAGCTGTAGCAGTGTGCTATAAAGCTCGCTCAGAACGCGCTCTTGATTAGCCACTTCATAACGCGGATGCAATGCAGAAAGCTTGATGGATACGGACGGTGCCGGGCTGGTTGATAAGCCATATTTCTCGCGGCCAACCGCCTCAATCGCCATCAAATAATCTTTGAAATATTTATTGGCATCGGCCGTGGTTAACGCTGCTTCACCGAGCATATCAAATGAATAGGTATACCCTTTATCACGCATAGGACGGCCATTTTTTTTTGCTTCTTCAATGGTTCGGCCTAGCACAAATTGGTGGCCCATCACCTTCATCGCTTGGTGCATCGCCTTACGAATCACTGGCTCAGAAAGCTTATTCACTAGACGATTAACCGCCTGCGTTGGACTCGTAGTATCCACATCAGCAAGGCCAATCACTTTACCGGTCAGCATCAACCCCCACGTGGACGCATTGACAAAGACAGAGTCAGAATTTTTCAGATGAGATTTCCAATCCGCAACGCTGAGGCGATCTTTAATAAAAGCATCCGCGGTTTCCGCATCTGGAATGCGCATCAGAGCTTCAGCCAAGCACATCAACAAAATACCTTCTTGTGTATCTAAACTGTACTCAAGTAATAAGGCATCGATCATTTGCACCGCTTTTTTATCGGCTCGGATCGCTTCGATCAACTGAGTTGTTTTATTTAATATCGCCGATTTTTCTGATTCTATAGCTGTTGCCAGTGGTAATAACTGCTTCAGCCATTGGGATTCGTCCACCATATAAAGTGGCGAGATCAGCGACCATAATTTATCAAGCGGTTGCTCGATAAACTCTGCATTCAACACATCTGTTGCTGTAAACATGCGTTTTCCTCAATCTCACTCCCGAAAAAGGTCGGGTTTCCTACACTGGCTGGCAGTGTATTTTGAGCGCGAGAATAATACTTGTCAAAAACTCTGATATTTTTGTCAAAAACTCCTTTCATTAACAAAATAAAAACACAATCACATCAATTAAAGCCATTCAAAATGCGAAAATAGAAACATTCTCCCTAAGTTTAACCAAAGATAAGCAGGAGAAAGTGAGATAAAGAGTGCACATAAAAAAGTAGATAGAAAATTAGCGACGCGACAATTTTCGGTATTGAGAAGGAGAAATACCTTGTAAACGGGTAAATGAATGAGTGAAGGTACTTTGTCCAGAAAAGCCGGTTAATTCCGCAATTTGACCAAAGCTTAAACACCCTTGTTCAATCAGGTCTTTAGCCATATCAATGCGTTTACCTAATAGATACTGGTGAGGCGTGATCCCTATCTGCTCTTTAAATAACAGATGAAATTGGCTTTCACCTAAATAAACACTGCCAGCGAGTTGAGCCACTGAAATTTTACGTCCAAGGTGCTGCTCGATATAACGATCAATCGATTCAAGATCAAAACGAGATTCTTTGCGATGCGTTTCAAATGCAGAGATATGGCGTTGCAGTAATGCCATAACGGTGTCATTGCAGGCACGGCTCAACAATAAATCATCAGGACTCGATTGCATCTCTTTAACTAGCAATTGGATCAGCTTTTGGATTTGTCCATCCAGTTGAAAGTAAATATCCGCATTCGACAACTCATTCATTTTTTGTAGAAGCAAGGGATCATCTCCACTGGAGATAGGAAGGTTAAGCACTAAGATATCCGACTGGCCAACCACACCACCAAATGCATGGTCAGTTCCAGAGGTAACGACACAACCTTGCCCCGGGCCCACCAAATTGCCTAGACCTTGTACTTCAAACTCAGCTTTGCCTTTCAACCCAATTACAACTTGAGTATAACTATGATCATGGCACTCCATATAGGAAGGTAAAGTCACTAACTCGGCTGGTCTAGGCGACAAAACTT
This sequence comes from Vibrio ordalii ATCC 33509, assembly GCA_000257205.1. Taxonomy (GTDB): domain Bacteria; phylum Pseudomonadota; class Gammaproteobacteria; order Enterobacterales; family Vibrionaceae; genus Vibrio; species Vibrio ordalii. The sequence goes on along the minus strand of AEZC01000013.1, from coordinate 37,175 downwards.
TGTCATTTTGTTGATAGTTAAATCGCTTAACCGAAGAAAAGTCACTCATATCGCCACATCATGGTTGAAATCAGAGTCTGATGTTATAACAAAACTATCAGGAGCGAAAACAAAGCTGTATTTTTTTGAAAGATACACATCAAGGTGTATATTAAACTTAAGTTTAGGAGTGAAAGAGACACTTTTTTCCAAAACGGAACAATGATCAAGTGCACATAAATTACGGTCAATGTGTGTTCAATCCCAAAACCCCTAAATAGATCGAAAATAGAGACTTGCATATTTCGCTATTAGGCTCAAAATGAAGATGCACAATTATAAAATTTACAAAATCAGTCACCTACTAATAGATTTCCGTAAATTTTTCTATTGTTCGGAATAAATTTTGCATTATGAATACAGCTTATCCATTCAAGCTGTCAAAAGTTTGTCTTTCCCACTTTTGTGGTTAAACGTTAATTTGTTGCAGGGACCTATGATCACACGTCGCATCCCAGCGCTATTGCTTGCGCTAAGCCCTTTTTGGGTATCTGCATCGGTGTACGCGGAAGAAATTGTTCAGGTAGATCCTGTCACCGCTATCGATGAAAAAATGACTACTAAACAGACGGAAATCGACGCGATTTCTGCAGAATACGAAGCCGAGGGAGCTAAGCTTCAACAACTTAAAAATGAACACGCTCGTATTAAACGAGAAAGTAAAGAACTTGATGCCAAACGCAATCGAGCCAAATCAGCTTTGGACAAACAATATAGCCGTCTTTTAGATGATCCAGATACAGATTTGGTCTCCTTTCAAAAGAAGTACCAAGAAACTTGGGCATCAGTGAAGCAAAACCAAGCTGAAAGCCTTGAGAACAATCAAGCGATGACTGAAAATGAAATGCGCTTGTCTCAAATCAAACAGAAACAAGCTCGCCTCAGTAATGAGTATGCGAACCTCGAAGAATCGAGCATTGAAGCTCGGGTAAAACGTCTCGAAGCCGAACTGCGTGAAAGTAGTGTTCTAGAAACAAGCTATAAAACCGCCTGTTCAACAACAATGACACTCGGTGAATGTTCAAATCAAGGACAGCACCTCACCAAACAAAAAGCGGTAAAAACGTTTCGAGCCAAATTGCTTGATGATCTAACAGAATCAGTGATTGCCAAGCAAAACCTGAAAGGTGTGGAACTTAACATCCATGTACAAGATAGCCAAATTATTCGCGGTGGTTTTGAAGGTAACAACGAATACTTCACCCAAATGCAAGCTCAGCTTCAAGCGAAACCAGAAGCGGTGTCTGCGTGTAAACTGCTTAACGTGTCAACTCGATACTGTTTGAAAGGCGGCGTGTCTGAAGGGACACAAAAGAATGACAAACAGTGGGCAAACGTCACTGTAAGATCAGATCAATACAACGATGCTGTAACCATCAACGGTATTAACTACGGCAGTACACCTGTTGAGATTGTTTTACCCAATGGCCGCCACCAAGTTACCGTCTCTAAAGATGGCTACGAAACCTACAATCGGGTGCTGACGATTAATGGTAATGATACGGTGTGGATTAAGCTAAGACCGAACAAAGAGGGCTAATTGCCTCAAAAAAAATCGGTTTTTCTATCGAAATTCACAAAGATGCGGTTAAAACGCCATTTTGTCATTAAGTTATTGAAAGATGACTTCAGACAAAATGGTGTTTTCGTTTAGAATAGTTACAATGAACTAATAACTTAACTGAAGTAGATAATAATGCGACAAGGTTTACCCGCTCTCTTATTAGCACTTTCGCCTTGCTTAGTGGCAACATCGACGATGGCCGAAGGAACGCCTTCTTCAGTAATTGCCATTGATGATGCGTTGTTTACTAAACAGTCCGAATTACAGGCCGCCCAAAAAGCAACCCATGAACAGCAGCTTGTGGTGAACCACCACAACAATGAGCTAGACCAGCTAACGAAGCAAGCCCAAAACTTTGATAAGGCACTTGTAAAAGCAAAAGCTGACTTAGAACGCGATTACATGAAAATGATTGACGATCCTGAACTGGACATCATGCCTTCACAAAATGCCTACCAAGCGGCTTGGGCCAGTGTAAAGCAAAATCAAAAAAACCGTTTAGAAGCTGAGCAAAAACGCCAAGAATCAGAGGCAGTGTTGGCACAAAAAAGGGCCGAACAGAACACTGTCAACAAAAGTATCAACGAGTTAGAACAGCATAAATTACGCGCGCGAGTTGAACGCTTAAGAGAGGAGCTCAAACAGAGCAGCACCGAGAAAGTTAGCTTTACTAACGCTTGCAGTGCCGATATGACATTGGCTCAATGCTCGAAACAGACTACCGACTTAGCGTTACAGAAAGCGGTTAACCAGTATCAAACCAAGTTAATAGCGGCCACCAGTGAAGCTAAACTTATCCAACAACATCTGGCTAATGTCTCTTTTAATATTCATGTACTACGCCATAAATCCGTCGATTCAGGATTCTACAATGGCAATAAATACAAAGCCGTACTAGATGTTCAGTTGGATGCAAGGCCGGATGAAAACACACCATGTCGGTTGCTAAACGTAGAATCACAATACTGTTTCGCCCCCGGTAAATATTCAACCGATACAGAAAAACAGAAAGAAATTGCTTGGATTACCCTAGCCATTCGCTCGAATCAATATAGCGACAAAGTCTCTATTGATAATGTTAACTATGGTAGCACCCCGGTCGAAGTGATGCTTCCTGTCGGACTACATATAATTACGATAGAAAAAGAGGGATATCACTCCTTTCATCAAGAACTAAAAATCACCTCAGATCACACACTAAGAGCGAATCTGCGAGAAAAAGACAACCTACTTAAACCTGGCCATAAATTTGCAGATACCCTTAAAGGGGACATTAAAGCTCCTGAACTAGTCACTTTAGTCTCCGGTGAATATTTGATTGGCGAACACGCATCAAAACAAGTTTTCCTTGATCATGCTTTCGCAATTGGTTCAACCCCTGTTACTGTGGGTCAATTTGAAACCTTTGTAAATCAAACCACCTACCAAACTGATGCTGAGCTCAAAAAACTGTGCACAACAGTTTCTGAATCTGAAATCACGCCGATTGCCGGCAGTTATTGGCGCGACCCAGGCTTCAAACAATCCAGTAATTCTCCAGTGGTGTGTATCAGCCAAAATGACGCCAAAGCCTTTGCTCGCTGGCTGAGCAAAGAAACGGGTTATAAATACCGTTTACCTACAGAAGAAGAGTGGGAAATTGCTGCTCGCGCAGGTACACAAACAGACTATTGGTGGGGAAATGATTTCGGAACAGGGAAAGCGAACACTGGCTGGAGTGGTACACCTTGGTCAAATAAAAGTACCTCGCCTGTGAAGTCTTTCGCTCCCAATAGCCTAGGCCTTTATGATGTTGTCGGTAACGTGTGGGAATGGACAAATGACTCAAGGGGTCAAGCAAAAGGTGGCGCATGGAGCTTCGCCCCCGCAACGGCTGCTGCCTATAGTAATTTGTTCATTGCTCCCGCTACTTCTGCTAATTATGTTGGCTTCAGGGTCATTAGGGAACTTTAGGCAAGCAGAACTAGTTCAACCATTTATATAACAAAGGGGGAATTCCCCCTTTGTTATTGCACTCTCATCGTCTAGGTCTCGAGTAGTGATAAATATCAATCGTGTTTGATATTTATCACTCAACATCGTACAAATTTGCAAAAATCCCTTCTACACGTCAACCAGAAGCCATTCTTCAGAGCAGTTTTTTAACAAGTGGGCATTATGGCGCTAAACGTTCAGTACTCCATTGCTGATCTTGTTGCGTAAACAAGAAGCGATCATGCAAACGGTGCTCACCACCTTGCCAAAATTCTATCGATTCAACCTTAACGCGATATCCTCCCCAAAAGCTCGGAACTGGAATCTCACCTTGTTCGAATTTCTTTTTTAACTCCAAGTATTTACCTTCCAAAACACCGCGTGCTGAGATACGGCTACTCTGGCGGCTCGCCATCGCGGCAATTTGGCTCTCTTTAGGGCGAGAAGTAAAATATTTTATGTTTTCAAAAGTCGACAATTTTTCAGCCGTTCCTGTGATGTGCACTTGTCTCTCTAATGGGTGCCAAGGAAAGTGCAAGCTGACTTTATTGTTGTGTTCAATGTGTTGTGCTTTGCGACTGCCCAAATTGGTATAGAAAACAAAACCGTCTTTTTCGACATTTTTTAATAGCACTATACGTTGGAAAGGCTGTCCATTTTCATCAACCGTTGCCACTGTCATCGCTGTGGGGTCGGTAAGACCCGCATCGATGGCCTGTTGTAGCCAAAGATTAAACTGCTCAATCGGATTTGAAAGCAAATCTTTGCGTCTTAAACCGCCTTTAATGTATTCGCGGCGGATGTCTGAAAGTTCCATCTCTACTCCTTATGAAATTTTTGACGATTGTGCTCCTATCATAGTCATAACTCAAGAGTGCTAAGGTTCAACAAAATCAGCAATTCACAGCTAAACTCTGTAGAACGTACACAATAGGAAGTACAATCAATCCAAATAGTAAATAGTAAATAGTAATCTCATGATAGGTAGCAAATCCTTAACATTTTGCTAGACAAATAATAAAATCAAGCAACTATACCCAAATAACTTACAGTTGTAGCTTCCCTCTACAACAGCTTCAAGTAACAAAGGGAAAGACACTACAATTAGGCGCAAAGGATAAGCGATGAGCAACAAGAGTTATAACAAACTCTCCTCGACAGAATTGGAGTACATAGACGACAAAACGGCGGCTCTGCTACTGAACACGCCCAACAGTGCACGTGTGATGCTCTGGGTTATGGTCTGTTTTTTTCTCTTAGCCATCGTCTGGGCCTCATGGGCACAGGTCGACAAAGTGACAGTTGGACAAGGCAAAGTCGTTCCGTCATCACAAGTTCAAGTGGTTCAAAACTTGGAAGGAGGCTTAGTCAAACAGATACTGGTTCGTGAAGGTGAACGAGTGCAAAAAGGCCAACAGCTGTTATTGATTGATGATACTCGTTTCCGCTCCGACTACCGCGAACGTGAACAACAAGTCGCTAACCTTACCGCCAGTGTCCTGCAGCTATCCGCTTCTATTACTAGCGTAATGATCAACGAAGAGATTGATGATGATAACTGGCAAAAGAGCGTCAAAATTGACTACAACAAACTCGCCTTTCCGCCGCTGTTAACAGACAACCAACCCGATTTAGTTAATAGGCAAAGGGCCGCCTACCGGCAAGATCTTAATAACTTACGCAACCAACTTTCTCTTTTAGATCAACAAGTCAAACAGAAACTACAAGAGTTGGTTGAAATACAAGCGCGCGTACAAAATTTGCGCCAAAGTTATGATTTTGCGAATAAAGAACTTGAGATAACTAGACCTTTAGCAGACGAAGGTGTCGTGCCACGAATTGAGCTGCTGAAACTACAGCGCCAAGTGAATGATACTCGCCGTGAAATGACCACCAGCGAGCTTAACATCCCAGTATTAAAATCGGCGATTCGTGAAGCGGTGCTCAACCGTATTGATGCGGCTCAAAAGTTTCGCTCACAACAACAAGACAAACTGAATGAAGCCCAAGATAGGCTTTCTGCAATCACAGAATCAGCCGTTGGGCTTGAAGATAAGGTAAATCGCACTGTTGTGCTATCGCCTGTGACAGGAACGATTAAAACGCTTTACGTCAACACCGTTGGCGGTGTTATCCAGCCAGGTATGGATATTGTTGAAGTAGTCCCAACAGAGGATACCTTGCTTGTGGAAGCGCAAATTGCCCCACAAGACATCGCCTTCTTAAGACCAGAGTTGCCTGCCATCGTAAAATTCAGCGCCTATGATTTCACCAAATATGGCGGCTTGGAAGGAACGCTTGAGCATATCAGTGCCGACACCACTCAAGATGAAGAAGGCAAAAGCTATTATTTAGTCCGAGTAAGGACCAATCAAACCAGCTTAGGGCATGATGCTAACCTGCCTATCATCTCAGGGATGACGGCATCTGTTGATATTATTACAGGTAAACGAACTGTGATGGATTATCTACTAAAACCAATACTTAGTGCGCAAAAAAATGCGCTAAGGGAGTAAGGTTCACTTATGCTTTTTAATATATTCACGACTGACGGTTTTTGATGAAGTTTTGGCTGCCACTGGTTTTATTGCTATTTATGCCTTCTCTCCCCCAAGCGCTCAACACCAAAGAGCAGCAGTGGGTCGATGCGGTGGCGCTTACCTATGGCACAAGAGCAGGGAAACGCGTCGAAACATGGCGCAAAGAAATTGCTAAACACCAAAATGTTCCCGAACGTGACAAATTGGCCGGAATGAATCGATTTTTCAATCAGCTGTACTTCGTTAATGATATCGATTTATGGGGAAAAAATGACTACTGGGCGACACCGCTTGAGTTTCTAGGAAGCAACGCAGGGGATTGCGAAGATTTCACCATTGCGAAGTACTTCTCCCTACTTGAACTGGGTATCGATGATAAAAAGTTGCGCCTCGTGTATGTTAAAGCCATTGAGTTAAATCAGTTTCATATGGTTCTTGCGTACTATTCAACACCCAATGCCGAGCCTTTAATTTTAGACAATATAAACCCTGAGATTAAGCCAGCATCAACACGCCGTGACCTATTACCGATCTACAGCTTTAACGGTAAAAATTTATGGCTAATGAAATCCAAAAATGACCAGCTTGCAGGAGACTCTTCACGATTAAGTCTTTGGAATGACTTACGTGAACGGGAACGCTCGCTAAAATTGAATAAACCAATTATAAGTTACGATGAGTAAGTAATATGACGCTATATAAACAACTTGTCGCGGGAATGATTGCCGTCTTCATTATGCTGATGACCTCAGTCTTCATTATTGAATTCAATACAACCCGCAACAACTTAGAGCAGCAGCAGCGCTCTGAAGTCAACAACACCATCAACACCGTCGGTTTGGCGCTGGCGCCTTATTTGGAGAAAAAAGATAAGATTGCGGTTGAGTCGGTTATCAATGCCTTGTTTGATGGCAGCTCTTATTCGGTCGTGCGCTTGATTTTTCTAGACGATAACGACGAGATTCTGCGATCTTACCCCATAAAACCCAGTAACGTTCCGCAATGGTTTACCAATTTACACCTGTTCGCACCGATCCATGACCAACGCGTGGTAACCAGTGGTTGGATGCAGCTCGCTGAAGTAGAAATTGTCAGCCACCCTGGTGAAGCGTATGCGCAATTATGGAGGGCACTAATTCGGCTACTTATCGCGTTTAGCACTATTTTTGTGATTGGCCTTGCTGCCATCGCTTTCATTCTGAAGCGTGCTTTACGCCCGTTGCAGATGATTGTCAAAAAAATGGAACAAGTAGCGTGTAATCATTTTGGTGAACCGCTAGCGCGGCCAGCAACCAAAGATCTGATCTATGTAGTTGATGGCATCAATAGCATGTCGGCACAGGTTGAAAAAGCGTTCAAAGCTCAAGCACAAGAAGCGCAACAATTACGTGAGCGCGCTTATATTGATCCAGTATCCCAGCTCGGTAACCGTGCTTATTACATGAACCAACTGAATAGTTGGTTATCAGAAAGTGCCATTGGTGGCGTAGCGATTTTGCAAGCGGAGTTTATTAAAGAACTCTATGAAGAGAAGGGCTATGAAGCGGGCGATGGTATGGTGCGTCATTTGGCTGAGCATCTAAAAGTGTCGATAACGTCACCCGATGTCACACTCTCACGTATTTCCACTGAAGAATTTGGCTTTATTTTGCCTAACATGGAAGAGAGTGAACTCAAAATTATCGCCGATAGTATTATGAATTTTGTGCAAGATACTCTAGCCGACCCAACCGGTATGGCATCAGCCAAAGTCTCTTTAGGTGTTGTTCATAATAAAGAACCAAAATCTTCAACGCAGGTACTTTCCTTGCTCGACAACGCGTTAGCCATTGCAACTGCAAATCCAGATCTGATTTACGGCTTCGTCAGCAGTGAAACCAAACAAACTGTGATGGGTAAACAGCAATGGAAAGCATTGGTTGAAGAGGCTATCCATAACGATTGGTTTAATTTCCGTTTGCAGTCAGCCAATAATAGCTGGGGACAAACTTTCCACCGCGAAGTATTTTCAGCAATTGAGCACGATGGCAAACGCTACAGCGCCAATCAATACTTATTTGCGCTCGACCAACTCAATGCCAGCCATATTTTTGATGAATATGTTATTGAAACGATGATTCGCAAGCTCGAAATAGGCGAGATAACCGAACCATTAGCCATTAATATTGCTCAAAGCAGCCTTTCTCAACCTAGTTTTATTCGTTGGGTCACTCAGACACTGGCGAAACATCGCTCTGTCTGTGAGAACTTACACTTTGAAATACCAGAAAATGCATTCCTCAACGCCCCTCACCATACGGCGCTGTTTTGTAATGCCATAAGAGCCGCAGGTGCAGACTTTGGTGTCGATAACTATGGCCGGAATTTCCAATCATTAGACTACATCAACGAGTACCGTCCAAAATATGTGAAACTCGATTATCTATTTACTCACCATCTCGACGATGAAAAGCAAAAGTTCACCTTAACGTCGATTTCTCGCACAGCACACAATTTAGGGATCACTACCATTGCGTCACGAGTAGAAACGCAAACCCAGCTTGATTTACTTTCAGAGCATTTTATCGAAGTCTTCCAAGGCTTTATTGTGGATAAATAATAAAAAGGTCAGATGTAATGCAAGACACGCTACTCAATTCGCTTATTTATGTGAGTCGTTACTATGGATTGGCGAATTCTCCAGAAGCACTGATCAACGGCCTACCTTTATCAGACGGCAAACTAACACCTTTTCTCTTTCCTCGAGCCGCAGAAAGAGCAGGATTAGTGGCTAAAGAAAATCGCTCGACATTGGATCAAATCCCAAAATTGGTTTTCCCCGTTATCTTAATTTTAAAAGGCGGTGAAGCCTGTGTGCTCAGCAGCATCAACGAAGCGAATCAAGAAGCTGAGGTCGTCACTGCGGAGTCTGGTCTAATCCCCGTTGCTATCCCCTTAGAAGAGCTGACTGAACGCTATATTGGCCGCTACTTCATGGTGAAAAAACAGTTTCGCTATGACGAGCGCTCACCAGAAATATTAAAGACCCGTGATGGCCACTGGTTTTGGGGTACGTTATGGCAGTCAAAGCACATTTATCGCGATGTGTTAATCGCTTCCATTTTAATCAATTTGTTTGCCATTGCGGCACCAATGTTCAGCCGTTTAGTGTATGACAAAGTCGTGCCTAACCTTGCGTTTGAAACCTTGTGGGTATTAGCGAGCGGGATTTTTGTGATCTTCTTATTCGATCTGCTCCTCAAACTACTTCGCAGTTATTTTATTGATGTGGCGGGCAAAAAATCCGACATTCTGATCTCTTCCAAGCTCTTTAGCAAAGTGATGGGAATCCGAATGGAATCACGTCCTCCATCTGTCGGGGCCTTTGCGCGCCACTTGCAAGAGTTTGAATCCATTCGCGAATTCTTTACCTCCGCCACTATATCCTCGTTAATTGACCTGCCATTTGCACTGCTCTTTTTAGTGCTGATCTGGCTAATGGCCGGTAGTTTAGTGCTGGTACCTATCGTCGGTGTACTGATCATTGCTCTCTACTCTCTTCTCATCCAAGCTCCTCTACGACGAGCCATTGAAGAGGGTTCTCGGCTGGCATCACAAAAATACGCCAATCTAATTGAAAGCTTGGCAGGGCTTGAAACCGTGAAACTCTTTGGTGCTCAAAGCCAGTTTCAATATCGCTGGGAAGAAGCGGTTGCACATATGGCAAACTGGAACATCAAAAGCCGCCGAATTACCGATGGCATTCAAAATACCGCTGGTTTTGTACAGCAAGCCGCAAACGTCGGAATGATCATTGTAGGTGTCTATTTGATCTCCAACGGTGATTTAACAATGGGTGGGCTCATCGCAGCAACCATGCTCAGCGGCCGTGCCATTGGTCCAATGGTCCAACTATCACTACTTTCAACACGCTACAACCAAGCCAAATCGTCCTTAAAAATCATTGAGCAAGTGATGCAGATGCCAGATGAGCAAGAAGAAGGTAAACGCTATATTCATCGTCCGATTGTGCAAGGCAAAATTGAGCTAGACAAAGTCACTTTCCACTACCCTAATGCTCCTGTTGCATCAATACGTGACTTAAGTATGACGATCCATCCAGGTGAAAAAGTAGCGATCATAGGCCGCATCGGTTCAGGGAAGACTACGTTAGAGCGCCTTATTATGGGGTTATATCAACCGACTGAAGGGCATGTTCGTATTGATGATACCGATATCGCGCAACTGCATCACATTGATGTGAGGCGTAATATCGGTTGCGTTCCTCAAGACAGCAACCTGTTTTACGGCTCTATACGCGATAACATTACGCTCGGGCGTCCTTTAGTCGATGATAGAGATGTGATGGATGCCGCCAACCGAGCGGGAGTTACCGCGTTCACACAACAAGATCCTTCGGGGTTAGAACGACAAGTGGGTGAAGGCGGCCTGTTGTTGTCTGGTGGCCAGAGACAAGCGGTAGCCATTGCCCGAGCACTGCTCGGACGCCCACCCGTTTTGCTACTTGATGAGCCCACCAGCGCCATGGATAATCGCTCTGAAATGCACATCAAGCATCAACTGTCTCAATTGACACCCAGTGAGACGTTAGTATTAATTACTCATAAAACATCAATGCTCGATGTAGTTGATCGCGTCATTGTGATGGAGAAAGGCTGTATCATTGCCGATGGTCCTAAATCGATGGTGTTAAACGATCTCAAACAGGGCAAAGTGAGATCCGTGCAATAGCCACCTTACTAGAAATAGCATAATCAGCAAAAAACGAGGCAAAATGCCTCATTTTTTGCTTCGCACCCTAAGATAATAATGTTAGATCCCTCCGACATCTTCATCTTCAAGCATCGAAGCACATTTAACCTCATACTGGTTAAATGTGAAGATACTGGCGCCATGAACCCGCTTGGTGATGATCCGCTCATCATCAAATTGCACCGAAACATGGGTATAAACTTTATTTTTAACTTCGATCGTATTCATTTCGAGCAATTGTTCAAACTCCTCCCCCAGCATATCCAACGCCAATTTTGCTTTTTCTAAACGATCATTAGTTTGTTTCTTAAATTCATCAATTTTTAACAGTTCCTCTTCCGAGCGTTCTGCTTTAGGCTTTTTCTTAAATTCAATCTCACGGCGGATCACTTCCATCGTCGCTTCTTGCGCTTGTTTATAATGCTCTTTATGTTTTGCAACCCGTTCTTTATATACGGCATAACGAGCAAAAGCCTGCACAGCCGTGGCGGTATCGCCTTCAACGCCTAAATTGAAGCAGACGATCTTACCGCCAACTTTCGCGTGACCACCACTGAGTGTGCCTTGCTTCTCTTTGTTATCTAGCACTTTTAGATCATTGCCACAACGCAATTCATTACTCATGCTGTGAACCGCTAGATTAATATCATCAGCCGCTTGCAATTCACTAAACTGAGCGTAGTTAGCCGTAATCGAACCTCCCGATTTGACGATACATGTTCTGGCTTCATCATCAAACACTGTGTGACCAATAATGCCTTTAGCAACATCAATATTACCTTGGGCTTGGACATCAGCCGATTCAATAAACCCACCAATAGTGATTGTTCCCGTCGCACGCACAATCATCCCGGGTTCAACGTCACCCGTGATGACCACACAACCTTTAAATTTCACGTGGCCTGTTGCGACACTTACATTGTTTAAGCATAAAGCATTATCAACGTCGACCGTTTTGTCTTTGAGTAACGGCATGCCAGCTTGGCTAGCCAGTAATACATTGGGATCATTAGAAGAGATGTAAGAACCCTTTCCAGCAACAAGTGCAGAATCTTTACCTGCTTGAGGCGCGATCTCTTTTCCTTGTACGGTATAGCCTGACGTTCCTTTTGTTGCAGGAATTCGACGCATTATTTCATCGTCTTGCCCGACCGTGATGGTTTCACCTAAGTTGCGCATATCAATTTTGTTCTGCCCTTGCTTTTTGGTCGGGGCTAACACGCGCTTACTGACATCCTCGACCAAGGGAATAAATTGTGCATCTTTACCTTGTATGGGTTCGCGCCCCTGCGCTACAGGCTGAGTGTAGACTTCTCCAGGCTTCAAGGTATTACTTACCATTAACACTTTCTTTAAAGCCAGTTTGTTGATGCCTTTTGTCACATGAGCGTGAGCCAATGCATACACCAACTCACTACCGCGCAATGCTCTGCCACCGTATGCACCCGTCACGACCATGCTGGCTAACATATCTCGATCGCTAAATTCAATCTCAACCGAAGCATTCTTTCTCTCTGCAATGGCGATTCCAGAGAATGCTTCGCCCTTGCCCTCTTTTGCACAGTTGATAAAACGGGTCACTTCCGTTTCATTTAAGAAAAATGTCGATGCGGATAACTCAAACAGCGCTTCTTTTAAGCCTGCTTGGTCAAAATTTTTGTCGATGGACTCAGCCCCAGGAAGCTGGGCAATGACTTGTTTTTTGTCCTCTGAAAGTGAAATTAAGCGTTTCCACATACTACTTAACCCATATGGTTAGATTCCATTCGTATGGCAGTGTATACAATTTACCGTATGGACTAAATCTTTAGACAACCAAATTAAGGGCTACATCACTTAGTCACGACGAAACTAACCATACAACCGAAAAATAAACGAAAAAATGAGTCCAACATGAACTTTACAGTGTAAATAATCTCTTCATCTGTTCGGTATTAGACTATGTCGGAAAATCATGTGTACTGTTAAAAGCGTAAGTCGCTTTAACAGCACAACCATTTTTTGAATACTCCAATGACTCACACAATTCAGAGACCAAAATAATTCCTCGTCCATGCGCTTGGTTGTTGTCCAAAACCGTATGCTGATAGTCAAAGCCTTCGCCATTATGCTCGAGTGAAAAAATGACGTGTTCCAACTTGGGGTTGTAATCGATATCTAATTTAACCCATAGATGCTCATCTAACTCCTCCATACACTCTTCACGTTGTTGATAAAAAGTAAGAAATCCATCCGGATCGTCTTTTAGCGAAGAATCCAATTTCAGTAACCCGTGCTCAATTGCATTGGCAAACAGTTCGGACAATACAGAACACACGAGATCGAGATGCGCACCACCACTGATAAAACCGCGAACAAGGTTGCGCATCTCAATCATAATTGAAATCTTTTTAAGAATTGAAGCCGGAAAAAAGAGTTGGCTCTGCATCGGTATCTGGCTAAGAAATTGATTTTTTTCCGGTTCCAATACCTCATTATCGTTGGTAATGGGAAACGACATCGAAAGAATCGATAAATCATCACCGTGGCCACGATTGGAAAACTGGCACACTTCATCGTACAAATCTGGAATTCTCGTCTTATCATTTCGTTGCAGAACTTGTTCGAGTCGCAACTGGCCAAATTGCTCCCCGTTTTCATTCATCGCTTCGGTAATACCATCGGTATAGCAGAGGATAGTTTGGTTAGGCTTTAATTTGAGATGAACCAAATTCACCTCAAATTCATCTGCTTCCAGCACTCCTAGCGGCATATGTGTGGAAACGAGACGGCGAATGATATTGCTCTCTTCATCTAGCAAATAGCCATCTGGTAAGCCGCCTCCCCACCACGAAACCTCGAAGCCGTTGGCCCGTATTTCAAACACACTTGCTGCAAGCATCATTCCGGCAGGTAAGAACTTCACCAGAGCATTATTAAGCTCAGCAACCATTTCGCCAAGCGACATCCCTTTTTCAGCCATTGAAAAAAAAGTACGCGTGGCAGGGATCGTTGAAATCGCGGCAGGTAATCCATGCCCAGTGGCATCGGCGATCATGATGTAGACGCCACCATAAGGCCGGTTCGCCACAATGATAAGATCACCATTAAAAATGGTCGAAGGTGTTGAGATATAACTGATGCCATAGATATTGCTGACTTTTGCACTCATCTCCTCCATTAAGTTGGTGAAAATGGATTCGGCGATGGCGTAGTCATATTGTACTTGTTCATTGAAATAATTGAGTTTATCTCGCTGTTGAGTGACTTCATTATGCATTTTCACAATACGGTAATGTGCCTGCACTTTGGCGAGCAGTACGCTTCGCTCTACGGGTTTAAGAATAAAATCATCGCCCAGCGATAAGCAGCGTTCAAATGAATCATGATCATCAAGCACTGTTAAAAATATAATTGGGATATGGTGATTTGGAAAAGAGTCACGGATCTCTTTTGCGGTGGTGAAACCATCTTTAACTGGCATCATCACATCCAACAAGATAACATCGGGTAAGACGTCCATGACGAGCATCGCCTCAACAACATCAGCGCCATTTTCGAAGGTATCTATATGCTCAGCAATAGGCAATAAGATGAACCGGCACAGTTCCCTATTCGATTTATGGTCATCAACGATCGTTACGCGCATCGGCTCACTCCTTAAACATTATTCGATACTAAATTTTTTATCAAACCGAGAAATCAGTAAGACTTTTCTTATTTGAGGTAACGTATTAGTAATTCGGATCATGCCATCACTTTGCTCAAGATATTTCTGCATATTGAGCAGCATGCCAAGGCCAGCACTGTCAATATAGTCCACCTTACGCAAGTCGATGGTGAATCGAAAACCTCGATACGGTGAATAGCTATTACGAAATTCTTTAACTAGATTAAAGCCAAAAGCACCCTCAATCGCGATAGTAATTCGCTTCGTATTGCTATCTATTTCTGTTTCTATACTCATCGTACTTCCTCCTAGAAAAGCTCGACTTCGCCTTCATCCATATTGGTTTGGATTGCGGCGGGGCCACTTCGATTGTGCAGGCGTTCTGTCAATTGGTTAAATTGTTCTATCCATGCTGCTTTGGTCATACTTTGTGTTAGTAAAGCGTTCAATAGCTCGTTTGCTTCCTGCAAATAATCAATTGACGCATGCGCATAATCACTTTGCTGAACCACTATGTCAGCAAACTGAAGAGCTCGAACACCATTGCTCACTTGCTGGGTTAATTCTTGTCCTAGCTCTTGAATTTTTTGCACTTCTTGCTCTATTTCTATATTCACTTGTTGAACACCACGCAGCATATGGTCTACATTCTGTTTCGATTCAATAACGTGAGTCATGTCTATTGATGCCATATCGCCAACGGTTTTATTGGCTTGCTGTACCGTTTGTTGCGCAACATTAATCTCGGATTCAATTTTGGTATTCAGCGTTCTTGCTTTAACCGACAAATCACGTACCTCTTGAGCTACTACCGCGAAACCGCGACCCGCCTCCCCCGCTCGCGCCGCTTCAATCGCCGCATTCAGCGCCAATAAGTTGGTCTGTTCCGATAAGCTTCTCACTTGATTTAACAATTTAAAGACCATATCCAATTTTTCTGACATATCGTGAATGCTGTGTACCGCCGAAATACTTTTCTCCGAAATATCAATCAGAATTTGTACAAAGCCATCAATAATCGCTTCTGTTCTTGGCAATACGGTGGTGAGATCATATTCGCTGCCCTGGTTTGCCAATAAGTTATTGACCAAGGTACTGGAAACGTGACTCTGTTTTTCACTGATATCTTGCAAGCCAAAAAATGCGTTATTTAATGTCTCTACTGAACCTTCAATCACGCTATGCTGCATGGTTAAAGGGCTACTCACTTTAGGTAGCGTCTCTTTGAACAGTTTTGCAATGCTCTGTAGATGTTGCTGCGTTTCAAGAGTGGACTCATCTCTAACCTTATTTTGTTTGGCTTTAGCTTTGTTTTGTTCACTAAAATTCATGGACAATACTAGCCAAGGTATTGCTGCCACAAAAATCATTAGCCCCATGCTCCATAAATTAGGGGAGTGAAGCATGACGGCAAAAAGGGCCATTAGCTGCAAAACTAAAGCTAAAATATATTTTGCCTTTGGTGTCACTGTTTTATTTATCATCACCCATTCCTTGCTTATCTATTTTGAGCTTATTTAATGAGACAGCACTAGCGATAGAGCTCATCACAAATCCATTGTGGTATGGCATTTAATGCTTTGATATTCTGTGTTGCGCCAATCTCTACTGCCGCTTTGGGCATTCCCCACACTACTGATGTTTTTTCGTCTTGAGCTAAAGTCAATGCACCACACAACTTCATTTTGAGCATCCCTTGTGCTCCATCTTTACCCATCCCGGTTAATAAGATACCAATGGCTTTATCTCCCACATTTTCGGCAACTGCATCAAACATCACATCTACCGAGGGTTTATGACGATTGACCGCAGGTCTATCGTCAACTTGACAGTAAAGGTGAGTGCCTTTTTTTATCACCATCAGATGCTTATCTCCGGGAGCAACATAAGCGCATCCATTCACTAAAGGCGCTTGGTTGACGGACAACTCTCTCACCTCTACGGCGCTACAAAGATTCAAACGCTCGGCAAAGGGACGAGTAAACATCGCACTGATATGTTGAGTGATCACAATCGGTGGCAACCCTGCAGGTAAAACAGAGAAGATGCTTTTTAATGCTCCCGTCCCGCCCGTTGAGGCTCCAATTGCGATCAACTGATAACGCGCCTCGTGATGGCTAGCAACCATCAGATCAACCTGATTAACCGCCGTTGAATGATGGGATTGAACGACGTTCGCCCCTGCCGCCATTTTTATTTTGTCGTTCACCAGTTCCCTATAACTTGCCATTTCAGCCGTGTTTTCGACCGATGGTTTAGGGAAGTAGTCCACCGCACCAAGCTCTAATGCTTCTAAAGTGGCTTGCGCACCATGCTGGGTCAAGGTTGAAATCATCACTACCGGCATAGGGCGTAACCGCATGATATTTTTGAGAAATTGGACGCCATTCATTTTTGGCATTTCAATATCTAGCGTTAGCACATCCGGGTTATGCAGCTTGATAAGATCTCGAGCTTGATAAGGATCTTGTGCCATTGCAACCACCTCCAGCATCGGGTCGCTATTAATCAGCTCGCAGAGTAGTGCTCTAAAAACGGGGGAATCATCAACAATCAGAACTTTGATTTTTTTCATTTAAATAACTCCACACCACCACTCTGTTTACGTGTTTTACGCTCCAACTGCGTGGCATAAATCTTTTCTTTAAAACTTAATCGACTCACTTCAGTCAATGGAATTCTTTTTAGCCACACTTTACCTATCATAGGTTCGAAAATGACTTTTCTCGGTTCTTCACCACCCAAGTCACTGGCTTCGACAATAAGCCGTTCTTGCTCAACATAGTTTTTGATGAAATCTATGTTTTTCTGGCCAACCATGGCTTTAAAACCCAGCATTTGTGCTCCACCAAAGAGTTTCACTCGTAAGCGCTGACGCTCAGCCCCCATTTTGATCAATTGGTTAATCAGTAGCTCCATCGCATAGCAACCATAACGAGAGGCGGTAGAGGTAATGTCATCAGGATGCCAGTGATCAATTTGCGAATGCTGATCAAAAGGTAGTAAAAAATGATTCATTCCTCCTAGCATAGCCTCTTGATCCCATATACAAGCTGCTACGCAAGAACCGAGCCCAGTACAAATCACCTCTTGTCTAGTCGTACAATACAACCCACCGGGCAAAACCTTTACCCAATCCACTTTTTGTTGGGGATGATAAAATCGGCTGAAATTCCGATTATCTGTTGCCAAATGCATCGCCAACGAGGTCATTACTTGTTCCTCATTTTTTTACGTAAATGGTGTGGCCGAGATGATGAAAAACATCAGCACAGCGCCCCACACTTTCTGAATGACCCAGGAATAAAATCCCATTCGGTTTCAACCACTTATGGAATCTTTCAATCAAAGCCTCCTGAGTGGGTTTATCAAAGTAGATCATCACGTTTCGGCACGAAATGAGGTCTAAATTCTTAGGTAATGTCCAAGGAGATAATAAATTCAGTTGCTGAAAATGGACAAAACGTTGCAATTGACTGGCGATTTTAATTTTTCCCTGTTTGATACCGCGCCCTTTTACAAAGCACTTTTTGAGATAGTGCTGCGGAATAGTAACCACGGCCTCATCGGTATAAATGCCCGCTTGTGCATGTGCCAAAACCTGTGTGTCTAAATCTGTCGCGTAGATATCAACATTGTCCGCGAAATCAAATAAACCGCTGCTGTATAGCGACGCAATAAAACTGTATGGCTCTTCACCGCTAGAGCAGCCAGCAGACCAAATTTTAGGATAACGCACGCCCTGTGATCGCCACTCATCAAGCAACACTTTTTCCAAAAATTCAAAGTGGTGATACTCGCGAAAAAACTGGGTTTTGTTAGTCGTTAACGCATTGATGAAGTGGATCCGCTCTTGCTCATTATGCTCAATAAGCTCCTTGTAATCACAGAAACGCTGAATCCCCCGCCGACGCATCTGACGACTCAAACGGCCGTAAACCATCGCTCGCTTCGCATCCGACAAGTAAATGCCGGCCGTTTTATGCATAAACCACTGGATGAATTTGAAATCCTTCTCGGTGAATTCAAATTCTTGATCATTGTTCATCATGATTGGATGGCTATCAGTTAGAACTCTTCCCATTCATCTCCATCCTCATTGAGGTTGAGCCTAGAATTGGCAACTTTATTGGTGGATCTAATGCCTACCACTTTCTTGGTCTTGGGTTTGGGTTGACGGGCGGAGATGGCGGTGTTTTGGGGCTCGAACGTTTTGATGTTGTCATCGGTGGTGAAATAGCTCATCAAGCTAATCAGCTCTTTCCCTTCGTCTTTCAACGATTGGCTCGCCGCGGAGGTTTGTTCAACAAGAGAAGCATTTTGTTGCGTCATCTCATCCATGGCTGTAATTGCACGATTGATTTCGTCAATGCCCGTCGATTGTTCAATACTTGATGCTGCAATTTGGGCGATGAGATCAGACACCTTTGCCACAGCGTCCACAATCTCATTCAATGTTGCTCCTGACTCATCGACTAAACGCGAGCCCTCTTCTACTTTCTCAACACTATCTTTAATCAGCCCTTTGATCTCTTTTGCCGCCGCTGCACTGCGCTGCGCAAGGTTTCGAACCTCTCCAGCCACAACAGCAAATCCACGCCCTTGCTCCCCAGCTCTTGCTGCTTCGACGGCTGCGTTTAAGGCCAATAGATTGGTTTGGAAAGCGATTTCATCAATCACACCAATAATATCGGCGATTTTCTTACTTGAACGATTAATTTCTGACATGGCCGAGATCGCTTGCCCCACCACTTCACCACCTTTACTGGCTTTTTTAGCAGCATCACCCGCCAGATCGTTCGCACCCTTGGCGTTATCTGCATTTTGACGCACGGTCGCGGTCATCTCTTCCATACTCGCGGCGGTTTCTTCTAAATTGGATGCTTGAGCTTCCACTCGTTGGCTCAAGTCATTATTACCTTGCGCGATTTCAGTTGACGCCGTGGCGACTCTAGCCGATAAGATGGTGATTTTTTCGACCATACCGCGCAGGTTAGCAATGGACGTATTAACTGCATTTTGCAGCTGCCCAAACTCGCCTTGGCTACCTTCTTCCATTTTGGTATTCAAATCGCCATCCGCCACTTTGCTCATGACATCAATGCACTGAGCCAATGGTGAAACTAACGTGTCGAGCAAGTTATTGATCCCCTCTCCGAGCTCTCGCATAAATCCGCTGTATAACGAGGTATCAATACGTTCGTTCAGTTGACCAGCAATCGCTTTTTGAATCAAACTCTCAACTTGACGCTGACCATCTTGTTGCTCGGTAATATCTATCCATTGCAATGCAGGGCCAATGTATTCCCCTTTGTGATTGCGCATCGCAATACAAGTTAAATTAAATTGCAGCGCCCCAACTTTGATGTTGGATGAAAATGGCAAGCGATCAGGGTTGGCAATAATACTACGTTGATGTCCCGGGTTTTTATGAAATATATCAATACTTTGCCCGACCAGATTATTGACATCAAAGCTTGTCAGTACCTTCCTCAACTCACTTTCTCTTGTACGCATCAGCTTGGTCAATGAAGGGTTTAAGTATTGAATAACACCCTCTTTATCGGCCATCATCAGGTTGGTTGTCATCCCTTCGACGGCTGAAGCCAAACGGCCAATTTCTTGTTCTTTGAGTAACTCTTCGGTCACATCTCGCCACTCTAATGTGTTCCCGATATAAGTACCGTCTTCATCAATAATGGCACCAACATTCAGTTCAATTTTTACCCCTTTGATATTAATCGTGGTGGTGAATGGTAAATTTGCTGGGTTCGACAACATTTGGCGTTGATGTTGTGGATTGACATGAAATCCATCAATGCAGTATCCAATCAATGACGACTCTTCTGCTTTAAAACCCGGCCATACGCTTTGAAAAAGCACTTCATGCTGCTTAAGTAAAATCAATGATTGCTTATTGAGATAGGTGATTTTAAAATCTCGGTCAATCATCATCAATGCGGTTTTTGCTGCATTAAGTGCAGAAAGAAGCTGCTGATTAGAAAGCCCTTCATTCTCATCGACCAATGGATCTTCTATCTGCTCAACAAATTTTTTTGGTTCTGGTTTACGGTTCCAAAATGCCATGAGTATTCCCTCTCAAAATAACGTCTTCTACAAATGTCTGATTTAACCCAGGTACATCAAAAAGGGTCTCGATATTAATTAGGAGCAAATGGCCGTTAGCCACACTAGCAATTCCCTTCATAAACTGTGGTACAACCGTGATGGACAAGGCTGGTACAGGTTTTATCTCTTCAGCAGCTAAGTCATACACTTCTGAAACACCATCGACAATAATGCCGAGCGGATTGCGTTGCGCGTCATTCAAAACAACAACAACTGTTGTAGCTCCAATCTGTGCAGGGGGCAGATGAAAGCGAATTCGAAGATCAACAATCGGTACATATTCCCCGCGGATATTGAGTAAACCAACTAAGTAATCTGGTGCATTGGGCACAGAGCGCACATGACTCCAGCCGCGAACTTCTCGAACCTCTAGGATTGGTACCGCATATTCTTCGTTATCCAGCACGAAACTGAGAAACTCTTGTTTAGCCATCAGGGTTCCTCACTCAGAATTCGGTGCATATCAAGGAGCCCTTGGGTATCGAGCAGTGACATGACCTCTTCGCCAACATTGAGCAAACCGAGCGAATACGCAGCGGCTGTTGTTTCACCCACGGCAGGAAACAGCACATTATCTCCCTGACCAATCACATCACTGACTGCATCAACGACTAAGCCCATGATGCGTGGTCGATCTTGTTGCATAGAGCGAAGCACCAATACGACCGTCGTGGACAAGTAGTCGCAAGCCGCCATATAAAATCGAAGGCGCAGATCAATAATAGGCACAATCATGCCGCGTAAATTAATCACACCTTTCACAAAACTAGGCGCGCGAGGGATTGGCGTGGGAGCCTCCCATACTCGTATCTCTTCGACATCTCGAATTGCTACCCCGTACAACTCATTTGCTAACCGAAAACTCAGAAAATCGGCCTCACAGCTTCTTTCTTCATACACAGCATTCAAAACACTCTGTGTTTGATTCTCTTGTTGATGATTTGGTGAATAATCATATTCCATGGCTCTTCTCTGTCACCTTCGCTAAGCGGCAATAATCTTGGGAGATAAACTTGAACGTCGATTCGAGTACGTGGCGATTAACCCTTGAATATCTAAAATGAGCGAAACGGAACCATCTCCCAAAATCGTAGCTCCTGATATGCCTGCCACTTTGCAGTAATTTGACTCCAAGCTCTTTATAACCACTTGCTGTTGGTCTAGTAGCTCATCAATCAATAAGCCAACGCGGCACCCAGCGGCTTCAACAAAGCAGAGTATTCTATCGGGCAAAGCTCCACTTGATCCCATTTCTAGTTCATCTTGCAGACGTAAGATAGGAATGTTTTCGTCACGAAGCCGGTACAGCTCAACCCCACCGGCGGCATACTTCACATTAGCTAAGTTGATTTGGATAGATTCGATAATGGTGAGCAGTGGGATGATGTAAACCACTCCTCCTACTTTGATCAGTTGCCCATCGAGAATGGCTAAAGTGAGTGGTAGACAGATGGTGAAATGGCTACCTTTACCTAACGTGGATTCGATATCAATATGGCCACCCAACTCTTCGATATTACGTTTCACAACATCCATGCCGACGCCACGACCTGAAATATCAGACACTTGTTCTGCCGTTGAAAACCCTGCGGCAAAAATAAGGTTAAGGATCTGTTTGTCGGTGATCTCTTCACGCCGTGTATCTTTAGGTAATACACCTTTTTCTAGCGCCTTTTGAAATATTCTTTCACAGTTGATCCCCGCGCCATCATCTTTCACTTCAACAACAATCGAGCCACCTTGATGATAAGCATGTAGTTCAATGGTGCCCGTTTCGGGTTTGCCTTGTTCAAGGCGAATGTGTGGCTGCTCAATTCCGTGGTCAATACCATTTCTGACCAAATGAACCAATGGATCAACAATACGTTCAAGGACGGTTTTATCGAGCTCGGTATGCTCACCAATGATGCTCAGCTCCACCTTTTTTTCAAGTCGGCCACACAAGTCTCGTACCAAGCGAGGAAAGCGGCTAAAAGCAAAGCTCATCGGCAACATACGAATATTGAGCACATTTTCTTGTAAATCTTTACTGTTTTGCAAAAGCTGAACTAGGCCTGCTTGCAACTTTTCTAATTTATCCATGGTGAAATCGTTGCCGATTTCGGTCAGCATTGATTGAGTGATAACAAGTTCCCCAACCAAATTAATCAGGCTGTCGACTTTCTCAATATCAACGCGAATAGAGCTTACGCTGGATTCTGCTTTCGCCACTTTAGGCGCAACAGCGGGCGTAGACTCTATTGATTTTATGAGATCGATGGGTTTTATGAGATCAACTTGCTCTGCTGATTCGGTAGGGGAAAGCGCGTTCTCATGAAACGTAGGTTGCGCCTCGGCCAAAGATTCCTCGCTCTCGCTGATCATATCTTGGGTCGTCGATTCTTGTACTAAAGGTTCAACAATTAAGTCACATTCATCTTCAACCCATTCAAAGATTTCGCGAATATCACTCTCTTGCACTTGGCCACTGAGAAAAATCGTCCAGCTTAAATAACAAAGCTCAGCCTCTATTTCCGCCAATTCGGGAAGGTGCTCAAGCTGAGCTTCCGCCCTGCACTGATCATCCAGTTCATAAAGCTCTCGAAGCAACCGAAGTGGATCATTACCACTGAAATAAAGTTCTCTATGCGGAGTAAAAACGACTTTCCAACCTAAGTGGTTCTCGTTGGCAGAAGCCTTTAAGAGCGATGGCGTCTGTTCATCTTCGGCGTCAAGCGGGTGATGGTCTGCTAACTCATGATCAACTGTCGAATTGTCGGCAAGTAAAGCATGCAGTGACTGGCTGACTCTCTGCTGAAGCTCACTATCAACCTCACCATGGCTCTCATGCCCCGCGAGCATATTGCGAATGCAATCACCGCTTTTAAGTAGAACATCCACACTTTGAGCGGTGAGAGCTAATTTCTCGTTACGGACTAGGTCAAGATACGCCTCAACAGAATGAGTAAATTCACTGATATCCAGTAGACTAAAGGTCGCAGCGCCACCTTTGATAGAGTGAGCAGCTCGAAAAATGGTATTGATAGTCTCCTTCTCAACCTGATTGGGGTCAAGATTGAGCAGTACATTTTCAAGCACTTCAAGATTTTCACGACACTCTTCGTAAAACATCTTGCGCAACAGTTCCATGTCTAAAGCCATAGCTCTTCCTGCCAGTTAACGTCATTTAACGAATGAAGCTTTTAATAAGATACGGTGTTCTATATGACCCGTTTTAGTGTTTTCAATAACGTTTCAGGGTTGAATGGTTTAACTAACCACCCGGTTGCCCCTGCGAGTTTTCCCTCTTGTTTCTTTTCCATACTCGTTTCGGTGGTGAGCATCAAAATAGGAATAAACTTATATTGAGCGTTACCACGTATCGCTTTAACTAACTCAAACCCACCCATCACGGGCATGTTGACGTCCGAAATAACAACATCAAATTTGGTTTGTTGTGCCTTACGTAATGCATCACTTCCATCAATAGCGGTTTCAACTTCATAACCTGCATCTTTCAATGTATGGCTTAGCATTTGACGAATTGAAACCGAATCATCAACCGCGAGGATCTTTGTCATAGCCCCTTCCTTGCAAAATCTCATTACTCTGCGAACAAGCTTTCTAAACCTAGTAGCGCAATACCTTCATTGAGCGTGTTTGTTGCGTGAACTAAAGTGATCTCAATTCCAGCTCGCTTTGCTGTCATGAACAAAGAGGCGAGCAGTTGCATACCTGCAGCATCCACGCTATTGACTTGAGATGCATCTATCGTTAAAGGAGGAGCCAGGCTTAGCCATTGAAGATAGTTTGCTTTGGAATCTAATACCGTTGAAATTTCCAAAGACTCCACCAACAAAAAATTCATATCTCATCCTTAAGTACTATTTATATTCTATTTTTAGGAGAACACCTGACCTTGAGTGTAGGAGGGAATACTCATTAAGCAAATGATTGAACACGGTAGGAACAAAAATAAAAACCTTACAACAACAGTGACCGTACGGTTAACTTATTAATATAGTTTGGATTTTTTATTCTGTGACTAGAACAAAAAAACCTACTCTTAAGACGTAAGTAGTAGGACTTTTTTTGTCATATGACAAGCACAGTACATCGAGAGAAAGCGTCTTCTCTTACATTGTTCGCGCTTTACAGTGTAAATTGAGTGTGGTTCATTGCGTTGAATGGTCCACTTTACACTGTAAATCACCTAACAGTCGGTTGAGGTCATGACGGAGGGTAGCCTCAATCATTTTCCGTCCAGTGAGATTTAATTGACTGGCACACTCTTGCCAGCTTTTCCTTTGCAATACTTTGACAATAAGTACATCAGATACCAGTGATAGAGCAGCTTTATCCAATGAAGTAATTAGCCGATGAATCCATACACTCACACTTTCATAATCCGCACCACCTTGCGCGTAACAACGCAGCAATGAATAAGGTAGGAAATCAACTTCATTTAAATCTGAGCATATGACACGATTTCGAACTAATAACAGGATGCTCCGCACTAAATCCGGCTCTAGACTTTGCAAAGGATCAGATAAAGAGAAAATGAAATGTTGTTCGAAGATCTGCTCTGCCCGAGTTAACCAATCCAATTTTTTTGCTTGGACCATGATTAAGGAAAAAAAACCACTCGCACTATCTCGGTGACTCCCTAGTTTTATCGGAACAAATTGGTTCTTAGCCCAAAAAGCCATTAAATCGCTCGTTGCGCCAAAACTCGTCGCTAAATAGTCGGCATCATTTTCCAACATGCACGCTTCAATCAAGCGGCTGCCTAACCCTTGATTTTGTAATTCGGGATGAACAGCAATACGCATGATGCGCTGACAAACACTCTGCGCAGCCTGCGTAATACCAACCTGATTAGCTAAGCAGACTGGAACAAGATGGCCTTTAGGGCGTCGTTTTCCTCGTTGGATATCTTCCACTAAAGCGTTGCAAAGCCCACCTTCACGTACTGTCAGCAAACAACCGACACAAACCTCGCCTACCATTGCAGCAACTAGCTGAACTTTATCGTCCGCTAAAAAATGAAATAGATCGTTCGGTGATGTCTGGTAATGAGCATTCACTAATAACGAAAAAATAGCGGCTAAGCGTGTCGGGTTGGCAATGAGTTGAGCCTTATCCAGATGCTCAATTTTAAGTGTCGCTAACTGTTCTGATGTCATCGTCGGCAATGTAGCTAAATCATAGCGAAGGAGGAAAGTATCGTAATGCCACGCTTCTAACGGATCACCCTGACGCCAACGGATCGGCTGATCTAAATGGAGAGTTCGAGTCCCAGCTCGATGGTGTGCTAACCAAGTTTGAAACTTAAGCGTGAACCCTCTCCCACATCCTTCGTAGCCATGAATGGTGGTAGAGAAGACCGCGCGATGATAGTGCTCAACCCAGTTTTTTAACATAGATAAAGGCAGCGCGGCCGCTTCATCTACCAATAGAAGATCACACTGTGGCCGATGCGAAATCAGCTCATCTGGTGCCACAAACGTCAATGACGAGTTTTGCCAAGTAAGGGATAGCCTGGTGACGTAAGCGCCTGTTAAGCCTCTAGCCGCATGTTCAAATATCGGCGCTACGGCATGGATTGAGGGTGCCGTGACCACAATATCTAATGAACGAGACGCCATCAATTTAGCCGCAGCAATACCAAGCGCGCTGCTTTTCCCTCGTCCCCGATCGGCAGTGAGAACCAATGGCCGCCTGCGATGTCCGTCCACCACACGAAGGATTGCTGAAACGGCATCGGATTGCTGTTCATAAATTGGGAATTGAGAACTGACTCGTGGATAAACGGGTAAAGGAGGGCAGGGTTGATTCTGCTCTATAACAACGAGCTGCTCGAACGCTCGCGTCAACCAGCGATCAGCTAAAGAGTCGTTACGCTGAGGGGCTTCAATGATCAACAGCAACCCACCACCGACCAATGAACCCAGCGCAGCACTGAAACTGTTCGCATCAAAACCGTGGTAATTGTCACAAATAAGTAAATGGCATTCTTGACCAAGAAACTGCTGTCCCTTGTTGAAGGGAGCATAACGAACGCATGGTAACGGTTCTCCGCCTAACTGAAATATGGCTTGCCCTTCACTTTTTGCGAGAAAATGCATAAGCATGTGTTGCTGCCATTGCGGCTCACCACGGATTAAGAGCCCAATACGCCATAGGCTACGCTCAGCCTGTACCATCAAATCATCTAAATAAGCCGCTATCATGTTCATATTTACGCCACCTCGCTGAAATGCAATGGTAGCACAGCCGCTATAATCACTGTGCGTCGTTAAAAATATTTTTCTTTACGACAAATTATATTTGCTTTAATCGTGACCATTTTTAACTAATTATTCACCTACCCCAGTATGGTTCTGGGCTATTTAAGGAATTCAAATGCAATGAAAACTTTCATCAAAGGATTGGTTTTGACAGCAGTTCTAGCCTCTTCACACGTAAGCGCGGACAACAAAACACTCAACGTTTATGCATGGGGAGGATATCTACCAGAAAAATCCCTCAAGCAGTTTGAGCTGCAGGAAGGGGTAACAATTAACTATTCGACCTTTGAAAATAACGAGTCAATGTATACCAAGCTCAAGTTGCTCAAAGGCGGTGGTTATGATGTGGTTTTTGCCTCAGCGTATTTCATTGAAAAAATGGGACGTGAAGGGTTACTAACCGAGCTGGATCATGCACAAATCCCGAACATGAAAGATGCTATGCCTTCACTACTCGGCCAAGCACACGACCCAAAAAATAGTTATTCCCTCCCTTATATTTGGGGGATCACTGGCCTCAGCTACAACGAAGCGTTAGTACCAGAGGGTGTCTCTCGCTGGGCTGATTTATGGGATAAGAAATATAGCCATCAAGTGATGTTGATTGACGATATTCTCGATGTTTTTGGTATGGCACTGATCTTAAATGGCTTCAGTATCAATACAAAAAATGAAAAGGAAATTGAAAAAGCCTACCAAACATTGGTCGCATTAAAAGATAATGTACTGCTGTATAACTCTGATGCGCCACATGTGCCTTATGTATCAGGTGAAGCGGCGTTAGGGATGCAATGGAACGGGAATGCCTACCAAGGCCAAGTTGAGATGCCAGAGCTAAAATTTGCAATGCCGGAAGAAGGCGCTGTCTTATGGATGGACAACTTTACTATTCCCTCAGGCAGCAACAACAAAGCGTTAGCGCATAAATTCGTCAACTTCATGTATCAAGCAGAAAACCAAGCTGAGATTGTGAATAGCTTAGGCTATGCATCGGCAACAAAAAGTGGACGAGCGTTGCTTCCAGCAGAGCTTCGCAACAATCCAACGATTTTTCCAGCCGATGAAGATATGGCTAAAGGGGAATTCATTAATGATGTTGGGCCTGAAGCACTCGCTATCTACGAAAAATACTGGCAGCGTTTAAGAAATCAATAGATTCGAACTGAATAGACTTAGTGAATAAAAACCCGCCGTGGCGGGTTTTTATTCTTTACATGATGGATGCTTAATCAAGCTTAGATTGAATAAAATCTAATATTTCTTGCATCGTAGCATCATCCACCTTTTTCAAATTCAGCGCTAAATTACTGCCTTTACGACTGTAATTTGCGCGGCCTTTGATCAGATCAATTTTTACATGCTCGGTGCGTTTAGGTGGCAACAACTCTTGTATCCAACACTCAATTGTCTCCGAAACTTCTTTGGTCAATCGGGCAACACCTTGTACGCTACTACGCTGCCAAACAAATCCATCTTCAGATTGACACTTTTCCAGCAAATTTGCTTGTTGCTTTGCATCGAGTTCATTAAATTGTTTATGCAATTTAACTATGGTTGGACGACCTAATTCAACCACATTTGGATAAGCTTGCAACAGCTCAAGCGGCAAAGCCGCCGCTTTTAGAGCACCACTTACTAGGGACTCACTGCATTGAAATATCTTGGCTAAAGCTTTTTGGTCTTCCGCTTCACCGTTATCCAGCTTCGCTTGCATCTCTTTACCCTTCTCATACAGAGAAAGCGGCTTGTGCGCATTTGCCACATCCGAAAGAAACTTCGCATGTTCTGAGTTTATGTCTTCAGCAACATAAACCAAAAACTCTTTACCCGCCAAGATGCAAGACATTCGACGACGGCTGCCATCAAGGACTTCAATTTTACCCCCAGCGGTTTTACGACCAACCGCAGGATATTGCTGACCACGCTCGCGTAATGTACTCAATACATCAGATAGAGCATGCTCATTCAGAAAAGCTTGTTCACGCGCATTCTGCGTAAAAACAATCGTCTTTTCCGCTACTTGATCTGCGGGAATCCTGACCAGTTCGAAAATGACTAATTCTTCTCCCGCAACCGCCAATTCGATGATTTGCGCTTGTTCTTTCGCTGCCGTTTGGGCTTCTTGCGGGGTGGTTGCACGTCGCTTATTCGCTTTACCAAACAGTTTCGCATTTAGCTCAGACGTTTTAATTGCCATGTTTTACTTACCCCTGATTTAGTGATGACCAATGACTGTGAAGCACTCGCTCAAGCTCCAGTGCACTTTTTTGTACAGCGTCTTGCGCAGTCGCTAGCGTCTTTTTACCACCTTCAAAATCGCTGGTGGTGAGATCAAAAACGGTGCTGTAGGTGTCAGCACAGGTTTCAAATGCTCGGCTACGCGGAATCGTCGCCATCATGACTTGATCACCCAAAAGGTAATTCATTTCCGTTAATACCGAGACTTGCTTTTTATTATCATCTTCAAACATAGTCGGCATCAAACGTACAAATTCTAACCCTTTCCAATCTTCTGGAAACATTTCATAAACCGTAGGAAGGTGTTGAAAGAAATTGACGGTTGACGCCCAATCTAATCGCTTAGCCGCGCACGGGATCAGTAATCCATTGGAAGCATACATCGCATTCCATACCAATGGGTCAACGTGTGGGCCAGTATCAATCATAATGATGTCAAAATCATTGCCAATCTTATCTATAAGTTTCTCTTTCAGCAGTCGAACAATATCAAGCGATTGGTTTTGCGAAAGATACTGCCACGCTTCTGCGTTAAACATTGCATCTTCAGGAAATGCAGAGATGGTTTTTAAATTGGGATATTGGGTTGGCAACATCACGTTCTTATGTAAGAACGCCTTGTCCACTTCAGTGTCTTCAGGCACGTTGTCTAACATAATATCAACGGCAGAATAGATATTACTGTGCTCTGATAAACTGATTTGCGGGTTGAGAAATAGCCGTAATGAACCTTGCGGATCTAAGTCAATCAAGCAGATACGGTAACGCTGATCCAAATTAAGGGCTAGGCACGCAGCTAGATGGACAGCCGTCATTGATTTACCTGTCCCCCCCTTTTGGTTCTGAACATTGATGACCCAAGGCTTATGATCACCATGCTTTTTCCTTTGGTTGAATTTAGGCACACCAGCGGCATCCATGAGCATATGGGCTTCCGCTAAAGAAATTGAATAGTGATTTGCATTGTTTTTAGTAAATTGATGGCCAGCTTGTTCCATTTTGGAAATGGCATCATCTAGCTTACGGCGTGTTAAGCCTGAACGAGTTTCCATTAACGCTTTTGACATCGCTGGGAAATGGTCATCACTACGTTCTTCTAAAACAATTTCAATTCGGTCAGCTTGCACCTGTTGAGTTTGCTCGGCGAGCTGGTAGAGATTCGCTATGGTTTGTTCTCTTTTCATTGCCAAATTCCATAATAAGTACCTAACGAAAATTGTACAGCAAAAAAATTAATACTCAACAAAAAGGTGAACATTCACTTTTAGATTAATATCACAATAAATAGAAAAACATATCGGAATTTAATGAATTGGCCTCATTATGGTCATCGTTTTTCCTTAAATAATAGCTAACGTAGTCCATTATTTATTTGAACATTTAAAATATTACAACGTAACTTATTTACATTGTAAATAAGCTTAAAATACCCGGAACGATTAGAGAAGCAGCATAATTTACGGTATGTGTCATTTGGAATGATGTCACACCTGTAGGTCGGTTAAATAAGCATAGAACATGGACAACAGTAACTAGAGCGACAGGGCAGGCAAAACTGGTCCTTTTAGTCAACGTAGCAGGACGCATGATCAAGGCTAACATGATGATCATGCGTCCGAAGAGATCCCACGCCATAGGAACAATGATCAAGAGAAATTCGCATCGTCTTTATCGACAAATGATCAGAAAACAAATGGATCTTCATCGGATCAATGATCAAGTGTGATTTAAGCTCGGAAGCATGTAAAAATAGCGCATAATTACGGATGATTGCAGATAGAGTCGGGGCTGAGCAGAATACCTAGTACATAATAAGTAAAATTTGAAACGCACCAAATCACAAAACCTTCTTCAATACGCTCTTGATCATGCTTTCGTCACACTCTCACTCCTTATAACAGAAGCAGTAAAAAGAGTTATTTGTCATTTCAATTCGTGTTTATACAAAAATCGACTTTGAAACAGCATTTCACGCACTTCCTTGATCATCTTTCCAAAGAAAAACCAAGCCAACATTCGTCATCGAGTTCAAATAAAATCATCACTTCAACTCATCATGTGGATAAGTTGTGCATGAGCCATGATCATGCTTTAAGAAAGTGTTTGATCATTGATTCAGTCGTCTGATGATCATCGTTCAGCATATTATTGATCATGCTTTCTTCTCTACAATGATCATGTGTTCCGTTTTCTATGATCATGCTTCTGAAGAGGATTATTTTTTATCCCTATAAAACAAACAATTAGAATGCTCATTAAGGCCAGATCATTAGATCATATAAACAATATAGATCAGAATAATCAAAAAGATCAGTTATTTAAAAGCAATAAGTTTTTCTTTATTTATGATCTTTTTTTCTTTATTCTATTGGAACTATAGCGATATTACGGCCAGTGTGACACGGATCTAATAATGAACGCAGACGAAAAAATATTGATCAAAGCACCAAGGAGCCACAAAGATGGCCATCTTTTTGAAGTTTCAGAAACCGCTGTTGATTGGGTTGATCAATACCAACATTTTAAAGGTGTTACAAAAAGTATCGTTGAACTTCTTAACCTGATCTCACTAAGAGGTTTCCGTAGCCAAGATGGGTTAGTCTCGACAACAGAGTTAATTGAAGCAACCGATGGCCAATTGACCAGAGCGGCTATTCAGCAACGGCTGCGTGCTGCAGTAAGTATCGGTTTATTTAAACAGATCCCAGTTAGATTTGAAGAAGGTTTAGCTGGCAAGACAATGCTGCATAAATTTGTGAACCCAAATAAGCTCATCTCTGTGCTAGGTTCAACCAGTCTGTTAACTGAATCAGTAAAACAGACAGAAAAACGCAAGCGTTCAAAAGCGCTGGCTCAAACTCAGGTCAATAAGCGTTTGTTGACAGAACATGGGCTAAATATTCCACCAGCGATGAAAGACGAAGCGGATCAGTTTGTGGTTTCACCGACCAATTGGGCTGGGATCATTGATCAAGCATTAGCTCCACCAAGAACTCGTAAAAGCTACCAGAAATCAATGGTGTCGATTTCTGGTACCCGTGCGATCATTGAAACTCGTTCTTCCAAAAATATCATGACAGTGGATGATCTAATGACACTGTTTGCACTGTTCACCTTAACGGTGCAATACCACGATCACCACCAAGAAGATTACCAACTTAATACCAAACACACACCGAATAAAACCCCACTGTATATTACTGACATTTTGTCGCTTCGTGGTAAAAAAGATAGTGGCCCAGCAAGGGATTCTATTCGCGATAGTATTGATCGAATTGAATTTACGGACTTTCAATTGCATGAGTTAACCGGCCGTTGGCTGAGTGAAAACATGCCAGAAGGATTTAAGAGTGATCGTTTCCGGTTCATAGCAAGAACGATCACCGCTTCTGAAGAAGCACCAACGGAAGGGGCTGATGGTGAAATTAGGATCAAACCTAATTTGTACATTTTGGTGTGGGAGCCTTCATTCTACGAAGAGTTGCTCACTCGCGATTACTTTTTCTTGTTTCCACCTGAGATCCTAAAGCAACATACGTTGGTCTTCCAACTCTACTCCTATTTTCGCAGTCGCATGTCGCGTCGCCATACCGACAGCATGCTACTGAGTGAATTGAACCAAAAGTTGGCCCGTAATATCGAATGGCGTCGTTTTTCGATGGATCTTGTCCGTGAGCTAAAACGATTATCGGAAGGAAAGGGCAGCGATTCGTTATTTGTCGTCAATCTTTGGGGCTATCACTTGACGGTCACCACGCTGATGGATAAAGAAAAAGTGATGGATTATCAAGTCGATATTAAGTGCGATGTGGAAGAAGTTCTACGCTACTCACGCGCTCGTACCACCAATGCGGGCAAACGCAACATGGCCCCAACGTTACCTAACCCACTGCGCAATGAGATGGTTTCTAAGCAAAAGCTAGAAGAACTTTCGGAGATCATTGATGGTGAATTTGAACCGATTCAGCGTAAAGCACCGTCCCCCAAGGGTAAGCTAGGACGGAGAGTCAAGCAGCGCAAACACCTAGTAGAGATCAATGCCGATGAAATTACGATTACCTTATCTAAATATACCTCTCCAGAGGCCCTAGAACGCAGTATAACGGCGTTATCAGCAATGACTGGACACCCGCCATCCTCAATCAAGGAAGAGTGTACAGAGCTGATTGATAAGCTTGATTGGCTGAGGGTTGGAAATGAGGCGATCTCTTATGAGACGTTAAGTAAATTGATCGAGCTCTACAACACGAAAAATGAGAATAAACATTTGTCGATCGAACGTTTGATCTCTGGTCTCGCGGTACGTCGCAAAGTGTGCAAGCAAGTGTACGAGGGGCATTTAGATGAATCCGTATTCCGGGCACTTGATGAAGTCGCTATTGGTATTTAAAAATCAATTTACAACACAACATTGACAGATAGCTGACATTTTGTTTAGAAGGTCCACTAGTATAGAAAGCGAATAGACAACCTTTTGTCCTATCTGATCAATTAATAGATTGGCTCATGTATGTTTTTAGCGAGTGATATAACTCGCTATTTTTTTATCTGTTGATCCCTGTAATCAATTAATACCCTCGCTTTATACCTTGATCATCGTTCCATGCGTGATATGCAAGAAATTGAGCATGAGCATCAATTAAACTTCGGGATAAGGCCTCATCAACGTGCTGTTGGTTGAGATGCTCCAAACTCAGTACCATCAACTGCTGCATCCGTTTTATACACCAAGCTTTTAACTCAAGTTCACTACCCGGCTCCGACACACAACGCTGAAAACGAGCGTAAGCAAGCTGCAGATATTGGAAGGCAAGCTCACCGTCAATGAGCTTGTAGTACTCATATTGGCTCAGGCAAGCATCAAGCCAACAAGCAATAGCTTTACTTTGATCATCACTCAGACCAGGCCCCCAGATCTGCTGTGGAACATTAAGGATCAGCGGTTGTAATTGAGCTACCTGATCATAGCGCTTGTTCAGATGCCATTGATGGATCTCAGTTAACCAGTCGTGAAGTTTATACATGACGTCTTACCTACAACTTTAAATGCATTAACTACAGTCTGGTGTATTTCAAGCTTATTTGCCAAACAGAAATGGGGAACCATGTGCTAAAAATCAGCACATTAAAAGAGTGTGGGGTAGGGGGGACTACGATAGTATGCAACAGAATAAAATGAGCGCTAAAACGCTTGAATTCATGCATGCAATATTTAAATTTAGCCTCGTCTAGCAAGGTTGGCAAAGTAATATTAATAGTTTTAAAAATAAGGTTTCTAAACCATCGCCAAAATCACAATATGAACTAAATATACTTAACAAATGAAATGCCGTTTGCTACAGATTACATGTCCCTTACGTGGTTTGTTCGGAGGTAACGATGTCCATAAATTCTATTGACCATGACGAAATGACTGATATTGCAAATAAGTGGGACTTCACGGAAGAAGTAGAAACACAAAAACCAGTTAAAAACCTTAAATCATCCGAAGCTCGTCGTCGTATTGAAGCATTAAGAGAGATTCGGGAAAGTGGTTTAACTATTGAGGAAGCGAAGGAGTTAGGCATACTTCACTGACGAGTTCTCACCATTGATCCCCCAAGGGTGGCGCATAGCCACCCTTTATATTTTCCAATTTTCTTGATTTCATTCCGATAAATTGCACATTTATGCTCTTAATTTTCCCATGTCCTATGCTATATTTCGTGCCACGTATTTACCGATCTAGGCTAACTCATGTCCTTCAACCTATCTTTACTTGCCACTGAAGAGAAAAACAAAGTAGAGCTCGATAAACAAGCTTCCTTTCTTGTTTGGAAACTCAAGCAAGGAAAAGCAGGGCCTGAAGCGATCACTCAGCAGCAGTCTAAAATTGCCAGTGAGGCCGAAAAAGAGTGGTTTGTACAATCGGTGAACAAATACAAAAGAGTGATGGGTGTTGCGTAGCATTCATGTCTTTGCTAAGTGGAAAATTGAAATGATCCCACTTTTTGCTAAAATCCCTCGCATTAAATTGAATTAGAGAGATCATCCCTATGGGAAGAAGTTTTGAAGTGCGCAAAGCCTCAATGGCGAAAACTCAAGGCGCAAAAATTAAAGTCTATTCCAAATACGGTAAAGAAATTTACATGTGTGCGAAAAATGGTGGTTCGGACCCAGACATGAACTTGTCTTTACGCCACCTGATCACAAAAGCGAAGAAAGACCAAGTTCCAGGCCACGTTATTGATAAAGCGCTAGATAAAGCCAGTGGTGGTGGTGGTGAAGACTACCAACCTGCTCGTTACGAAGGTTTTGGCCCTGGCGGCGCAAGTGTTATCGTTGACTGCTTAACAGATAATGGCAACCGTACGTTCCAAGATGTGCGTCAATGCTTTGTTAAAACGGGGGCGAAAATTGGTACTCCAGGTACCGTATCACACATGTTTGATCACCAAGCGGTATTTCAGTTCAAAGGGGATGATGAAGATTCTATCCTTGAAGCACTGATGATGGATGATGTCGATGTGACGGATGTTGAACTGGAAGAGGGTGTGATCACTGTATTTGCACCTAACACTGAATTCTTCAAAGTGAAAACATCGCTCAATAATCAATTCCCTGATTTGACTATCGATGTCGAAGAAATTACGTTCGTTCCACAAACACACACACCGGTTACGGGTGAAGAGGCGGAGAAATTCCAGAAGTTCCTCGACATGCTAGATGACTGTGATGATGTACAGCAGGTTTACCATAACGCTGAGCTGTAATAGAGCGAATTAATGAGAAGCCGAGTGATTGACTCGGCTTTTTTTTATCTGTGCATTGCTAACCGTGGTCTTATTCATAGAGAATAACGCAAGGATACATACAGCTTACACTCAGTTGCGTGTGCTCGTCCGTTTGGGTTGCTGGGTAATAATAAAAGGAGAAATTAATGAAAGTCAGTTTTATTGGATTAGGAGTCATGGGATACCCAATGGCTGGGCATTTAAGAAATGCAGGATTTGAGGTTAGCGTCTACAACCGCACTCAAGCTAAAGCACAGCAGTGGGCGCAGCACCATCATGGGCATGCAGAGCAAACCGTCGCAGAGTGCGTGCAAGATGCCGACGTGGTTTTAACCTGCGTTGGCAATGATGATGATGTCCGCAGCATAACGACCAGTGACGGCGGCGCGATAGGGGCGATGAAACGCGGCGCAATTTTGGTTGATCACACCACCACATCGGCACTGTTAGCCGAAGAGCTGGCGGCTGTGGCTCATAAAGCGGGGATTCGCTTTATGGATGCTCCTGTTTCTGGTGGCCAATCAGGGGCTGAAAATGGTGTGCTAACCATTATGTGTGGTGGAGATGCCGAACTGTTTGAGCAGCTGCAACCCGTATTTCGTGCTTATGGCAAGTCATCGGTGCTGATGGGGAAAGCAGGGCAAGGACAACGCACAAAAATGGTCAATCAAATTTGCATTGCTGGCGTATTAAATGGCCTGTCGGAAGGGTTGGTCTTAGCGGAAAAATCAGGGTTAGATATTGGCGTTTTGGTTGATTGTTTGAAAAATGGAGCGGCAGGTTCATGGCAGATGGAAAATCGCGCCGTCAACATGTCAATGGGCAAATTTGATTACGGCTTTGCCATTGATTGGATGATCAAAGACTTGGGTTTTTGTTTGGATGAAGCGCAACGAAACGATCTCAAATTGCCGATGACAGAAAAAACTTATCATGCTTACCAAGCCTTGTCTGAGCAAGGTGAGGGAAGAATGGATACTTCTATCCTTATCAAAGCCGTTAATTCATAAATATCACAGCTCAGAGATAGACTCAATTGGCCCTATTTAGGGCCATTTACACTGTAAACCTATAAATCGATTCCTATTTCTCTTCTGGCCCTGCATACCTACAGTGTCTATCTGTGTGCCTCTTTTCGAAAAACGATTCTATAAAATCATGATCGCCTACCGATTAGGGAGGACAAATGTCCTTCATTTTTGTTTGCTGTGCGTGACTGGGCTGGATAAATCGTAAGCGCATCATAAA
>AEZC01000012.1 GCA_000257205.1 Vibrio ordalii ATCC 33509 | reverse complement strand
TCTGTGAATGATTCATTTGGCCATGGCGTCGGTGATGAAGTAATAAAGTACGTTGCAAATCAGGCTAATTCTTTGATGAAAAAAGGCCAAACATTGGCTCGTATTGGTGGTGAGGAGTTTGCGATTGTAGCTTATTTTAATACATCGGAAGAAGCGTTGAATTTCGCTGAACAAATCATTAGTACCATAAAAAACCATAGTTTAATGGCTTTTCCTACCATAAAGGGAATTACGGTTAGTATGGGAGTTGCTTATTACTCGTATTATCGTAAAACGGATGAATTAACTCTTGCTGATGATGCTTTATATAAAGCCAAAACTGCGGGAAAAGATCGTGTTGAAATGACAGTAATCTAAAGAGTCACAATAATGATTCGTTACACATCATCTATAGTTTAGATATAGAGCCTTAATAAACGGATAAACAGAGGTTAGCCAGTCGTTTGCTCAAGTTCGGTAATGTTGGTCAAAGCTTCTTGGTTCGTGTTGCCACAGACCATCGGGCAAGGTTTAAACTCGTGGCATACTTTTGGACGTTCAGGCTTACCAAATAACTTGCACAAATTAGCGTCATTAAGTTGAATGCAACGTACACCAGCTGGCTTTCCTTGCTCCATACCCGGGATGGAGGAAGAAATACTAGGAGCGATACAACACGCACACAACCAAGTCTGCATTCCATAATTGAGTACCAGTAAAAATAAAAGGGTGATGATCGTAGCAGATGTGACCGAAGTGTACAGCAATAGCTTCCTAAATTAACAAGCCGTTTTTATCCTTGAACTTTGGATGGTGTGGAGGTATAACACGCACCCCATTCGTTAAGTAAGATAAAGACTCATGAGCACACCATTCTGGCAAAATAAGAAATTAGAACAAATGACGGAATCGGAGTGGGAGTCGCTTTGTGATGGATGCGGTAAGTGTTGCTTACACAAGTTAATGGATGAAGATAGTGATGAGGTCTATTACACCAATGTCGCTTGCAGTTGGTTAAACAGCGATACCTGCTCATGTAAGGATTATCCAAACCGTTTCAATTCTGGTGAGGAGTGCTTAAAACTGACGCGTGATAAAATTGATGAATTTAACTGGTTGCCGGATACGTGCGCCTATCGTGTACTGTCAGAAGGAAAAACATTGCCGCAATGGCATCCTTTGATTACCGGCTCCAAAGAGGCGATGCACGCCGCGCAAGAAAGTGTTCGCAACAAAGTCGTTTATGAGATTGATGTTATCGACTGGGAGGACCATATTATCAATCATCCAAACCGTAATTAGTATCTAATAGAAATCTAAAAGACTAGAGAAGCAGTAACAAACCACCTATTGTTGCCGCGGCGGAAAAATATTTCCCTGCAGAATAGGAGCTGTCGTCTTCTTCTGGTTTTTTATCTGGATGATCTAACCCCAAAGCACCATGAGCAAACGACTCCACTTTACCTGTCACGGTTTTCTCTTTGTTTTCTAACTTACTCTGTTTGTCGAGTTGTTGCAGCGCTGCGAGCAAGGCTTTGCCTTCATCAGACAAAGTGACGCTATTCTGCTCCACTTTGAGCGGGGCAGAGGGGGTGGATGCCGCTGTAGAATTAGCTTGAGCTTTAACTTGTTGGAGTGAATGCAGTTGCGCTGAGCTTGTTCCTACTGGTGTCATACTTCTCTCCTATAAATGCCATCAGTTAATCTATCGGCAGATTGATGGAAAACTTGTGCAAAATATTCGCATTTTGTATGAAATGTATGCAAGAAAAAAACACGCCGATTTTGTCTAAAAAGAATAAAAAGGCGCATTGGTTGTGGTTTATCAGTCGCAAATGAGATCTGTGTTGCGATTCTTTATCTGTTGATAGGCTTGCATGCGATGCTCTGCTTGAACATAGGCAGTGGGAATTGGCAGTACAGTGAGTTGGAAATCAGGATACGACGTCTGGGTATCCTCTACGGGCGTGATGATGGCAACCTTTAAATCAGGATTTCGACGAAGGATAGAATGCGCCGTGCCTAAACCGTGCTCGGTGTGGAACTTGCCTGCGATGTGCATCACCTGAGCTGTCGGGTGGTTTTGTAAATAATCCACCATGCTTTCTGCCATCGTTTCATCCCAAGTGACCTGAGCTGCGTACTGTTTTTCTGTTTGATCTTTTGAGCCGTGATGCATTGATGCCATGAACTTCGCTTTGTAGGGAGAGGCTGAGGTGTCAATTTGGTTTGCAACCTGAGCCCGCTCTACTGGCGTTAATTTATCAAGGTATTTGATCCCTACTTTGCCGATACAACGTACGAAAGGTTTAGGCGCATTAGCGGCAATGACATCCAACTGCTGTGATTTTGCAAATTCAACCAGTGGGCGGTAGTCACTTTGGTAGTTTGGCCACGCTCTGGTCTGAGAAATAAGGTATTGTTCGCCGATTTCTCCTGCTAGATAGCGGTTCAGTATCTCTTGTTCATCGCGTGAAAATTGTTCCATAGACAAGGCTACATGGGTGTTTTCTCGGCTGAGTTGTGCCAATAGCTCGGTTTGGAAGCGATGAATGGCTGGGTGTGTATGCCACTCACCGACTAAAATGATATCGGCATTTTTTATCTCATTCGGCAGCGAATTGAGATTCAATGGTTTGCCGCTAGGGGTGGATAATTGGTAGTCATAAAAGTGAGCAATGGGCTTCGGCTGGTGCGAAGCACAGCCAAAAAGTGGTAATAGTAGAGCCAGAGAAGTAACTAAGCGCATGAGGGTCTCCATTGTGAATTTGGCATAATAATGGAGACACTGTCGATTTACAATATAATGAGAATTATTATCAAATAACTTTACGGTAAACGCTGATCATAAAATCGGCCTCACAATTAAATTGCTCAGCTTGCTTTAATTGCGCTCGTAGCTCATCACTGGCCCGCCATGCAAACGGCGTCATCTGTAATAAATCAAAAGCATCGTTACCGCTTAATGCCATGGTGTAGTGCAGTTTTTGTTGCTCTACTAATGTAAACCCAGCTATCTCTTCTGCGGTTTCATCGTGCAGTTGAACATTAGGATAGATCCCTTCTTTTAACTGATAGAGGTGCCTTGCCGCTGGTGTAACGGTAATCACCACTCCTTGGTTTTGAATGCAGCGGTAAAGCTCTTGCGCTTTACAGGGCGCATAAATTCGTAATATACCGGCTAGGGAAGCATCGTCAAAGGGCAAGCGGTGGCTGGAGGCAACGACAAAGTTGACCATAGGGTAGCGCTTTGCTGCATAACGGACGGCGATTTTAGAGATATCTAACCCATAGGTGACCGATTGTATCGAGTGTTGTGCAAGCGTTTGAGCGACAAATTGGGTGTAGTA
Organism: Vibrio ordalii ATCC 33509; assembly: GCA_000257205.1. GTDB lineage: Bacteria > Pseudomonadota > Gammaproteobacteria > Enterobacterales > Vibrionaceae > Vibrio > Vibrio ordalii. The sequence goes on along the minus strand of AEZC01000012.1, from coordinate 39,543 downwards.
ACCTTCGCCGCAGCCGATGTCTAAAAACTGATAAGAAGAATCTTGCAGATACTTACTGCACAACTGAGCGACCGTCTGACGCATCAGATCGTAATGTCCACCTTCAAGAAAACGGCGACGAGCCTGCATCATCTCTTTATTATCACCCGGATCTTTTGAGCGTTTATGATGAGCAGGCATCAAATTGACGTAGCCCTCTTTGGCTATATCAAATTGATGATTATTTTCACATTTCAATATTTGCTGCTGTTGCAACAGAGGTTGCAGGCAAAGGGGGCACAGATACGCCATGAAGATCTCGCTTGAAAAACAAAGGCGCCAGTTTAGCGTCTGCGGCTAGAAATAAAAAGGACAGCGTGATTTCACTGCCCTCAGGATGAGTACGATGATGGAAAATTCGCCAAAAAAGCTTAGTTGGAAAAAACCGTCGTGACGAGCTGATGGCTTTCACCTGGTTGCAAGGTTTTTCCAGCGGATAAGCAAGGGGCATGCAGTGTAGATTCAACACAAAGCATCGTTTGATAACCATCGTCAGGCATATCTGCCATTGATTGAGCGCCTTGAGCCCATGGATTCCACAAGACGGCAGAGTTGTGTCCAGAGTTTTCAACCACTAACGTGCGATTCAAAACAGGATCTTGGACCTGAATTTGTGCTTCAGGCGCGGTATAGACGCGATCAATCGTATCGGTGAGGATGAGTGTTGAACCACCTTGACACATTTTTGCATCTTGTAAGCTGTCTATATATTCAACGCCCATACCTGTAGTAGTGGTCTGGGTAATATTACCAACCTTGAGGTAGCTGTGCAGCGCTGCAGAAAACGTCCATGCTTTCTCATCCGTATTGGTCGTTTCTAAAGTGACTTTTAACTTGTCACCGATTTCAACATAAAGACGAGTTTGGAATTGAAATGGCCAAATAGCCAGTGTTTGGGGCGAATGGTTGAGCCCTAGCACGATAATGACGCCCTGATCGTTTTCTCTATGTTCAATCAGTGCCCATTCACTGGTGCGTGCGAAACCATGGGCTGGTGCAGCAATACGGCCAAACCATGGCCAACAAACAGGGATCCCGCCTCTTAGAGCGGCTTTACCGTCAAAAATGGCCGTGTCACTCATCCAAATGAGCTCATCTTGTCCTTTAGGAGTGAATGAGATGACATGGCCGCCATGCAGTGTAATTCCGGCGGTCGCTTTGTCATGAATAACGCGAACAATTTTAACGCCCTCTTTCTCAACGATAGTGACGTTGTCAGAAAGATAAGTCAGGGTAGGGAGAGATTGCAGATCCATAAATTCGATACCTCATGCCATTCCTACCGGATAAATAAGTGAGGAACGGCTCGGATTGTCTAACGCAGTCCCACATAAGGAAAGGGACAGATACTAAAAAGGCGACACAATGGTCGCCTTTTTGTTCTCAACGAATTTCTTCGCTAAACACTACGATTATTTAGAAACGTGAGCGATTAGGTCTAGAACTTTGTTTGAGTAACCGATTTCGTTGTCGTACCAAGATACAACTTTAACGAATTTGTCAGTCAGTGCGATACCAGCTTTAGCATCGAATACAGATGTGTTGATTTCGCCGATGAAGTCTTGAGAAACAACGGCATCTTCAGTGTAGCCTAGAACGCCAGCGAATTCGTTTTCAGAAGCGCGCTTCATTTCAGCACAAATTTCTGCGTAAGATGCTGGGTTTTGTAGGTTAACAGTTAGGTCAACTACAGAAACGTTCGCTGTAGGTACGCGGAAAGCCATACCAGTCAGTTTGCCGTTTAGTTCTGGGATTACAACGCCAACTGCTTTAGCTGCGCCAGTTGAAGATGGGATGATGTTTTGAGAAGCACCACGACCACCACGCCAGTCTTTCGCAGAAGGACCATCTACAGTTTTTTGAGTCGCTGTCGTTGCGTGAACAGTAGTCATAAGACCAGACTCGATGCCCCACTTGTCATTAAGAACTTTAGCGATAGGTGCTAGGCAGTTTGTAGTACAAGAAGCGTTAGAAACGATGTCTTGACCAGCGTAAGAAGCGTGGTTAACACCCATTACGAACATTGGAGTCGCGTCTTTTGAAGGACCAGTTAGAACAACTTTTTTCGCGCCAGCAGTGATGTGCTTACGAGCGGTTGCGTCGTCTAGGAATAGACCTGTTGCTTCAGCAACCACGTCAACACCGATTGCATCCCATTTTAGATCTTCTGGGTTACGCTCAGCTGTTACACGTACAGTTTTGCCGTTTACAACTAGGTTGCCAGCTTCAACTTCAACAGTGCCGTTGAAACGACCGTGAGTTGAGTCATACTTTAACATGTATGCCATATAATCTACGTCGATAAGGTCGTTAATACCTACAACTTCGATGTCGTTGCGCTCTTGCGCTGCACGGAATACGAAACGACCGATACGGCCAAAACCGTTAATACCTACTTTGATAGTCATTATAGTTGCTCCACAACTTAATTTCTGATTAAAGATAACTGGTAGTAAAATTACAGAACCCAGTAAATGTCTGCAACAGATAATCGGACTTAACTTGTTTAAAGTCAAAAAAAAGCGACGCTTTTTTTCACAATTAGTCGCAAGTGATTAAATTTTAAACTTAATACCGTTTCTGTTTACTCTCAGTTTGCGTAAAATACTTTGGCCTTCCTAAAGCCGTTCAGAAATTACATACTGCCCATTTCATGGTGAGAAAGTATGTGCTACAAAGGCTAGGGTGCGCAAGTCTTTGGCATAAAAAGTACCATAGCAACATTGAGAAGAAGGGAAGTTTTGTAAGTGAAATCAAAGGTTGAAAATAGCGTTAAGCCTGATGAATACTGGCGTGAAAGGCTAACAGATGATGAGTTTTATGTTTGTCGTCAACGCGGTACAGAAGCCCCGTTTAGTGGCAAGTTATTACACAATCGTGACACAGGCGTATACGCGTGTACCTGTTGCAGTAGCCCGTTATTTGTCTCCAACAATAAGTATGATTCAGGGTGTGGCTGGCCAAGCTTTGATGCACCGATCAAGGATACTGCGATCCGCTATCTTGAAGATTTAACGCATGGAATGATTCGAACTGAGATCCGTTGTGCGGTATGTGATAGCCATCTAGGGCATGTCTTTCCTGATGGGCCTCAAACAACAGGCGAACGATTTTGTGTCAATTCAGTGTCGTTAATTTTCAACAAAAAGTGAAAAAGCGGTGAACTTATCACCGCTCTTCGTTTTATGGTTACACTTTGTTAGTCTGTAAATTCGATGGGAATGAGGGCCGGTGTAAATTGCCCCTTTTTGAGTGCAGTGACGATTTTTTCTGCGATGTCGTCCAGTGCATCAAATTTATTTTGATCAAAACCATATAATAATTTGAGTTCAGTTTCTGAAGCGACCGGTATATTGAATGTTTTCCCTACCATTGCCCAGATATAAGCTTTTTCACTTTGCTTAAGTATTTGGTTGGTACTGGCAAGAGATTTGATAGCATCAAGGTTGATACTGCCTTTTGGGCTGAGTTCTAAGGTTCGATGGAGCAAATAGATTGCTTTTTCTCGATCCCGTTGAACATAAAAAGTAGCGAGAGCGTATTGCATTTCTGCTGTATCTAGCTCGGGTTTACCTTCACGTTGTAAGAATTCCCTTTGTGCTCTTTTATCACCAATCTGACTCCAGAGAAAGTATAAGGTTTCCGCGGAGCTGGATGACTGAAGCTCTTGTTCAATCTGCTCTAAATCTTTGCCTGTATTGATGAGTGCTGAAAATCGACGTTGTTTCAGTTCTGTTTGATCAATCGCTTGAATTTGTGAAGCGAGCTCAAGACATTTTCGATAAGCTTGAACTAATCCGTATTCTTTAATCTTGTTGCTATCGCTTGGATTTTTAAGCACTTCAAATCGATGCCAGATAAGGTCCGTGCGTGGAACTCTACATTGCCCATCATTTATATTGAGCCTTTCACAGCGCAAATTAGGATTATCAGCACATAGCTTGTCGGTATCTCTGTTATTCTCAAAGCAGCCACTTATAAGAAGTGATAGGCTGAGAATCATGGGCACTTTTATCAAATTCATAATATTAGCTTGTGATCAAATACACTTATTTATTGGGCTTGCCTTGACTCAATATCATGGCAAGTTATGTTTGTGACGAATTCGTTAATTAAGGATAGACCATGGATGCCGATCAACTCATTAACGCCATCACCACCGAAGCTTACAAGCGATTAATGCACGCTGTTGAAACGGGTAAGTGGCCTGAAGGTACACCACTTTCACAAACACAGCGAGATTCATGCATGCAAGCTGTGATGTTGTATCAATCTAAGCATAATGTAGAAGCGGACCATATGACAGTTGCCGCTGGTGGAGAAATCAGTTTTAAGTCAAAAAGTGAGCTGAAAAAGCGCTTTCAAAACGGACAAGACGATATTGTTCGAGTTAATCCAAACCACGAATGAGTCTATTTTGACTTATACAGAATACGAAAATCCCCAATTCATTGAGTTGGGGATTTTGTTAATGAGGGGAAACACATTGTGGGTGCTTAAAGCTATAAGCTCATTTCACCACGTAACACTTCCTGCATTTTCTGCTTCACTTCTTCATAAGAAAGATTCTGGCTCAGTAAATAGTGAAGCTTGGCTAAAGCGGCTTCTGGTGTCATGTCGTAGCCGCTGATCACGCCCGCTTCTGCAAGTGCACAACCGGTCGCGTAACCGCCCATGTTAACCTTACCTGCTAAGCACTGAGTTAAGTTCATGACGATTACGCCACGTTCTGAAGCTTCTTTTAAATGCGCTAATAGTTGTGCATTTTGAGGTGCATTGCCTACACCAAAAGTTAGCAAAATCATCGCGTTGACTGGCTGTAATAAGGTATTGCGGATCACTTCGTGAGAGATGCCAGGGTACATAGTAATCACACCAATCGGTTGTGGTGTAATGCTATGGACTCGGAAGGCTCCTTGCGGCTGTTCACCAACTTTAATGTTACTGCTGATTTGAATATTGATCCCAGCTTCTAACAGCGGAGGAAGGTTCGGCGAGGTAAACGCATTAAAACCATCGGCGTGTGACTTGACACTGCGGTTACCCCGCATCAACTGGTTATTGAAGAATAACGTCACTTCATTGATGGGGTAATTAGCGGCGATGTGCAATGCATTAAGTAAATTCGCTTGTCCGTCAGAGCGCAATTCGGCCAACGGAATTTGTGAGCCTGTCACGATGACGGGTTTACCTAAGTTTTCCAACATGAAAGAGAGTGCCGATGCGGTGTAAGCCATGGTATCCGTACCATGTAAAATCACAAAGCCATCGTATTTATCATAATTATCTCGAATATCGTTGGCGATTTGTTGCCAATCTTCAGGCGTCATATCCGAGGAGTCAATCAGAGGGTCATATTCATGAATGGTGAACTCAGGCATTTCAGGGCGCTGAAACTCAGGCATGCCTGCGAGTTGTTTCTCCATGAAGCCCGCAATAGGGACATAACCATGGTCGGATTTTAGCATGCCGATAGTACCGCCAGTGTAGGCGATGTAGATATGTTTTCTTGCCATAGCTAGAAATCACTCGTGTAGGGGAACAGAGCGGGGGATTATAGCGTATTCACTTAATATAAAAAGGGGCGCTCAACACAAAGCGCCCCAATGGTTTTTTATCTTTTATAGATTGATATTATTACTGAACTTGGCAGTTTAGGCAGAACGCATATTGCCCTTTTGGATCATTAAAATGGTTGAGTAAGCTGGCATCTTGCACCCATTGTTTTGCTACAGGTTGTAGCGATGCTGGTACCAGCGTTGATACATCAAAACCAAAACGAGCCTGTACTTGATTCATGATGTCTTGCAAGAACTGCTCTGCGGTAGAAAGGGGCTCTTCTACCCAATAAATATTGTAGGTCTCTAATTGTGCCAGTTGAGCGGCGAGCTTAATGGCATCATCAAAGTCACCCATTTGGTCGACTAAGCCATGATCCATCGCATCTTGCCCTGTCCATACACGGCCTTGCGCGACCTGATCGACTTGTGCCAATGAAAGGCCACGGTTCTCTCCCACCAAACTTATGAAACGCTGGTAACCATGGTTAATGCCCAGTTGCAGAGCGTCGGCCACGCCTTTTGTTAGCCCCGTGGTGACACCGATACCTGAAAAAGGTGAGGTTCCTACGCCATCGGTATAAACCCCTAGTTTGTTGAGCCCTTTTTCGAAGGTGGTGAGGACACTAAAAATACCGATTGAACCCGTTAACGTGGTTGGCTGCGCGACAATTTTATCTGCACTCATGGAAATCCAATAACCGCCAGACGCTGCAAGGCTCGACATTGAGACGACAACCGGTTTGCCTGCGTCTTTTAACGCTTGAATTTCATTACGGATAACTTCAGAGGCAAAGGCGCTGCCCCCAGGGCTGTCCACACGCAATACGACGGCTTTGACTTTATCATCGTTACGCGCTTGGCGAAGTAATGCAGCGGTGGTATCACCACCCACTGTACCGCGTGGTTGCGATTCATCCATTATGGTACCGCTGGCGATGATCACCGCCACATCGTCCATTTCAGCGTTAAATGGTGGCTTAATGGTGGCTTGATATTCGTAGTAACCTACAGCGTTGTAGCTATCTTCTCCATTGCTGCCAAATGTTTCGGCGAGCGATCGGCGCATTTGTTGGCGAGTGGCCAATTCATCCACTAGCCCTAATTTTAATGATAAAGCGGCGAGATCTCCCTCGGTCGCTTTTAATTGGGTCAGAAATTCATCCATTGATGGGTTTAACGTTTTCTCGTCAATCTTACGGTTGGTCGCTACGTCATCGACGTATGCTCCCCACAACTGCGTTAACCAGCGAGAGGCGGACTCTTTCGCCGCGTCGGACATATCGTCACGAATAAATGGCTCAATGGCTGATTTATAAGTACCGACCCGGAAAACGTGCGTGTTGACATCCAGCTTTTCCAGCAAAGTTTTGTAGTACATTGAATAGGCACTGTAGCCTTTCAGCATCACCGCGCCATCCGGTGCCAAATAGATTTTATCGGCGTAGCTTGCTAAGTAGTATTGGCTTTGATTATAGAAATCTCCCACCGCGTAGATGGGTTTGCCCGTGGCTTTAAATTCATTGAGCGCTTTAGCAATATAACGCAGCTTGGTGAGGTTGGTTTCTGGCATTTCTCCGAGAGCAAGCACAAGGCCTGTGATTTTCGCATCGTCTTTCGCGTGGCGAATGGTCTCTACTACATCAAATAATACATTTTCTTTGGGTAAGTCTTTGCCAAAAAATGAGCCAGTCACTGAATCCATCGGATTGATGTAAGAACTTTGTTCAACAATTGGTCACGATAAGTTCATCACTAATGCGGACTCTTTTTCTATGGTGGGCAGGGGAGAATCGGCATGCACATACAAGAAATAAATCAGTGCAATACTGAGCAAAAAGAACAGGTTGGTTAAGGCTAAACGAATAAAGGTAATGATTTTCCAAAAACCTTTAAATATCAAGCCGATAAATCGAAATAGTGATCTCATTGTTTCTCCACTGCGGCTATTCGCAAGCGTGTTAAATGAATAAAGGGGATTACCCTTGAGATATTAATGGCTTACATCCTACGTGATCTAGTATACCCAAACAACCGCAAGATTGATCGGTGTTACAAAAATGTAAACACTTGTTTGATTTTTTTTGTGGGCAATAATATTCTGGTCAGACCATAACGCATAATTATAAAAGTGAAGTCGCCATGTACCCACATCTGTTAGAGCCTTTAGATTTAGGATTTACTCAGTTACGCAACCGTGTATTGATGGGATCAATGCACACGGGATTAGAAGAGCATAAGGAAGGGCTCCATAAGCTGGCCGCTTTTTATGAAGAGCGTGCAAAAGGTGGGGTTGGGCTGATTGTGACGGGCGGTTTTTCGCCTAATTTGCGCGGTCGACTTCACCCTTTCAGTGCCGAATTTAGCAAAGCAAAACACGCACGTGCACACCAAGTTGTGACTGAGGCAGTGCATCGCCAAGGTGGAAAGATCGCCTTGCAATTGCTGCATGCAGGCCGATACGCAATGCACCCTTTTGCCCAAAGTGCTTCGGCGATTAAAGCACCTATTGCGCGTTTTGCGCCGAGTGAAATGAGTGCTCGTCAGATAAAAAAAACCATTGATGCCTTTGCCAGTAGTGCTGAATTAGCTCACCTTGCAGGATACGATGGTGTGGAAGTGATGGGCTCGGAAGGGTATTTGATCAACCAATTCATCTGTAAACGTACCAACATGCGTTACGACGATTGGGGCGGTAGTTACGAAAATCGTATCCGTTTACCCATTGAGATAGTGAAAGCGATTCGTGCAGTGGTTGGTAAAGAGTTCATCATCATTTTCCGTCTTTCAATGCTGGATTTAGTCGAAGAGGGCAGCACTTTTGAAGAGGTTTTAATACTCGCGAAGGCACTTGAACAAGCTGGCGTGACCATTATCAATACGGGCATCGGTTGGCATGAAGCGCGCGTTCCAACGATAGCGACTCAAGTACCACGTGCTGCTTTTACTTGGGTAACGGAAAAAATCCGCCCGCATCTCTCTGTACCCGTTGTGACCTGTAATCGTATCAACACTCCAGAAGAAGCAGAAAGAATATTAGCAACGGGTCAAGCGGATATGGTGTCGATGGCGCGTCCGTTTCTTGCCGATCCAGAATTTGTTGCCAAAGCGGAGCAAGGAAAAGCCGCGCTGATCAATACATGTATCGGCTGTAACCAAGCTTGTTTAGATAACGTATTTAAAGGCAAACGAGCCAGTTGTCTCGTCAATCCGCGGGCCTGTTATGAAACGGAAATGGTTATTCGCCCAGCGGCTCAGCCGAAAAAAATGGCGGTGATTGGCGCAGGTCCGGCGGGGCTTGCTTGTGCGACTACCTTGGCTGAGCGTGGGCATCATGTTGATCTGTTTGAAAAAAATGATCGCATTGGTGGCCAGTTCCGCTTGGCGATGCAAATTCCCGGCAAAGAAGAGTTTCGAGAAACCATTCGCTACTTTGCAAATCGTATTGATCAAACCGGTGTGCATCTGCATTTAGATACTGACGTCAATTTTGAGATGCTCGAACCGTACGATGAAGTGGTGATGGCGTCGGGTGTCGAGCCGAGAAAAGTCAAAATTGAGGGTATTGATAACCTAGAAAAGGTGCTGGATTACCAAACGCTGATCCGTGAAAAAACGCCCGTTGGCGAAAAAGTTGCGATTGTTGGTGCTGGTGGCATTGGTGTTGACGTCGCCACTATGCTGACTGAGCCGACAGAGCATACACTTGATGATTGGCTGCATGATTGGGGCATTGATAAAGAGATTACTTATCCCGGTGGTTTGTACCCATTCCCTGATGGTATGAGTGAAAAAACGGTGTGGCTATTGCAGCGTCGCAAAGGACGAGTAGGTAAAGGCCCCGGTAAGACCACTGGTTGGATCCATAAACGCACCTTAGAAAAGCGTGGAGTGACTCTACTGGGTGGTGTCGGTTATGAAAAAATTGCCGCTGACGGTTTACATATCACGCTTGATGGTAATCCTTTGCTGTTAGACGCCGATAAAATAGTGATTTGTGCCGGGCAAGAATCAGTGCGTCCTTTTGAAGATAAATGGGCATCATTGGGTGAGAAGATGCATGTGATTGGTGGTGCCGATTATGCTGGTGAGCTTGATGCTGTGCGTGCGATTCGTCAAGGGGTCGAGCTGGCGATTAAGTTATAATCTATGGTCCAAGCTAGCCGGTGGTGTTATTACTTGGAGTGATCAGCCAGCAATCGTAAAACAACAAAAGGCGCAAATCGCGCCTTTTGTCTTTGCTATGTTCGTGAAGAACACTCTTCGCTTTGCTATAAAATGACCGTTTTGTTGCCATAAACAAAAACGTGATCGTTGATGACTTTGTTCAAGGCCTTACTCAGCACATTTTTCTCAACGTCCCGTCCAGCTTGCGCCATGTTTTGCGCGCTGAATGTGTGATCAACCGGGATCACGTCTTGCTTAATAATCGGGCCTTCATCTAAATCATTAGTGACAAAGTGCGCCGTCGCACCAATGATTTTCACACCGCGCTCGTACGCTTGCTGGTAAGGTTTTGCACCAATGAATGCCGGTAAAAAGCTGTGGTGAATATTAATAATTTTGTGATGGTACTTATCGACAAAACCAGGAGTGAGTACCCGCATATATTTGGCGAGGACCAAATAGTCGGCGTGATATTGGTCCAGCACTTCCAACAATTTCTGCTCATGTTCCTCGCGGTTTAGCCCTTCATGAGAAACATGGTGATACGGGATATCAAACTTTTCGGTCAGATTTTGCAGCGTATCGTAATTGCCAATCACTGCAGCAATATCGACATCCAAGCTGCCATCATAATTCTTAATCAAAATATCGCCCAAGCAATGTGCTTCTTTAGTCACCAAAATAACGATGCGTTTGCGCGAAGAATCAATCAGTTTACGCTTTGCATGTGCAGGCAAGGCTTGGTCAAGGTCGGCTAGAAGGGTGGTGTCGTTAAAGTAGCCTTCCAATTCAGTACGCATAAAAAAGTGACCACTGATGTTATCAACATACTCATTGTTATGAATAATATTGAGTTGATGTTTATAACAAATGTTCGTGATTTTAGAGATAAGTCCGGGCGCATCACTACAATGAGTGAGCAGTGTTTTTCTTTCCATTATTAATTACTTCCGTGCATGATTTTTTTCGTTCTAAAAACTAATTCGTGAGCGAGTAAACGGTGAGGCGCCCCGCAATATAGGGGCTATAATTAATCTATTATTAAGTTTTTTTCAATATATAAACGGGTTCACCGTTAGGCTTTTGCTAATTTTCTTCCTCACAGAGTGTCTTAAGGCGGTATTTATGGATAGAGAACTCCTCGCACGAAAGCTGTATATGGAAAGAGTGAGTGCATTGATGGGAGACCATCAAATTGACGAAATCATTTTGGAAGACATGTGGGAGAGCCGAGCATCACCCGCCGAGGCGGCAAAAGCAATGACCCAAACGGAGAGTGGGTACGAAGGGCCAGCTTGGTTATCTCGTTACCTCAATCGCAAATAGAACACACCTAACTGGCGCGGGTTGCACTTGGATTCGCGCCAGCTCATCAAACCTGACATAATGCCCCGCAACGAATACTGATACCCACTTTTTGATGATTGCAAAAACCTTCTCTTCACAAGGCGCATTAGGTAAAGCCATTGCTGGCTTTCAAGCGCGGCAGGCGCAAATTGACATGGCTGAAGCGGTCGCTAAAGCGATTGCCCAGCAATCGCAATTAGTGGTTGAAGCAGGAACTGGTACAGGAAAAACCTTTGCGTATCTGGTACCGGCGCTGCTCAGTGGTAAAAAAGTCATTATCAGCACGGGTTCTAAAAACCTGCAAGAGCAGCTTTTTCATCGTGATTTACCCTTGATGATTGATGCGCTCGGTTTCTATGGCAATGTCGCGCTATTAAAAGGTCGAGCAAACTATCTGTGCCTTGATAGGCTGAGCCGCCAGATGGTAGAAAGCCACACCAACCAATCTGATCCACAGCTGCTGACTCAATTAGTGAAAGTGCGTCGTTGGTCATCGGAAACCAAAAGCGGTGATTTAGGCGAATGTGAAGAACTGCCTGAAGACAGTGCCATTATTCCAACGATTACCTCGACCAACGACAATTGCCTTGGCAAAGAGTGCCCAAGTTACGTCGATTGTTTTGTCTCGAAAGCGCGCAAAAAGGCGATGGACGCTGATGTGGTGGTGGTCAACCATCACCTTTTTCTGGCCGATCTGGCGATCAAAGAAACCGGGTTTGGTGAGTTGATCCCCGAAGCCGAGGTCTTTATCTTCGACGAAGCGCATCAGTTGCCGGATATCGCCAGCCAATATTTTGGTCAATCAGTCTCCAGTCGCCAAGTTCAAGAGCTGGCGAAAGATATTGAAATCGGCTATCGCACTGAAGCAAAAGACATGCGCCAATTGCAGAAAGTCGGCGATAAACTGGTGCAGTCAGCGATGGATTTACGCATTGTGTTGGGTGAACCCAGTTTTCGAGGCAACTGGCGTGAAGCGTTAGCTTCACCATCGATTTCGCGAGAATTAGCGCGTTTGCGAGACAGCTTAGATTTTGCTATCGATGTGTTAAAGCTTGCGTTGGGCCGCAGCCAGTTATTGGATACCGCATTTGAGCGCGCTAACTTAATTAAAGGACGAATTGATCGAGTGTGTGATGTCTCCATTACCGGTTATTCCTACTGGTATGACACCACGCCGCGCCATTTTAGTTTACACATCACCCCACTTTCGGTGGCCGATAAATTTCACGAACAGGTGCAACAAAAGCAGGGCGCATGGATTTTCACCTCCGCAACTTTGGCTGTAAACGACGATTTTAGCCATTTCACTCAGCGTTTAGGGCTAAAGCCCCAAGCTCAGTTTTCATTACCAAGCCCGTTTGACTATCAGCAGCAGGCGCGGCTGTGTGTGCCACGCTATTTACCCGAACCCAATAGCCCTGGCCTTGCCGATAAATTGGTGCGTATTTTGTCGCCAGTGATTGAGCAAAACCAAGGCCGCTGCTTCTTTTTATGTACTTCCCACAGCATGATGCGCGAGTTAGGTGAACGTTTTCGAGAAGTGTTAACCGTGCCAGTGCTGATGCAAGGGGAGACGAGTAAACAAAAAACGTTGGCCGAATTTATGGAATTAGGTAATGCCTTATTGGTCGCGACAGGGGCGTTTTGGGAAGGGATAGATGTTAGAGGTGACGCATTAAGCTGTGTTATTATCGACAAACTTCCATTTACCGCGCCGGATGATCCGCTGTTGAAAGCGCGAATTGAAGATTGCCGAATGCGCGGTGGCGATCCATTTGCGCAAGTACAACTACCCGATGCCGTCATCACCTTGAAACAAGGGGTCGGGCGTTTGATCCGCGATAAACATGACAAAGGTGTACTGATCATTTGTGATAACCGTTTAGTCACCCGTGACTACGGTGGGCTATTTCTTGCCAGTTTACCGCCCATTCCACGCACGCGGGATTTGGACAAAGTAAAAGATTTCTTAAGTCAAATTTCAGTCACGACACCCGTAACTATTAACAACAATTAGAGACAGTAATGAGCGCAAAGATCCTTGCCTTAGACACAGCAACAGAGAACTGTTCTGTTGCTTTAATGATGAACGGCAAACTGTACGTTCGCAGTGAAGTTGCCCCTCGCGATCACACCAAGAAAATTCTACCCATGGTGGATTCCGTTCTCAAAGAAGCGGGCATCACCTTACAGGAACTAGACGCGCTAGCCTTTGGCCGTGGTCCGGGCAGTTTTACCGGAGTACGGATTGGCATTGGAATTGCACAAGGTTTAGCGTTCGGCGCTGATTTACCTATGATAGGTATTTCGACACTGGCAGCGATGGCGCAAGGCAGCTATCGTTTACAGGGTTACCAACAGGTGGCGTGTGCAATTGACGCCAGAATGAGTGAGATTTACTGGGGTCGTTATACACGTCAAGAAGATGGTTCTTGGCAAGAGATAGATGCAGAGTGCGTCATTGCTCCTAATACTCTTGCTGAGCAAATCAAAGCTGACAGCATCACTTGGGGCTGCGCTGGAACCGGTTGGGCGGCTTATAAAGAAGAGTTAGATACGTTGCCTATCTCATGTCAAATGGGTGAAGTATTGTACCCAGATGCACAGGATATGGTGTTTCTTGCTCAGTATGAGTTTGCCAAAGTAAACACGCTAACAGTGGAAGAGTCGAGCCCTGTTTACCTGCGTGATAACGTGGCTTGGAAGAAGTTACCGGGCCGAGAATAATCAGTGAAAGGCAAGGCGTTGCATTCGTCTTGCTCTAATTGAATAGGAACAGTATGGTTTCAATTAACGGTTTACCTCCTGCGATAGTGCCCGGTAGCAATAGGGCTAATCGCGCAAATAAGAACAATGGGGTAAAGAAAAGCGATGCCAAAACCGGAGTAGGCCAACCTACTAAGGTGGCGAATGCTGTTTCTCATTCAATTCGTCATGTCGATCCATCAGAGATTCATCGGGCTAATCTGGAATACGATCTTCCAGAAGGCCGAGCAAGAAAGGCGATGGAAGAGTACATGGACGTGATGAACCAAGCAAAAAAAGAGGAACTTGCTCAACTGCTTGGGGTCGATATCTACATCTAATCCAACAAGGTCATTATGATGCGATCTTTTTCCACTTCTAAAACGCTACTGCTTCTATCGTCCACATTGTTGCTTGGTGCGTGCTCAAGCTTACCGGATGATCTTCGTGCCAGTAGTGAGGCCGTGATCACCGATTACGCCACTTGGGTCAATACGCCAACCAATGAGCAAGATGAAGTCCGGCTGGGCGGCGTCATCGCCAGTGTGACTAATTTGGCGGATAAAACACGGATTGAAATAGTCAATTTGCCGATTAGCTCATCAGGCCGACCGGATATCGACCGCGAGCCGCAAGGGCGTTTTGTTGGCTATGTTGACGGGTTTGTTGACCCAGTGGCTTATGCGAAAGATCGTTTGGTGACGCTAGTGGGAACCAGCCTTGCTCCAGAAAAAGCCAAAGTAGGTGAGTTTGAATACACTTTCCCAACCATGGCCGTAAAAGGGCTACATTTATGGCGAGTTGAAGAAAGAGTGGTCGTGAATGATCTCGGTACTTATATGTACCCTTGCCACAGCTTATATTGTCGTCAAATGTACATTGGTGCTCGTGAAGGGCGCGTGGTACAAGAAGTGAAATAGCGATGCAACAAAAACAGTACTCTCTTACGCAAGGAATGATTGCGACTCAAGAGGTGGGAAACGCACAAACGGCCGACTTATCGGTCGTTTTTTTGCATGGCTGGTTAGATAATTCATCCAGTTTTCTTACCGTTATCAAAGCGTTAAGTCACCTTGATCCACAGTTACACCTTTGCGCAATCGATTTACCGGGACATGGCCTTTCAAGCCATAAAGCCGACGGTCATTTTTACCCATTTCATGACTATATTGATGATATTTACTCATTTTTGCTCAACTTATCGCCAAACAGGTTAGTGATCGTAGGGCATTCCCTTGGTGTTTTAATCGCAAGTTGCTATAGTGCCGCCTTTCCTGAGCAAGTCGCAGGATTAGTTCAAATTGAAGGGGTTGCTCCATTGGCTGAATCGCCACTAGAGAGTGTGGCTAGGCTGCGCAATGGCGTACTTAGCCGCCAGCGGATCCGGCGTAAGCCTCGTCGTAGGTTACCGAACTTAGAATACGCTGTTGCTCGCCGAGCCGAAGTCAACCAGTTAGAAGCAGCCTTGATCCAGCCCATCGTTGTGCGAGGGGTTGAGCTGCGCAATGATGAGTGGTATTGGCGTCATGACCCACAGTTAAACAGCGATTCCTTGTATCGCATGTCGTATGAGCATGCTCAGCACATAATGGCGCACATCCAATGCCCACAACGTGTGATTCTCGGTACACACGGTTTTTCTGAGTTACGAACTGCTCAAGGTGATTTAGCCGATGATCGGCAAGAGATATTCACTCTTGCTGGTGGTCATCATTGCCATCTTGAGCAACCTTCACAAGTCGCCGAACTAATTTTTGGCTTAGTTAACAAAATTTAAACAAGTGTTTGAGTGTTTCGTGCTCAAGCGCTTTGGCTGTGCTGTAATAGCGAGCATTAAAATATCGCCGTAGAGCAGCCGCCAATAACGAGGAGTATTACCGTGGATAAACCTTGGCTTTCACGCTATCCAACTGACGTACCTGAACTCATCAACCCTGATCAGTACCTCTCTTTAGTCGAAATGTTTGAGCAATCGGTTCATAAATACGCCGATCAGCCAGCCTTTATGAATATGGGTTCGGTCATGACATTTCGCAAACTGGAAGAGCGCAGCCGAGCATTTGCCGCCTATTTGCAAAATGAGCTGAAGCTGAAAAAAGGTGATCGTGTCGCCTTAATGATGCCTAACCTGCTGCAGTATCCAGTCGCGTTATTTGGCGTATTACGAGCCGGTTTGATTGCGGTGAATGTTAACCCGTTGTACACCCCGCGAGAGCTGGAACATCAACTCAATGACGCCGATGCAAAGGCGATCGTCATCGTCTCGAATTTTGCCAATACCTTAGAGCAAATTGTTGAAAATACGTCAGTCAAACATGTGGTATTGACCAGCCTTGGACAGATGTTACCTAGGGCAAAAGGGACGTTGGTTGATTTCGTTGTGAAATATGTCAAAGGGATGGTGCCAAAATATGACTTACCTGGTGCCATTTCGATGTGTAAGGCATTGCACAAAGGTCGCCGTTTACAGTATGTGAAGCCTTTTATGTCTGGCGACGACATTGCCTTTTTGCAATATACCGGAGGTACAACCGGTGTGGCAAAAGGGGCAATTCTGACCCACCGCAACATGATTGCGAATGTGCTCCAAGCGAAAGGGGCATATGGCCCAGTATTGGCCGAAGGACGTGAATTGGTCGTCACGGCATTGCCGCTTTATCACGTCTTTGCGCTGACCGTAAACTGCTTACTATTTATTGAAATGGGCGGGCGTAACTTACTTATCACCAATCCACGCGATATTCCGGGCTTTGTCAAAGAGCTGCAAAAGTACCCATTTACCGCCATTACGGGGGTGAACACGCTGTTTAATGCCTTGGTCAACAACGAAGATTTCCATGAGCTTGATTTCAAAAATCTTAAGCTTTCTGTTGGTGGTGGTATGGCGGTGCAGCGCGCGGTGGCTGAACAGTGGAAAAAAGTGACGGGTATCCACCTGATTGAAGGTTACGGTTTGACTGAATGTGCGCCATTGGTGACAGGTAATCCTTATGATTTAAGTGATTATTCGGGAGCCATTGGTTTACCCGTTCCTTCAACCGAAGTGCGAATTATTGATGATGAAGGCAAAGTTCTGGCTTATGATCAAGTCGGTGAGTTGCAAGTGCGTGGCCCACAGGTGATGCAAGGTTATTGGCAAAGACCGGAAGCGACGAAAGAAGTGATTGATGCCGATGGTTGGCTCTCTACAGGCGATATCGTCAAGTTTGATGAGCAAGGCATGGTTTATATTGTCGATCGCAAGAAAGATATGATTTTAGTCTCTGGATTCAACGTCTATCCTAATGAGATTGAAGATGTGGTTGCACTGCATGGCAAAGTATTAGAAGTGGCCGCTATCGGCCAGCCTCATGACGTGTCTGGTGAAATGGTCAAAATTTATGTGGTTAAACGCGACCCAAGCTTAACCAAAGATGAGATCATTACCCATTGCCGTAAACATTTGACTGGCTATAAAGTGCCTAAGTTGATTGAGTTTAGGGAAGATTTACCAAAGAGTAACGTGGGTAAAATTTTACGCCGCGTACTTCGTGAAGAAAATGATGCCGCCATTGAGCAAGCAAAACGTGCCTAAGCATCAAGTCAGTATGAAAAAATAGTGTTAGAATGCCGACTCGAACCGTCGGCATTTTTATGTCCCCTCTCGTAGGGCTGCCCAAAGTGAGCCATTAGTGAACTACCAAATAATTACCCAACCTAACGACCTACAACGTGCGTGTCTTGCCGCGCGAGATGCTGATGTGGTGATGCTCGATACCGAGTTTGTCCGAGTGCGTACCTTTTACCCACAGCTCGGATTGATCCAGCTTTATGATGGTGAAAACCTCTCTTTAATCGACCCACTTGCCTTTGATGACATGGCCCCTTTTGTCGAGCTACTGCAAGACACCTCCGTGCTCAAAGTGCTGCATGCGTGTGGTGAAGATCTCGAAGTGTTTCATAATGCATTTGGCTGCACACCGTTTCCAATGGTCGACACACAGGTAATGGCGGCCTTTCTCGGCCATGGACTGTCTACCGGATTTGCCGCATTGGTCAATGAATTCTTAGGGATTGAAGTTGATAAAAGTGAATCGCGTACTGATTGGTTAGCAAGGCCTTTATCGCAAAAGCAGTTGGATTACGCTGCCGCCGATGTGTTTTATTTGCTGCCGATTTACGAGAAATTACTCGATAAAGTGACGCAGGCGGGCTGGTGGCAAGCGGCGCAGCAAGAATCTGAACTATTGAGCGTCAAACGCATTAAACAGACTCATCCGGATTTGGCCTATTTGGATATTAAAGGGGCATGGCAACTAACACCGCAAGAATTAGCGATTCTCAAACCCTTAGCTACTTGGCGCTACGAAGAGGCGGTACGCCGTGATTTGGCGCTCAATTTTGTGGTCAAAGAGACAGATTTGCTGACTATCGCTCGTTTGGGATTGACGAGTGCAAGCCGTATGATTGATGCAGGGGCCGATCCGAGATCGATTCAACGTCACAGTGCCAAAATCATTGCATTGGTGAAAGCGGGCCAGCAGACTCCGGCTGATCAATACCCACCTAAAATCGACCCTTTGATGGACTATCCCGGCTATAAACAGCTGTTTAAACGGTTGAAAGATGAAGTCAAATCAGTGTCTCAAACCACGGGTTTAGCGACTGAATTTTTAGCCTCTAAAAAACAGCTCAATCAGCTATTGAGTTGGGTATGGAAGAAAGAGCGGGATCCCGCGCAATTGCCGGATGTGATGCAGAGCTGGCGTTTACCTA
The DNA here is from genome assembly GCA_000257205.1 of Vibrio ordalii ATCC 33509. Lineage (GTDB taxonomy): Bacteria > Pseudomonadota > Gammaproteobacteria > Enterobacterales > Vibrionaceae > Vibrio > Vibrio ordalii. The sequence goes on along the minus strand of AEZC01000012.1, from coordinate 20,932 downwards.
TTCTCGGTGAACGGCTCAACAAATTGGTTTAGTAAAGTTGGTTTAGTAAAGTTGGTTTAGTAAAGAGAAAGAGCCTGCAATTTTGCAGGCTCTTTTATGATAAGGATTACTTTTCTTCGTCTGGCAGTTTCACGTTCAATTCCAGTACAGAGATATCATCATCTTTGTGCTCAAAAGAGACTTCAACCATCGAAGGGTCAACCGCGACGTACTTAGCGATCACCTTGAGAATGTCTTCTTTCAATTGAGGCAAATAAGTCGGTGCAGGGTCATTTTCACTACGACGTTCGGCGACGATAATTTGCAAACGCTCTTTGGCAAGGCTTGCTGAGGTCGTTTTCTTTTGTGGTCGGAAAAACTCAAGTAAAGACATAATATTAACCCCCAAAAAGTCGTTTAAAGATGCCATTTTTCTGCTCCGTTAGAAAACGAAACTCGACTTCTTGCCCTAATAATCGTTCGACGGCATCAGAATAAGCTTGGCCTGCATCTGACTGATCGTCAAAAATAACCGGAACACCTTTGTTGGAAGCGTTAAGCACAGCTTGGCTTTCTGGGATCACGCCAAGTAAGGAAATATGCAAAATTTCTTCGACATCTTCCACGCTCAACATTTCACCTTGTGTCACACGAGTAGGGTTATATCGGGTCAATAAAAGGTGCTGTTTAACAGGTTCTAACCCTTGCTCTGAGCGCATTGATTTGGAATCCAAAATCCCTAAAATGCGGTCCGAGTCGCGCACAGAAGAGACTTCAGGGTTAGTCGTTACAACCGCTTCATCAGCAAAGTACAAAGCCATCAACGCGCCTTGTTCAATACCTGCTGGTGAGTCGCAAATGACGAAATCAAAGCCCATTGTATCAAGCTCATCCAAAACGCGTTTTACGCCCTCTTTAGTGAGTGCATCTTTATCACGAGTTTGTGAAGCGGGTAGAATAAATAGGTTCTCGGTGCGTTTATCTTTGATCATCGCTTGGTTAAGTGTTGCCTCACCGTTGATGACGTTGACAAAGTCGTACACTACGCGGCGCTCACAACCCATGATTAAGTCAAGGTTACGCAGACCGATATCAAAATCGATCACCGCTGTCTTTTTACCTTTTAAAGCCAAGCCAGAAGCAATTGCTGCGCTTGAGGTCGTTTTACCAACGCCGCCTTTTCCTGACGTTACAACAATAATGCGTGCCATTATGTTTTCCTTGTTAATTTTAAATCGTAAGCGTTTCAAAATGCAGTGAATCATCAACCATGCTCAGCATCACTTTCTTCTGCCAAAACTCACTTTCAATTTGATCGCTAAGCCAATAATTTCCAGCAATGGAGACCAGCTCTGCTTGTAAATCGTGGCAAATAATTTTTGCTTCCGTTTGGCCGCTGGCACCGGCAATGGCTCTTCCGCGCAGTGAACCATGAATGTGAATCGAGCCATCGGCGATCACTTCGGCCCCCGCACTGACGTGATTGAGGATCACTAAATCACTATCTTTGGCATACACTTGCTGGCCAGAGCGAATGGGCGTGCTAATCACCTTGGTAGGCGCTATTTGAGCCGGTGCTTGAGAGGGCGATTTGCTTGCCGCCATCACGGCAAAGCCAGCTTCTGAGGCTAAGTTTTGGCTGCGTTTATCACGGCAACCTGTCACACCGACCGGGATCATTCCCGCTTCAGTGATGCCCTGTTTCAGTATCGAAAAATCAATATCGCCAATCACTTTAGCAATATTGATCACCACAGGTGCAGAGGCAAAAAAAGCAGGAGCTTGGGCGACTTTTTCTTTGAGAAACTCAACGGTATTGGCAACTTCACTGTCGCAAAGGTGTAACACTGACAAAGTAAAACTGCTACCTTTTAGGTCAGGAGTATTCGACATCTTATTTTGACCTCAATAACTAATGGCTTCACTAGAAAGGGCGTTGCCTGAAACTAGGGTTGTCATGTTATATTCCCTGACTTAGCTCAGCAAGTTATCTTGCGGTCAAATGTTTGTTTTAATCTCAAATTTGGTAAAAGTTTAACGTTTCTAACTTAATTGGCTCGAAAAGCCAGTTTATTACAATAAAAGGTTTGTCATGCTTTGCTCTATCTATAAAAGTGCTAAAAAAGAAGGTGCCTATCTCTATGTTACTAAAAAGGATGACTTTTCACAGGTTCCTGACACACTAATGGCGATGTTCGGTAAACCTACTTTAGTCATGGTCGTGAAACTGGAAGGGCGTACATTAGCCCAAGTTAACATTGATAAAGTGAAAGAATCTCTGAAAAATGAGGGTTTTTTCCTGCAGTTACCGCCACCGCCACAAAATTTACTAGAGCAATATAAGCAGCAAAAGGCTCAGCAAAAAGAAAGCTAAGTTTTCAGCTCAAGGAGGGTGATTTGAAAAAGTTCTTGTCAGTGGTATTGGGATTAAGCCTCTCCACGCCATTGATGGCAAATGAGGTTAGTTTTGAGCAGTATGTGGAAGGTTTGAAGCAACAAGCGCGCAGTGAAGGCATTTCAGAGCAAATTTTAACCGATGCGTTTAAAAATGTGGCACATAAACCACGCGCCGTGACGGCCGATCGCAATCAACCAGAAAAGAAACTGACGCTGGATGAGTATATCCCGCGTGCGGTTCCTGAATGGAAAGTCAAGCAAGCAAAGGCGCTGTATGAAAAGCACTATGCCGAGCTTAGCCGCATTGGCGAGCAGTATGGCGTGCAGCCGCGCTTTATCGTTGCGTTATGGGGTGTTGAAAGTAACTTTGGTGCTTTTACCGGTAATTTTAGTGTGATAGATGCTTTGACGACCATGGCTTATGACGGTCGTCGAGAAGCATTTTTCCGCAAAGAGACCATGGCCGCGTTGCAAATTCTGCAGCAGGGTCATATCCAAGCCGATGAGATGAAAGGGTCTTGGGCTGGCGCGATGGGCCAATGCCAGTTTATGCCGAGTTCGTTTTTGGCGTTCGCTTCCGATGGTAACGGCGATGGCAAAAAAGACATTTGGCGCTCAAAGGAAGATGTATTCGCGTCGACGGCCAATTATCTCAGCCAATCGGGGTGGGATGACAAATACACTTGGGGACGTCAAGTTAAAGTTCCGCCTGGGTTTGACCGCACTTTAGAAGGGCGACAACCAGAAAAAGGGAAGTCACTGAGAGAGTGGAACAAGCTCGGTATTACTCGTTACGAAGGTAAACCACTGCCTAATTTAGACAAGGTTCAAGCTTGGCTTATCATGCCAGATGATGAAAATGGCCGCGTTTACTTGGTATACAACAACTATAATGTGTTGATGAAGTGGAATCGCTCATACTATTTTGCGCTCGCGGTGAGCCATTTGGCGGATAGAATTACCTATTGATTTGAACCTTAATTGAACGCAAAGGGCTCATCATGAGCCCTTTGCTATTTCTGGAGAACGTGTGCTAGTTGAACGTGCAGGGCAAATGGTGATATTTGCCGCGTTAATCAAACATCAAGGCTTTACCGCTGCGGCCAAAAGCTTAAGCGTATCGGTATCGCATGTCAGTAAGCAGTTGGCCTTACTGGAAGCCTCGCTCGGGGTGAAGCTCGTTCAGCGAACCACGCGCAGCTTCACCACAACTGAGGCTGGAGAGGCTTTTTATCGCCATTGTACTGCGGTCGTTGGATTGATGGATACTGCGCAGTCTGAAGTGGAAAGCCAGCGTGATGAGGTGTCTGGGCTGATTAAGCTTGGTCTTTCACAGTCGTTTGGTTCTTTGCACATTTTGCCAGCACTGGAGGCGCTTCGTCAGCGCTATCCCAAACTGCAAGTGGAAGTGCATTTGTTCGATTATCGAGTCGATATGCTCGAAGAAGGGCTTGATTTGTGGGTGACCAACAACGAGCATCTACCCGAAGGTTACGTGGCGCAACGTCTCGCCGATTGCCAGTTTGTGGTTGCCGCGTCACCGGAATACTTATTAAACCATTCAACCCCTCAGACACCCGGTGATCTGTTAGGTCACAACTGTCTTATCTACCGTAGTTGGGAGCGAGATTACACCCGTTGGTCGTTTGCCAATCCAGAGCAAAAAATCAACATCAATGTGTCGGGTAACTATTCGGTAGATTTAGCCGAAGCCGTGCGTGACGCCGCCGTGGCAGGGTGGGGTGTTGCTTACTTGGCGACTTATTTAATTCGAGATGAATTTCGAACCGGTAAACTGATCCAATTGCTGCCAGATTGGCACGCAAATCAAAGCATGCCTTTTTATGCGGTTTACCCGAGCCGGCAACACATGCCGAAGAAAACCTCAGCCGTGATTGAATTTATCAAGGCTTTAATCGGTACACCTTGCTATTGGGATACTCAATTAGAGCCTTACATCCGTTTTACAAAAGCGTAATGAGCACGGTTTATTATTTCCCAACTCAGAAACATATTTTCTATATGGAAAATATAAGCCTAGGCAATCGTTTAGCTTGTTACAAATCAACAGATTGAAAATAGAAGATTAAGGCTGCTACTGTTAAGCACACCTCTGTAACATTTGCGACTTGCGCATTCATTTTCGCACGATAGAATGCGCGCCTTTCCTATCCCCGTTATCTGGATTGACAGCAAATGAACTCATTACTTGGCGTCGTCGCCATCTTATTTACGGCTTGGCTACTTTCTACCAATAGAAAAAACATCCAATTTAGAACCGTGTCGCTCGCTTTTTTATTGCAAGTAGGCTTTGCACTATTGGTTCTGTATGTCCCCATGGGGAAAGAAGTGCTCAACAGTGTCACGGGTGCGGTATCGAATTTGATCAATTATGGGCAAGAGGGAATTGGCTTTCTCTTTGGCGGTTTAGCCAATGGCAGCGTTGGTTTTGTGTTTGCGATTAATGTGCTTGGCATCATCATTTTCTTCTCTGCTTTGATCTCCGGTTTGTATCACATTGGTTTGATGCCTAAAGTGATTAACTTGATTGGCGGTGGTTTGCAAAAATTATTGGGCACGGGGCGCGCAGAGTCACTGTCGGCCACGGCGAACATTTTTGTCGGCATGATTGAAGCGCCGTTAGTGGTTAAGCCCTATTTAAAGCACATGAGTGATTCGCAATTTTTTGCGGTGATGACGTGTGGCTTAGCCTCGGTTGCGGGCGGTACGTTAGTCGGCTATGCCTCACTGGGCGTTAACCTTAACTATCTTATTGCGGCGGCATTTATGTCAGCTCCAGCCGGTTTGTTGATGGCGAAAATTTTGCTGCCGGAAACCGAAGCGCAAAGTCAGCAGGTGGCCAATGAAGAGGTTGAGATACCAAAAGCAACCAATGTGGTTGAAGCCGTAGCTGATGGTGCAATGTCTGGGCTTCGTATCGCGGTTGCGGTTGGGGCAACGTTACTGGCCTTTATCAGTGTGATTGCGCTACTCAACGGCCTATTGGGCTGGGTGGGCGGTCTGTTTGGCTTAACCCTTAGTTTTGAGTTGATTTTAGGCTACCTATTTGCTCCAGTTGCGTGGCTGGTGGGCATTCCATGGAGCGAAGCGATGACGGCAGGCTCACTGATTGGTAATAAAATTGTCGTGAACGAGTTTGTCGCTTTTATCCAATTGATGGACGTAAAAGATTCGCTCAGTGAACATTCTCAAGCGATTGTAACTTTTGCTCTGTGCGGCTTTGCCAATATTTCGACCATGGCAGTATTGATCGGTGGTTTGGGCAGTTTGGTGCCAGAGCGTCGCAGCTTCATCTCTCAATATGGTTTTCGAGCGATCAGCGCTGGCGTGTTGGCTAACTTGATGAGTGCTGCGCTTGCTGGGGTTATTTTGTCGCTATAAACGTTGCGTTTCTATTCATCGTTAAAAACTGGCTCGTTAAACATCAGCTCGTTAAACATCAGCTCGTTAAACATCAGCTCGTTAAACATTAGCTCGTTAAACATTAGCTCGTTAAAAAACCCCAGCGCAATGCTGGGGTTCTTTTTCGCTCGCCGCTCATGGCTATCAATAGCCAATAGCAATAATCAATAGCAGTAAGCAGTAATGAGCAAGATCAGTTGTTGGGGTGAAATTGCTCGCATGCCAACAGGGTGTTTTCAATCAAACTGGCCACCGTCATTGGCCCGACACCACCCGGAACCGGGGTGATCAAGCTTGCTTTGGTGCGCGCTACATCGTACTCGACATCGCCAATCAGCTTGCCTGACTCCAAGCGGTTGATGCCCACATCAATCACCACGGCACCTTCTTTAATCCATGCGCCGGGAATAAAATTGGGTTTACCAACGGCCACCACCAACAAATCAGCTTGGCGAACATGGTGTTCTAAATCTTTCGTGAAGCGGTGGCATGTGGTTGTGGTGCAACCTGCTAGTAGCAGCTCTAATGTCATTGGTCGGCCGACAATATTGGATGCGCCCACAATCACCGCATGTTTACCACGCAGTTGAACGTTATAGCGCTCAAGCAAAGTTATGATCCCTTTGGGCGTACAAGAGCGCAGTTTAGGAATGCGCTGGGCTAAACGGCCCACATTGTAAGGGTGAAAACCATCGACATCTTTTTCAGGAACAATGCGTTCAAGCACATGGGTTGTATCAATCCCGGCAGGTAAGGGCAGTTGCACTAAAATGCCGTCAATTTCAGGGTCGGCATTGAGCTTATCGATTAACGCCAGTAGCTCCTCTTCGCCAGCAGTGGCTGGAAGATCATAGGATTTAGAAACAAAACCCACCTCTTCACAAGCACGACGTTTGCTGCCGACATACACTTGTGACGCAGGATCTTCTCCCACCAGCACCACCGCTAGCCCCGGAGCGCGAAGGCCCACTTGAGTGCGAGCTTTTACCCGCGCCGCTACTTCAGAGCGAACCGTCTGGGAGATGAGTGTCCCATCAATATTTTGAGCAGTCATGGCTTTCCTTACACATTGGTCGCAAATATTTTTGGGCGCATTGTCGCAGATATTTAAAGTAACATCTATAAGCAAACGTTTGCCTTGTTCTGTTTTTCGACACTCGGCTACCGAATGGCAGTTTTTTAGGCATTTGAAACCGAATCTTAGAGAAAGCGATTGATTTACGGAGTTCAACTCGTATAATCCTGTCCCTGTAGCGCGCCCTTAGCTCAGCTGGATAGAGCACGTCCCTTCTAAGGATGTGGTCGTAGGTTCGAATCCTACAGGGCGCGCCATCTATTTCAGGGCGCAGCAAGCTAATACTTGCTGCGCCCTTTTTGTTGCGCGATAGCTAGCCGCAAAGCAAACGGATTATTCGTTCTTGATTACTCACAAGGCGCTCTCTATCTCATAAAACCACACTTAACTCAGTCATAAAGCGAGGATTTTTGCGCTTCCACTGGTATCATATCGGCAATTTTTCGTGTCTTAAGAAATCTGCAATGAACCAACAAGAACAACAATACCTCAAAGCGCTAGAAAGCAAACTCTGGACGGCGGCCGATAAACTGCGCGCCGCGTTGGATGCGTCACAATACAAACATGCGGTGCTGGGGCTGATTTTCGTCAAATACGTTTCGGATGCGTTTACCTTGCGCCAGCAGGAAATCAAAGCTGAATTGACCAACCCAGAGCACGAATACTATTTAGACCCGCAAGATTTCACCCCAGAAGAACTGGCCGAAGAGATCGTGATAGAGCTAGAGCAGCGCGATTTCTACCAAGAGCAAAACGTGTTCTGGCTACCGCCGGAATCCCGCTGGTCGTTCCTGCAAGATAACGCACCGCGTGTGATTGGCGGCGCAGAGCTGGTGATTGAGGGCGCAAACCAACAAAAAATCACCAAGAAAATCACCTCAGTCGGCCATTTAATTGATAACGCACTGGAAGGGATTGAGCGCGATAACCCCAAACTCAAGGGCGTACTCAACAAACACTATTCAGGCCTTAAAATCGACCAAGCCAAGCTCAATGAACTGATCAACCTGATTGCGACCATTCCGTTTAATCACCAGTCGCTCAGCAGCAAAGACATTCTTGGCCATATCTATGAATACTTTTTAGGTCAGTTTGCGCTGGCTGAAGGCAAAAAAGGCGGTCAGTTTTATACGCCTGCCTCCATCGTAACCCTAATTGTAGAGATGATTGAGCCATTTGAAGGCCGTGTCTATGACCCAGCGATGGGCAGCGGCGGCTTCTTTGTCCAATCGGATAAATTTATTGAGCGCTATGCTAACCAAAAAGAGATCGACCCGCTGACGCAAAAGCAGAAAATCTCGATTTACGGGCAAGAATACAACTACACCACCTGGCAATTGGCGGCGATGAACATGGCGATTCGTGGGCTGGATTACGATTTTGGCAAAGAGCCCGCCAGTACCTATACCAACGACCAACACCCTGATTTACGAGCTGACTTCATCATGGCTAACCCGCCGTTCAATATGAAAGAATGGAACATTGGTGTTGATGATAACGATCCGCGCTGGGTATACGGCACACCGCCTTCAGGTAATGCCAACTTCGCGTGGATGCAGCATATGCTTTACCACCTTGCCCCTGATGGTTCTCAAGCTTTACTGCTGGCTAATGGTTCGATGAGTTCATCCACCAATAACGAAGGGGAAATTCGCGCCGCCTTGGTTGAGAACGATTTGGTCGAATGTATGGTCGCGCTGCCCGGGCAACTGTTCACCAACACGCAAATTCCGGCCTGTATCTGGTTTTTAACCAAGAATAAAAAAGCGCGTACTGATAAAGCGGGTCGTAAGCTTCGTGATCGTAAAGGCGAAGTGCTGTTTATTGATGCGCGTAACCTTGGTTATATGAAAGACCGCGTACTGCGTGATTTAAGTTTTGATGATATCCAGAAAGTGGCAGATATTTTCCACGCATGGAAAACCGGTGAAGCGGTTAATGGCGTGACGTATCAAGACCAAGCCGGTTTTTGTAAATCCGCAACCTTAGCAGAGATTAAGAAACACGATTTTGTATTAACGCCGGGGCGTTACGTTGGCGCGACTGAAGAGTTAGATGATGGTGTTCCATTTGCTGAAAAAATGGCAACGCTAACCACTAAATTGAGTGAGCAGTTTGCAGAGTCAGCAACGCTAGAAGCTGAGATCAAGAAGAACCTAGCGGGGTTAGGTTATGAGCTTTGATAACCTACCTTGTGGCTGGAAGTTGGTCACTCTAGAAGATGCTATGGATGCGATTATTGATTACCGAGGCAAGACACCGAAGAAAACCGAGTCAGGAATACCTCTAATCACAGCAAAAATCGTGAAAGGTGGGTATGTTCTCGAACCGTTTGAGTTTATTGCAGAAGACAATTATGACTCATGGATGGTTCGTGGGCTACCACAAGTTGGTGATGTGGTTTTAACTACAGAAGCCCCATTAGGTGAAACCGCACAATTAACAAGTTCGATCGTAGCGCTTGCCCAGCGAATAGTGACACTTAGAGGGAAGAAAGGATTATTGGATAATGACTTCCTTCTTTGTGCTCTACAGAGCGATTTCGTCCAACATCAACTAGAGTCTCGTGCATCAGGTTCAACTGTTAAAGGTATAAAACAGAGTGAGCTTAGAAAAGTTAGCTTGCCAATACCGCCACTACATCAGCAGAAAAAAATATCCCAAGTCCTGAAGTCTTTGAGTAATAAATTAGTTTGTAATACTCAAACCAACCAAACCCTAGAACAAATGGCGCAAGCCATCTTCAAATCATGGTTTGTCGATTTCGATCCAGTCAAAGCCAAGATGAATGGCGAGCAACCAGAGGGAATGGATGCGGCTACTGCCTCGCTATTCCCAGAAAAGCTTGTTGAGTCTGAGTTGGGTTTGATTCCTGAAGGTTGGGAAGTCGGTGACCTATCTGACTTGATGGATTTTAATCCTAAGCGAACTCTCAAAAAAGGCACCGCTGCGCCTTATCTAGATATGAAAAATATGCCGACTTCTGGTCATCTTGCGTTGGATATTTATGACCGTGAAATGGGAAGTGGCACTAAATTCACGAACGGTGATTCTCTGTTAGCACGTATCACACCATGTCTTGAAAACGGTAAGACTGCACACGTAGATTTCCTTGAAGATGGACAAGTTGGTTGGGGTTCTACGGAATATATCGTTATGCGTTCTAAGTCAGATAGCTACAAATATTTCAGCTATTACATGGCTCGATTTGAACCGTTTAGGAAGTTTGCTATTCAAGGTATGACAGGTACTAGTGGGCGTCAGAGAGCACAAGCTCAAACTGTTCAAACAATGCCATTTGCTATTCCTCCGATTTCTATCTTGGAAAAGTTTGATGCGTTTGTTGCTCCAAATATGCAGATGATTAAGAGCCACGGTAGTGAGAATCGAACTCTTGCTGCATTGCGGGATACTCTGTTACCTAAGCTCTTATCAGGAGAGGTAAATTTAGAAGAAGACCGTAGTTTATCAGGAGCCTTAATATGAACCTTGAGTTAACAACCTCGATGGTTGCAAGACAGAATATCTTAAATAATCAGTATGCTTTAGTTCAGTTGGAGGAGCATTTAGATTTATCTGGGTTAGTTTTAGATGGCGTGATTGTCTTCACGAAAGCACAAGTGGCAAGCTTGTTAGCGATTGATGAACGCACAGTTGAACGCTATTTGGCTAAGGATGATGGTGAGTTAAAGGCAAGTGGCTATCAAATTGTTAAAGGGAAAGCCCTTAAAAACATGAAGTTACGCTATGCGGGCGACACTGATGTCGGTCGGATGATTGATCCAAAAGCATCTAGTTTAGGGTTGTTCGATTTTAAAGCATTTCTAAACTTGACTATGTTAGTCACTGAAAGTGAAAGAGCAAAAGCCATACGAAGTCGAATTTTGGACATTGTTATTGATGTTATTGCTCAGAAAGCAGGGGGGCATACTAAGTATGTCAACCAAAGAGATCAGGATTACTTGCCGTCATCATTTCAAGAAGAAAGCTACAGAAAGCAATTCACTAATGCGCTTCGAGATTATTTAGAAATGGGCAATCACAAATATGCGATTTATACCGATAAAATATATCAAGTTGTCTTTTTGGGTAATGCTGCTGAGTATAAGCAAGTTTTGAAACTCGCCGACAAGGATAAGACACGTGACACCATGTACAGTGAAGTGCTTAATGTTATCGCAAGTTTTGAGCATGGTCTCGCGGAGGAAATGGAGCAAGAATATCAAGAAAAAGGCCGGAAGCTATTACCTGTCGAGCTTGACTCTATCATCGAAAAAGCGAGTAGAACTCCTTATTTGAAACCTCAGATCGAAGATGCAAGAACTAAAATGGCGAGCAGAGATCTAGGGTTCCGTTCGGCTTTACATCAACGTTTAGAACATTATGTACAGTCAGTGCCTCAAAGTGATTTTGATAAATTTCTTGGAGACAAAAGTCGTTCTTTGGAAGAGCAGTTGAAAGATACGAGAACACTAGATGTTCTCAAGCGCTTGAAGGATCGCTAATGACTTTACCTCTCTTTTATTTTGATGTTGAGCACGCAGTAAAAACTCATGATTGGATCATTGATCACAGTGGTGGGCTGTCGGGGACTAAGAATGTTGGGCAGTTAGAAAGTGTGCTTGATCATATTCAGAATGACCTTTATTACCCGAATCTTGAAGAAAAGCTTACACATTTGGTTTTCTCCATAAATAAGTTTCACGCGTTTAATGATGGGAATAAACGTTCAAGCTTAGTTTTAGGGGCTTACTTTTTAGAGGTTAACGGTTATGACTATTGCCTCAAGAAGTTTGTTTTTGAAATGGAGAATATTGTTGTGTGGGTTGCTGAAAATAAGATAGATAAAGTGTTGTTACAAGAGATCATTACTTCAATCATCATGGACGATGACTACCCAGAAGCATTGAAGCTCAAGATAATTATTGCCACTGAGGAAAACAACGATGAATGAAGCTTTTCCTAAATTGCTTTCCGGCGAAATCGAGTTAGAGACACAGTAGGGGTAATCATGACCTTAGCCAATAAGCCTGATTTTGAATATGACCCAATTGTCCAACCAGCGGTTGGGCATGTTCCTTGGCACCTAACTTCGTTAACTCAGAAACGTCAAAAATCAGCGAACCGTTGGTGGAAAAACTAATGCAGCCTCCATTTACCATCAATAACCCAATACTAAAGCTAGTCGCTGACATCAGTGAACGGTTGGGTAAGATCTCTGTGACTCACTCACAAGGCATTGACCTACGTTTAAGGCGCATAAACCAAGTCCGTACTATTCACGGAACATTGGCTATTGAAGGTAACGAGCTAACGGAAGCGCAAGTCACCGCTATACTCGCTGGTAAACGGGTACTGGCACCCGTAAAAGAGGTTCAAGAAGCAAAGAATGCGATTGCGGTGTACGAGAAGCTACCGAATTGGCATCCTGAAACTGAATCTCATTTACTGGCCGCGCACAAGTGCTTAATGATGGGGATGATTGATTCGGCAGGGCAATATCGAAACAGTGGTGTTGGCGTGATGAAGGATGGTCAAGTGATCTATATGGCGCGACCTGCTGATCGCACTCCAACGCTTATGCGTGACTTGTTCGCTTGGTTAAAAGCCAGTGATGATCATCCACTCATTAAAAGCTGTGTATTCCATTACGAGTTTGAGTTTATTCATCCCTTCTCTGACGGTAACGGCCGAATGGGCAGACTTTGGCAAACGTTGATACTGAGCCATTGGCAACCACTATTTGCAGTTTTACCCGTAGAGAATTTAATTTATCAGCATCAGCAGGAATACTACCAAGCCATTAATCAAAGCACGGCTGAAACAGACAGCCGTGCCGTTATCGAGTTTATGTTGGGGATGATAAAGCAAGCTTTGTTTGAGCTAGAGCAAGCCAAGACGAAGAACATCCCTCAAGTAAGCCCCCATGATACCCCCCAAGTTAGTTTGCTGCTTAGTCACATCGATGGGGAGATGAGCCGCGAGCAATTGCAGAGCGCATGTCTGTTGAAAGACCGTAAATCATTCACAGCTAGATACCTAAAACCAGCCTTGGAAGCTGGATATATAGAAATGACCGAGCCTAGTAAGCCAAGAAGCCGATCGCAGCGTTACCGACTCACCGATTTAGGTAATGAGCTGAAACGAGGACAACAATGAAAATTACAGAAGACCAGCTAGAACAGCTCTGCCTTGATTGGTTTAAAGCGCTTGGCTACCAATACCAAAATGGCTATGACATTGCACCGGATGGCGACACGCCCGAGCGTGAAAACTATCAGCAAGTTACACTGCAAGCGCGGTTAGTGTCGGCATTGGAAACCTTAAACCCTACTGTACCGAGTGACACCTTAATCGAAGTGGCGAAAACCGTTGCCACGCCGCCAACGCCTGTACTGATTAAAAACAACAAACTCTTTCACCAATATTTAATCGAAGGTGTGCCTGTTGAATACTCGGTAATGGAGCAAGAACAATGGGTGACCAAGCATACTCATGTTCGATTAATGGATTTTGACAACCGTGAGAATAACCAATTCTTAGTGGTCAATCAGTTCACCATCACGGGCAGCAAAGGCAATCGCAGACCCGATGTGATTGTTTTTATCAATGGCTTGCCGATGGCGGTGATCGAGCTGAAAAACCCCGCCGATGACCACGCCGATATTTGGAATGCCTACAATCAAATTCAAACCTACAAACAAGAGATCGCCGATCTGTTTGCATTCAATGAAGCGCTGGTGATTTCTGATGGCTGGACGGCGCGAGTCGGCTCGCTTACCGCGAACAAAGAGCGTTTTTTACCATGGAAAACCATCGAGGACGAAGACGATAAGCCGTTACTCGAATTCCAACTAGAAACCATGGTGCGTGGCTTCTTTAAGCCAGAATTGTTGCTCGATTACATTCGCTACTTTGTACTGTTCGAAAATGATGGCGGCCATAGCGATCCAGCCGCAGGCGCTATCATCAAAAAAATCGCTGGTTATCACCAATTCCATGCCGTGCGTGCTGCGGTGAAAGCGACGGTCATCGCGGCCACAACCTCTGACCAAGTAACCGAACCACGAGCCAATTATGCAAATACGGTGGTGCCCGGAAGCAAAAAAGCCGGCGTGGTGTGGCATACCCAAGGCAGCGGCAAAAGCATTTCGATGGTCTGCTACGCCAGTAAGTTGCTGCAACAGCCGGAGATGAATAACCCAACCTTAGTGGTGGTGACGGACCGTAACGACCTAGATGGTCAGCTATTTAACACCTTTACTATGGCGCAAGAAACCTTAAAGCAAATCCCGCAACAAGCCACCGACCGTGATGCATTGCGCGAGTTACTGCTCAATCGTCAGTCTGGTGGCATCATCTTCACTACGGTACAAAAGTTTGCATTGCTCGATGACGAAACGGCGCATCCTATCCTTTCAGAGCGCTCGAATATCGTGGTGGTGTCTGATGAGGCGCACCGCAGTCAGTATGGCAATAAAGCACGTTTGGTCGATGTCAAAGACGAGGATGGCCATGTTGTCGGCCAGCGTTATGTGTATGGCTATTCCAAGTACATGCGTGATGCACTGCCCAATGCGGCCTTTATTGGTTTTACCGGCACACCCATATCGCTAGACGATAAAGATACTCGCGGTGTGTTTGGTGGCTATGTTTCCATTTACGATATTCAAGATGCGGTCGATGATGGCGCAACTGTGCCTATCTACTACGAATCGCGCCTCGCCAAGCTCGATATTAATCAAGATGAAATCGAAGCGCTTAACGATCAAGTTGAGGAAGAAATTGGCGAAGACGAAGAAACGGAAAGTCGCGAGAAAATAAAATCACAATGGTCAGCACTGGAAAAACTGGTGGGTGCCGAGACAAGAATCAAACAGGTAGCGAAAGATCTCGTTGAGCACTTTACCACTCGCTGTGAAACCTTTCCGGGCAAGGCGATGATTGTCGCCATGAGCCGAGAGATTTGCGTCGATTTATACGATGCGATTGTGGCAATTAAACCTGAGTGGCATAACGATGATCCCGCCAAAGGCGCAATCAAAATTGTCATGACCGGCAGCGCCGCTGATAAGGCCAAAATGCAGCCGCATATTCATGATAAGAAAACCAAGAAGCTCTTTGAGAAACGGTATAAAAATACCGATGACGAACTGCAATTGGTGATTGTGCGAGATATGTGGCTAACGGGCTTTGATGCGCCATGTTGTCATACCATGTATATCGACAAACCGATGAAAGGTCATAACCTGATGCAGGCAATTGCCCGGGTGAACCGAGTCTTTAAGGATAAACCCGGCGGTTTGGTGGTCGACTATATTGGCATTGCAAATGAGCTTAAAAACGCCCTCAAGACTTACACCAATAGCCAAGGCAAAGGCAAACCGACCGTTGATACCGCTGAAGCTTTCGCCGTCTTCATGGAAAAAATCGATATTATCCGCGGCATGTTTGCCACGCCAGTGGATGGTGAGGTGTTTAACTATCGCCCTGATTTTGAAACTCGGCCGCTGCAATTGCTGCCGGGGGCAGTCAACCACATCTCAGGGCTTTGCCACCGGAACAGCAAAGGTGAGCAAGTTCGCGATGGTAAACGCCGTTTTCTTGATGTGATGGCGGCGATGATGAAAGCCTTCTCGCTGTGCAGTACGTTGGATGAAGTGAATGGCTATCGCCATGAAATCGCCTTCTATGGTGCAATCAAAACCGCTTTTTTGAAGTACTCGACGGTCGATAAAAAGCGCAGTGATGAGCTGCGAAACTCTGCCCTGCGCCAAATCCTCAATAACGCGATTGTGGCCGATGGCGTGGATGACATTTTTAAAACCGTGGGGCTGGATAAGCCAAACATAGGTTTGCTCTCCGAAGAGTTTCTTGAAGATGTGAAGCACATGAAAGAGCGCAACCTTGCGGTGGAGTTACTGGAAAAATTGCTGCGTGATGAAGTGAAAGCGCGGATGAAAAACGATGTGGTGCAAGAGAAGAAATACTCAGAACGCATCATGTCGACTCTGCAAAAGTACCATAACCGCAGTATTGAAACCGCGCAGGTGATTGAAGAGCTAATCCAGTGGGCGAAAGAGATGCAAGCCGATTCAGAGATGATGGATAAGCTTAATCTCACTCCGGATGAAATCGCCTTTTACCGCGCGCTGATCGCTAATGAAGCTTCAGTACGCACCTTAGGCGATGATAACTTACGCAAACTGGCGATTGAACTGACTCACCAACTGCGTAATTCTGCTACGGTAGACTGGCAGAAACGTGAAAGCGTGCGGGCGCGGATGCGTAACTTAGTGCGTCGCTTATTACGCCGCTGGAAGTACCCACCCGATGCCGCAGAAGAAGCGATTAAGCTGGTGCTAGAGCAAGCCGAAGTGTTGGCAGATGGGTGGTATCAGTAATCAATGTCCAGTCCAGCACTCAACGCGTGGCAGATGCTGCGCATATTTTAGTTGTTTGACAACAATACTCTACTCTTAACTATTTGAGGTATAAGTAAATGAAAGGCACCATAATCGATTTCAACGAGTTGGATCGAACTGGGTTAATCTCCGGCGAAGACGGGGTTCGCTATCCACTCAACATGAATGAATGGAAGACAGGGGCACTGCCTAAATCAGGAATGGCTGTAGATTTTTCTGTGGAAAATGAACAAGCGAAGGCTATTTATCTGATACCTGCTAGCGTAGGTTCTTCGAAAAAAATTACCGCCGCGTTGCTTGCGTTTTTCTTTGGGGCGCTAGGTGCACATAAGTTTTACTTAGGATATACCAAGCAAGGCTTCATCATGTTGCTGGCATTCTTATTGGGTTTTGTACTACTTGGTTTGCCTTCGATCGTTGTCGGTATCATCGCTTTTGTTGAGTTTATTATTTATCTCACTAAATCAGATGAAGACTTTGAGAAAACCTATGTGACTGGACGTAAAGATTGGTTCTAAGATGCTGATATTTTGACGTTTAATCCGTCTGTAAAACGAATTCCCAACGCTTGAAATGTTAAGTTCAAGGTTGGGTTTTACGTTTATGGCGCACGGGCTTAGATTCGGTGTCCTTGTACTTATCCCCTTCCTACTTGAAGCTGCAGTGGTGTTGGCTACGTTCGTTCACCCCAATCACATAGTTTGCCTATGCTCATGGGGACTCACTCACTTGCCGCCTACCTACAACTCCAAGTTGTTTGGGTATATCGCTTTTTAACGACGAAACGAACGGTTACGTGCGGAACGCTCTTTATGGGCAGAAGCCGCTTTAGCCTGTGAGTTTAAAATGGAATCAACCGTCAGCTCCATGGGCTCTTTAGGTTTAAGGCCGTGTGGGAAAGTGCGCGCGCGCGGTGGCAGATCATACTCTTCAGCTGAAGCGCGTGGCATACGTTTGAAGCGATAGAGGTAGAAGTTTTCTACTTTCTCTCTCGCCCAATCGGTTTTATTGAGATATTTCACGCTACTGGCAACCGATGGGTTGGTATGGAAGCAGTTAAAACGCATCGCCGTATCGAGAATATCCCAACCGTAAAAATCCACGAGCTCTTGCAATAAAGTTTCCAACTTAAGACCGTGTAATGGGTTATTTCTTTGTAATTCAATTCTTTCTTCTTCAGTCATCATAACGAGTTCCTAAGTAGTTCGCTCACTGAGGCCAGTTGAGGTGTATGTTTTGCGCTGATTTTATCTTCAAACCGCGTGCTTTTACGGATCAACATTTCTCGACACGCTAGTTGAAGGGGCCGCATTCTAACAGAATTCAGTGACCCTCCCTAAGATTATCGTGCGGAAGTTCAACACTGTTTGTTCGGCCCGGTCTCTCTTCGTTCAATGAAAAGGATAAGCGCTTAAAGAGCTTGGATTGCCGTCTTTACACAGATTTACTTGTTACTTCATCTACTTTACGTTGTGATTGTTACTCTTATATAACCTTTCTATTTTAGTGGTTATTGTGATGAACAGAGCAAGCAAAATGGTTTTAATGATTATGGCCGTGGTTTCGGTACTCTGGATACAGGCCGAGCCAACGTTTTTTGTGTCTCAAAACCTGTTTCAATGGCGATCGGCTTTTATCCAGTGGTCAGGCATTTTGGCCATTGTGGCGATGTCATTGGCTATGGTACTGGCGCTTCGTTTGCCCCTTGTTGAACAGTGGACACAAGGAATCGATAAAGGTTATCGGATACACAAATGGCTGGGCATTTCGGCTACGTTGCTTGGTTTATTTCACTGGCTTTGTTACCAGATACCGAAATGGATGATCGCACTTGAGCTCCTGACTAAACCTAATCTGCTCAATGGCTCTGGCCCACAGGGGAACTTGTCGGGTTTTGCGCTTTGGGTAAAAGAGATGCGCCCGATTGGGTTAGCCATTGGCGAGTGGGGGTTCTACTCATTATTGCTGCTGGTGGGGGTATCACTGTGGCTAACCATTAAATACAAACCGTTTCGTTTATCGCACCGTTTGATGACGGTGGTGTACCTTTTGTTGGCTGGGCATTCGGTATTATTGTTGAAAAAGGCGTATTGGGGCTGGCCGATTTATTGGTTAGTGTTGATGTTTATTGCGCTTGGCTCGGCGGCAGCAATCTACAGTTTGCTTGGATTTGTGGGCCGAAATGCACGTTATTCAGCGAAGATTAGCGCATGCCACTACTGCGCAGCGAGCCAAACGTTAGATTTAAGAATTAAGATGGAGAAACCTTGGCCCGGACATAAAGCAGGGCAGTTTGCTTATTTGAGTTTTGTTGGCGAAGAGCCACATCCGTTTACTATTGCTTCGTACAATAAGGCTAATGAGCTGCGATTTTTGATTAAAGAGCTTGGCGATTTTACCACTGGCCTTCACAAGAGAATTACCGTGGGTGAGCCGATTGAGGTCGAAGGCCCATATGGACGATTTGAGTTTTATAGTGATAGGCCACAAGTCTGGATTGGTGGCGGTGTCGGCATCGCTCCATTTATGGCTGGGTTAGATTATTTACATACGGTAAAAGCGCATCCGGCTACTTATCTGTTTTTCTGCTGCCACCATGCAGAGCAAGCCCTGTGTGATGAGCTTAAGCAGAAAGCATTGCGTGCGGGTGTCTCCCTCACCGTGATTGATTCAAGCATTGACCCGCATTTATCTGCCGAGACTATTGCTCGCCAGTGTGGTGATTTAAGCGGTTTTGAGTTTTTCTTTTGTGGCCATGTTGCCTTTTCACGGACTTTAAAACAGGCGTTGAAGCCTTACCATGTAGACGTTGAAACTCAGTTCCATGAAGAGTTGTTTATGATGCGTTGAGTATTTGTTGTGAAATGACCAAGCCCAATGTTTTTTACGAATGACAGCACGAATGACAGCCTGAATAACAGATAATGACCTTGCGAAAAAGAATAGATAAATCAAGTCACTTACTTGAATAAAATTCATATTGCACTTCAATGTTATTCACTATGATCTTGCTCACAGTATGCTTCAATGGCACTGACCAATAAAGCATTATGGATACGATATTATGAGCAAATTAACCCTTCTTGATGGTGGCATGGGGCGTGAATTAAAAAGAATTGGCGCTCCTTTTTCTCAGCCACTTTGGAGCGCGCAAGCGCTGATTGAATCTCCACAACATGTTCGTTTAGCTCACCAAGGATTTATTGATAGCGGTGCCGACATCATCACGGTGAATAGCTATGCGTGTGTCCCTTTTCACTTGGGCGAGTCACTATATCAAACCGATGGTGCAAGGTTGGCGAGCTTAGCCGCGCAGATTGCTGCGGAAGTAGCACAACAGTCAGAACGTCCGATTTTAGTGGCGGGTTCTATGCCACCGGCGATGGGAAGCTATCGGCCTGATCTCTTTCAAGCCGAAGTCGCGCGAGCGATTTCACTCACTTTGTATCAAGCACAAGATCCTTATGTGGACGTCTGGTTGGCGGAGACGATTGCCAGTTTAGAAGAGTTGAGCATGATTCAATCGGTGTTTGCCTCATCAACCAAGCCTTGCTATTACGCACTGACTCTGAAAGATGACACTAATATCGCACAATTGCGTTCTGGGCAGTCGGTCTCTGAAGCGGCAGAACAAATCTGCTCTGCGGGTGGGGCGGGCATTTTCTTTAACTGCTCAATACCTGAGGTGATGGCTGATGCCATTCAACAGGCGAAAACCGTGTTGGAAGGCCGAGCGCAAAAGATTGAAATCGGCGTTTATGCAAACAGTTTTACGCCGATTAAATCGGATCACGCTGCCAACGAAACCGTACAAGCCATGCGTGAGTTTAGTGCAGAAGATTATCTCGCATTTGCCAAGCAGTGGTATGCCCTCGGTGCAACCGTGATCGGCGGATGTTGCGGCATCACCCCTCGCCATATTCAAGCACTTTATGAATGGAGGCGCAGTTTTGAAAAATCTTAATTATGGATTGGCTTTTCCTGCGATTGCGTTAGTGCTTGTTTTGTTAACGGTGTCTGCGCTTTATCCAGCCATCTCTCAAGCGATGGCGGCGCAAGCTATGGGCTGGGTGAGTCACTGGTTTGGCTGGTTAGTACAGATGGCAAGTTTGGCGTTAGTGGTTTTTTTACTGTGGCTGGCGTGTTCGAAATACGGCCGCATTCGTTTAGGTGAAGAAAAGACCGAATACAGTAATTTTTCTTACGGTGGGATGATTTTTACCGCTGGCGTTGGAGCGTCACTCATTTACTGGGCGATAGGTGAACCGATGTATTACTTACAATCTCCGCCGTTATTTGCTGAGCCCAATAGTTATCCTGCTGCGGCATGGGCCGTTACCTACTCTATTTTTCATTGGGGCATTACAGGCTGGGCGATTTACTGCTTTCCAGCGATTCCGTTTGCTTACGCATTTTATGTACAAAAAAAGCGCACGTTAAAAGTTTCCAGTTTGTGTTCTTCGGTAGTGGGTGACCATCCTTTGGTGGCAAAAAGTATCGATCTATTGTCGATTTTTGGTACGTTGGCCGCGTTTGCTAGCTCGCTGGCCTTAACTGTGACCTTGGTCAGCGCCGGTGTGGCAGAGCTGTTACAGATTGAGAATAGCCTTGGCTTACAAGGCGCAATCATTGT
>AEZC01000011.1 GCA_000257205.1 Vibrio ordalii ATCC 33509 | reverse complement strand
GAACAGTGACATTATCGGCTAACCAAACTCGTGATCCTATATCAATACTTTTAGCTAAATTGATACGCTTCCCATCACGCAATATATCATGACCATCACTGGTCATTATCTTTACATTGCGTGAGAACATACAGTTGTCACCGATAACAAGTCGAGTGTTGCGTTCTCGGCAAGAGAAAAAGCAATTCTCCCCTATAACACAATTTGCCCCGATTTCTAAGGTACAGTTTTCACCATTCAACTCAATTGAAACGCCTTTTAAATTAGCATCATCATGAATGATAAGGTGATTATTTTTACCATTGACGTGAATGTCACAATAACGAATACGAGTATTTTGACCAACCTGAATATGATTGTTCGGCTTAATTCGAATTTTATTACGCAATTTTTCTATAAAAGAGAAACCAGACATATTCAATCCCTTAGTATGAGCTTCGGTTAATAAACTAAAGTTGTTATCATTTGCACGCCATAGTTAGTTCCCTATTTTACGAAACGTATAATTACCGCGCACTTTGCGCCATAGGCCAAACACATCGGTTTTAGGGAATATAGCAATACGCCGTATTTGATATAGATCTTGATGCATTAATAATGGGCCGCTGTTAGTAGCAACCGCAAATTGATAGCCACATTGATGCACGATCTGTTTTGAGAGCGTATCATGATCGCCATAGGGGTATGCAAAAGAAACCAATTGTTCGCCTAGTAGCTCTTCGAGTTCAAGCTTATTACGTGAGATCTCTTTACGCTGTTCAGATTCACTGAGTTTGCTGAGAAATGGATGAGTCATTGTATGACCGCCAATTTCTACATGACCAGATTGGTGTAATTCCCTAATTTGGTGTTTGTGCATCAACGCAACGGCTTTTTCTGGATTGCTCGGTACTTCAACATCCCAACGGTTAAAATCCTCCCCAGTTACTACATAGACAACCGCTTTAAAACCATATTTTCGTAATAGCGGCAACATCAATTCGTAGTTATCTTGATAGCCATCATCAACCGTTAACATGATATAGCGCTTGCCTGATTCAAGGCGGTGAATAAGCCCTTTATCCGCTAAATCTTTAAAGGTTAGCGTTTCAAACCCCATTTTTTTTAGCAGGTTGAAGTGCTTTTCAAGCATGTCAATATGCAGATAGGTACCATGTACGCCCTTTTCACTTTCATCCTTAATAAAGCGATGATACATAATAATCGGCATCTCTTTACGCAGCTTTTCAACATAAACCGTTTGATAAATATCTTCTATTTGATCGACCACATTGGTTAAGCTGTAGCTGTTGTGGATTATCTCACTGACTTGTGGTGAACAGTGCGGCGTTTT
Source organism: Vibrio ordalii ATCC 33509 (assembly GCA_000257205.1). GTDB lineage: Bacteria > Pseudomonadota > Gammaproteobacteria > Enterobacterales > Vibrionaceae > Vibrio > Vibrio ordalii. The sequence continues at coordinate 31,288 of AEZC01000011.1, read as the reverse complement.
TAACCCTTGTTCCACATATTGACTAATTTTTGCAAAATCAATATCGAGATCTTTAGGTCCGATGTCGCCGAAGTTGCTTGCCATGGCCGCAGCGATATTATCGTCATCGACAATACCAATTGCACTTGCCTCACCGATTGCCAGGGTAGGCCGTCCACACAGCAAAGATTCCATTGCCACTCTGCCAGCCCCAATGACTAAGTCTGATTGAGCAAGTATCGAGACGACATCTTGTGAATAACCAAGAAAGTGAACGTCAGAAGTAAACTTATCAAAACGCGCTTCAATTTTAGAACCAGATATGACCTGAATCTGGTATTTCGCTGAGTCTAAACACTCATCGAGCAACCGATAACAAAGATCCCCTTTGGGGCCGGTTAACCTACCAATAATACTGACCACGGGTTTGCTATTTTGAGGAGCGTTTTGCCAAGTGAATTCTTGCGTTTCAATGCCGTTTCGGCTTACGACGAGCGAGCTTTGTGGAACATTCAATCCAGTCATGAGTTGTTGTTCAATAGCCTCACAAACCGGCAGCGCTTTGTCACCCATGGCGTGAAATTTTTTACGAGAGGCGTGTACAGGTTGGCGACCATGTACTGTGGTGACCATAGGCGTATTTGTTAATTTGCAAGCAATGTGACAACTCCAGCTTGAGGCACGAGAGTGAGCATGCACTAGCTGGATATGGTGTTTCTTAATCAGATAAATAAGATAACCCACATGCCAAAAGCGGCGAGGAATACTGCGTTTATTAAAACGGAGTTTATAAAATAGCCCTTGGTGAGGTTTTGTTAGCGTATCGGAAACATAAAATACCTTATGCCCACGCTTTGTCAGTTCATCGCCAGCAGTTGTGGCGTAAACCTCCGCCCCAGTGACCTCAAGTTGAGATAAGGCCATTAATATATTCATTAATACTCCACGAGTTAGCAGCCAGTGCTTTTCATATGTCTAAGAAACATGCTCAATTTTTCATTTCTCCCCTTCCAATGGTTACTCCATATTAGTCTTCCAGTAAGAGGAGAGTAGCCTTTTAGGGAGATATGTTTACTAGTTCCTCCCCCTTTTAGGGGGAGGTTAGGAGGGGGTGATTACAGCCATCACTACTTATTAATCAACATCATATACTCAGCCACACCCTCAGCCACCGTCTTAAATTGATGCTGACAACCTGCGGCGCGCAATTTCGTTAAATCGGCCTCGGTGAACTCCTGATAAGCACCTTTTAGGTGATCTGGGAATGGAATGGTTTCAACCTCACCTTTACCATGGTGCTTGATAACGGCTTTAGCCACTTCTTGGAAAGACTCTGCGTTGCCGGTACCTAAGTTATAAATACCAGATACACCGCTGTCCATAAACCATAAGTTCACCGCAGCTACGTCACCCACATAAACGAAATCACGCTGGAAGGTTTCACTACCTGCAAACAGTTTCGGGTTTTCACCCGCATTCATTTGGTTATTTAAATGGAAAGCAACAGAAGCCATGGAGCCCTTGTGCTGTTCACGCGGGCCATAGACATTGAAATAACGAAAACCGGTAATTTGGGAAAGGGTCTCACCGTGCGCTTGTGCTTCTTGCCAAATGCGGCGCACATAGTTATCAAATTGCTGCTTGGAATAGCCGTACACGTTCAGCGCACCTTCATACTCTTTTTCTTCAATGAAGGTATCGGTATCGCCATAGGTAGCGGCGGATGAAGCATACAAAAATGGAATGTCGCGCTCTAAGCAGTAGTGAAGTAGCTCTTTAGAATACTCATAGTTGTTAAGCATCACATACTTGCCATCCCACTCAGTTGTTGCAGAGCAAGCACCTTCATGGAATACGGCTTCGATAGGGCCGAAATCCTCACCAGACATGATCTGCACCAAGAAATCGTCTCGGTCCATATAATCGGCAATGTCCAGATCAACTAGGTTTTTGAATTTACGACCATTTTTTAAGTTGTCGACAACAAGAATATCAGTAATGCCTTGTTCATTTAGCGCTTTGATAATGTTGCTGCCAATCATGCCAGCGCCACCCGTTACGATGATCATACAAAATTCCTATGGTTATAATACGAACAATTATGCGCATTATAGCGGCTTAGCTAGTGGCTGTAATCACAAAAGCTCGCTTTTCTCATTGAATGTCTCGCCTTGAAAAGGGTTTTGCTTTAAACTTCGGCATGCAAGGTGGCTCGAAATTGACAAATTCGATAAAGCTTGAACAACAATTTAAACAGCCAGCCTTTAGGAGCGGATACCTAAGGGCGGTAGCGTGCCTAAAAAACCAGTTATAGGATCAACACTGTGAATCAACCCTCTCCGTCTTCTCACTCTGCGTACCCACCAGTACCCTCTTATTACCCACAAGGCAGTAATGATGAAATTGACCTGCGTGAGCTGTTTAGTGCGCTATGGCAAGGGAAACAAACCATATTGTTGTGCACGGTTTTATTTGCGGCGGCAGCGGTGGCGTATGCGCTAACAGCGCAGCAGTGGTGGAGCACTAAAGCGACCGTTACCCAGCCTGAATTAAACCAAATTGTAACCTTCCAGCAACAGGTGAAGCAGTATCAGCCATTGTTTGATCTCTACCAAGAAGATGGCACCATTATTGTGAGTAAAGAGCTTGATGGCTTAATTAACCCAGCCACTATTTTCCAGCGTTTTGTGCGTGCATTTAATACTAATGACAATAAAAAGCGCTTTATGCAAAGTAACCCTACTTTTTTAGCCATTGAGCAGCAACAGCTTAAAGTGAATGAAAATAACGAAACTGATGATGTGGCGCGCTTTTATCAAAGTTGGTATGGCAAAATTACGGCTCAAGAAGTGGGTAAGACACAAGCGGGTGATTTTTATCTCAGCTTTCAGTCAATTGATAAAGCCAGCAGTTTAGTGTTGCTTAACGCCTATATCGACTTTATTAACCAACAACTGAACCAGCAGCTAACCAATGACCTTACCAGTAAATTGACGGTAAAACATAACCAACTTAGCCAGCAATACAGTAGTTTGCAGCAGCAAACCCAATTGCGCCTGCAGGTGGAATTGGCGCGAGTGCAGAATGCATTGGCAATTGCAAAAGCGGCCAATATTAGTGAGCCTGTACAAAATCTGAATGAAGAGAAGCTGTTTGCCATTAGTATTGGTAGTAAAGCATTGCAAGCCAAAGTCGATGCATTAAAAAGTATAACGAATTTAAGTGTGTTTGAACCACGCTTAGCGCTGCTGCAAGCCCAAGTTCAGCAGGTTGAGCTATTAGGTAAAGTAAAACCAGCGCAAGTGCAAGGTTACGCTTACTTAGAGCAACCAGAAGCGCCGATTAGCCGTGATGAGCCCAAACGAGCATTGATAGCGGTGCTTGGAACCTTACTGGGCGGCATGCTTGGCGTTGCGATTGTGCTGGTGAGGTTTGCGTTTAGAAAAGAAGAAGAAAAAGCTTAGACCAGGCAGCAGGGAAACCTCATGAAGGTTGTTGATATATAAGGGCTGTAAAGATGCTAAGAATCCGCTTTGAACCTATCACTAATCCCAACTATTGAATGTAACTACATGAAAATAAAGATCTGCTTGTGGATCATTTTTGTTGTTTTCTAATTGCTACTAGACAATATAGGAGCCTAAATATGAGCGAGTTAACCAACCCATTTATGCATTTTCAAATCATTAAAGATTATCGACAGGAAAATAAAATAGCACACAAATTATCAGACATTATTTTGCTGACAATTTGTGGCGTTTTGTCGGGTCATGATGGCTGGGATGGCATTATCGATTTTGGCAATGCTCGCTTAGATTTCCTCAAACGATATGGTCACTTTGAGGCTGGTATTCCTTCTGCAGATACGCTGTCTCGTGTGATGGGCATGATTAATCCGACAGCGTTGCAAAGAAGCGTTATAGCTTGGATGAAGGACTGCCATACACTGACGGATGGAGAAGTCATCGCTATCGACGGTAAAACATTACGTGGCTCTTATGACCGCTCGAAGGGTAAAGGAACGATTCACATGGTGAACGCTTTTGCTACTGCAAACGGAATGAATATCGGCCAACAGAAGGTTGATAGTAAAAGTAATGAAATTACCGCGATCCCCAAGCTACTTGACTTGCTAGAGGTAAAAGGCTGCTTGGTTACGATCGATGCAATGGGATGCCAAAAGAAAATAGCGCAAAAAATTCTCGATAAAGAAGCGGATTATTTGTTAGCAGTGAAAGGGAATCAGGGAATGCTTGAGCAAGCCTTTGATGATTATTTTCGAATGGACATGCTTCAAGACTTTGACGGTAGTTCTTACAGTACTCAAGAAAAAAGTCACGGAAGAACGGAAACGAGAGTGGCTTTAGTGAACTGTGATTTGTCGGTTTTAGGTGATATTGAGCATGAATGGCCCGAGCTAAAATCAATGGGCATCGTCGCTTCGATTCGCCAAGAATCGGCTGTAGCAACAGAGCAAGATGTGAGTATTCGTTACTATATCTGTTCTAAAGAATTAGAAGCCCAAACGCTGCTTGAAGCGACGCGTTCTCATTGGGGCGTAGAGGCCATGCATTGGTCCCTTGATACCGCATTTAGTGAGGACAATTCGCGTATTAGAGCCGATGATCGCGCAGAGGCTTTAGCAAGGATCAGGCAGATGTGTTTGAACTTATTAAAGAGTGAAACCACCTTTAAAGGTGGTATTAAACGTAAACGGATGAACTGCGCAATGGACGAAAACTACCTAAGTAAGGTTCTCGAAAGCCTTACCGGGCGGTGATGTTCATGCGATTTCCGTGGACTATCACTGAGATAAAAAGTAGCAAATTAGAGTGATTAATATGATAAAAAATAGAAAAATTCGAATAGCAGTCGTTGGTTGTGGGCGTATTTCTAAAAATCATTTTGGCTCAATTGAGCAGCTTGATTCAGAATATGAGCTGGTCGCGGTGTGCGATAACAACCCAGAAGTGTTAGAGCTGCATTCAAATAAATACGGCGTTCCGGGTTATCACTCGATAGATGATCTGCTCGCTTCACAAACACTTGATATCGTCACCTTGTGTACCCCGAGTGGCATACATGCACCACAAACTATTAAAGCTGCGAAAGCCGGTGTACATGTGATTACCGAAAAACCGATGGCGACCAAGTGGGAAGATGGACTAGCAATGGTTAAAGCGTGTGATGACGCTGGGGTGCGTTTATTTGTGGTTAAACAAAACCGCCGTAATTCAACATTGCAATTACTTAAGCGTGCAGTGACGGAAAAGCGTTTTGGTAAAATCCATATGGTGCATTTAAATGTGTTTTGGACCAGACCTCAAGAGTATTACGACCGCGCTGCTTGGTCTGGTACTTGGCACATGGATGGTGGTGCTTTTATGAATCAGGCGACTCATTATGTCGATCTTCTCCATTGGCTAGTGGGGCCTATTGAAACCATCCATGCTATGACCTCCACTCATCGTGATATTGAAGTTGAAGATACTGGTGTGGTGAACATCAAATGGCGTAATGGCGCGTTAGGCTCAATGGCGGTCACTATGTGTACTTATCCCAATAATTTAGAGGGTTCAATCACTATTTTGGGGAAAAAAGGGACAGTGCGTGTTGGTGGCGTGGCGGTTAATGAAATCCAAGAATGGAATTTTGCAGAATCAAAAGATTACGATCAGCAAATTGAACAAGCCAACTACCAAACCACTTCAGTCTATGGATTTGGTCATCCACCTTACTTTAAAAACGTTGCCGATGTATTGCGTGGCGAGGCAGAGCCAGAAACCGACGGCCGTGAGGGTTTAAAATCACTTGAGCTATTGATCAGCATTTATCGCTCAGCTCGCGATCATAAAGAAATTGGTTTGCCATTGAATCTGTAATTACGAGTAAAGAAAAATGAAGTTAGAAAATGTAAAGATTGGCATTATTGGTTTAGGCTATGTTGGCTTACCGCTTGCGGTTGAGTTTGGTAAGAAGTTTAGCACGGTAGGTTTTGATATTAACCAGAAAAGGGTCGCTGAATTACACTCTGGCATTGATTTAACCTTGGAATGTTCCGAAGAGGAACTGCGTAGTGCTCCATTGCTGAGTTACACTCACCAATTGGAAGAGATTAAAGACTGTAATTTTTATATCGTTACCGTGCCTACACCAATCACAGATGAAAAAACACCGGATCTTAACCCACTAAAAAAAGCTTCTGAAGCTCTTGCGAAAGTGGTCTCCCACGGTGATATTGTCGTTTTAGAATCAACAGTTTATCCCGGTGCAACGGAAGAAGTGTGCCTTCCTATCATCGAGAAAAATTCAGGTTTAGTGTTTAATCGCGATTTCTTTGCTGGTTATAGCCCAGAGCGTATCAATCCAGGAGATAAAGTGAATCGTTTAACTACGATCATGAAAATAACTTCTGGCTCTACGCCTGAAGTGGCTGATTTTGTTGATCAAGTATACGCTTCGATAGTCACTGCTGGTACCCATAAAGCGCCATCAATCAAGGTGGCAGAAGCCGCTAAAGTTATTGAAAATACCCAGCGTGATCTAAATATTGCTGTAATCAATGAGTTTGCCAAAATTTTTAATCGACTAGGTATTGATACTGAAGCTGTTTTAAAAGCAGCTGGCACAAAGTGGAACTTTTTGCATTTCAAGCCGGGGTTAGTTGGAGGTCACTGCATCAGTGTGGATCCTTACTACCTCACCCATAAAGCACAAGAAGTTGGCTATCGACCAGAGGTGATTTTAGCTGGTCGTCGTATTAATGATGGTATGGGTGAATACGTCGCCACACAATTAGTTAAATCTCTGTCACGTAAAAAAATTCATATTGATGAAGCAAAAGTGCTGATCATGGGCTTTACCTTTAAAGGTGATTGTCCTGATGTTCGTAATACCAAAATTATTGATATTGTTAACGAATTGCAAGATTTCAACATGTCAGTTGATGTATACGATAGCTGGGCCTCGAAAGAGGAAGTGAAGCATGAGTACGGTATTGAGTTGATTGATGAGCTGCGCGATGGTTACTACGATGCAATCGTACTGGCCGTGGATCATAGTCAAACCAAACAGATGGGTGTTGAAAAGTTACGTCGTTTAGGTAAAAAAGAGCATGTACTTTATGATGTGAAGCATGTATTAACCGCCGATGAAGCAGACATCCGCCTTTGATTAATAGCCAAACTACTTGGAGTTGCAGGTAGGCGGCAAGTGAGTGAATGAATCCCCATGAGCATAGATAAACTATGTGATAGGGGTGAACCAACGTAGCCAACACCGCTGCAGCTTCAAGTAGTAAGGGTATAGCCTTCACAAGGGAAGTGTTCAGCTTCCCTTCTCAATCGATAGAACATTTTTCATGAAATATTTTAAACACGAAACAGCCATTATTGATGATGGTGCACAAATAGGTGATGGCAGCCGAGTGTGGCACTGGACACACGTTTGTGCCGGTGCCCATATTGGCCAAGGTGTGTCACTGGGCCAAAACGTATTTGTGGGAAACAAAGTTACGATTGGCGATCATTGTAAGATTCAAAATAACGTCTCAGTGTATGACAATGTGCATTTAGAGGAGGGAGTATTTTGTGGGCCAAGCATGGTATTTACCAATGTTTATAATCCACGGTCACTGATTGAACGCAAAGATCAATATCGCGATACCTTAGTCAAAAAAGGGGCTACGCTTGGTGCTAATTGTACGATTGTCTGTGGTGTAACTATTGGGGAGTTTGCTTTTATCGGCGCGGGGGCAGTTGTGAACAAAGATGTTCCTGCTTATGCAATGATGGTGGGTGTACCAGCTAAACAAAAAGGTTGGATGAGTGAATTTGGTGAGCAGCTATACTTGCCATTGAGCGGAGACGCTGAAGTGATTTGTCCTCATACTGGTGCTGTTTATACCCTCAGCGGTGACACTGTGATTAAAAGACATCAGTGCTAATAAATAATTCTTTGATGTAAATATATTTGCAAGTTGCTGAGGATTCACTTGGCTATCAGGCTAGGAGCTAAAAATGCAGTTTATTGATTTGGGTGCGCAGCAGGCGCGAATTAAAGAAAAAATTGATGTCGGAATTCAGAAAGTACTCGCCCATGGTCAGTATATTTTGGGTCCTGAGGTGGCTGAACTAGAGCAAAGATTAATTGCATATACTGGAGCTAAGCACTGTATCACGGTTGCTAATGGTACTGATGCATTGCAAATAGCCCAAATGGCATTAGGTGTTGGCCCAGGTGATGAAGTGATAACCCCCGGATTTACTTATATCGCCACCGCAGAAACCGTCGCCCTTTTAGGGGCGAAACCGGTTTATGTTGATGTCTGCCCGAAAACTTACAATTTAGACCCGGCTAAACTAGAAGCGGCTATTACGCCAAGAACCAAAGCAATTATTCCAGTAAGTTTGTATGGACAATGTGCTGACTTTGATGCAATTAATACGATTGCCGCCAAGTATGGCATACCAGTGATTGAAGACTCTGCGCAAAGTTTTGGGGCCAGTTACAAAGGCAAAAAATCGTGTAACTTAAGCACCATTGCCTGTACCAGTTTTTTCCCAACTAAGCCATTAGGTTGCTATGGTGATGGCGGTGCTATTTTCACTAATGATGATGAATTGGCTCTTGTCATGCGCCAAATTGCTCGTCACGGACAGGATCGTCGCTACCATCATATTCGTGTAGGTGTAAACAGCCGTTTAGATACCTTACAAGCTGCGATTTTATTACCAAAACTTGAGGTTTTGCATGAAGAAATCGAGCTAAGAAATCAGGTAGCCAATACCTATACTCGTTTATTAAATAAGGCTGGTATTCTCTCAACCCCATTTGTGGAAGCACATAATATTTCGGCTTGGGCACAATATACCATCCGAGTTAAGAATAGAGCTGAAATTCAGCACAAGCTGCAAGAGGCTGGCATTCCAACTGCCGTACATTATCCCATTCCCTTGAATAAACAACCAGCAGTTGCTGATAGCAGTATTCAATTGCCGATAGGCGATGAAATTGCAGAAGAAGTGATGAGTTTACCAATGCATCCTTATTTGACTGAGCAAGATATTCAACGTGTGGTAGAGAGTTTGGCACAGTGAGTTCTGTTCCTCATCGTAAGGATATTCAAGGATTAAGAGCCATAGCAGTACTTGCTGTTATGGTTTTTCACTTAAACCCGACATGGCTTCCTGGAGGCTTTGTTGGTGTCGATGTTTTCCTCGTGATTTCTGGCTTTTTAATTACTAGCATTTTGCTGCATAAAAAATCCAGTGCTGGCTATTCTCTTACTGAAACTCTGAAATATTTCTATGTGAGTCGCTTTAAGAGGATTGTTCCAGCATACTTTTTGATGCTGATAATAGTAGCTCTAGTGGCAGCAGTATTGTTTCTACCAAGTGATTTCAACACGTTTCGAAAAGGGTTGGAAAAAGCAACTTGGTTTAGCAGCAATCGGTATTTCGCTGACTTTGGTGATTATTTTGCTCCGGCCAGTTATGAACAGCCGTTACTACACACATGGTCATTAGCCGTAGAAATCCAGTTCTACTTATTAGCCCCTTTTATTGTATTACTGCTGCCGATTCGCTTATTAAAATGGTTTTTTGTCGTTTTATTGATTGGGTTAACTGCATTAGCCGAATACCGCCTGCGGTTTTTGGGCATGGAGCAAGCAACTTACTACAGTCTGTATGCTCGGCTGCCTGAATTTTTTGTGGGCGGTCTGGCAGCTCTGTATGTAACAACAGTGTCTAGGGTGGAGGGAAGCACTGCCTGGCTTGGTATACTTGGGATGCTGTTGATTGTTATTTCTGCAATTACCCAACCACTGCTAGGGTCTTTTCCTGGCATTCTAGCTCTGTTACCTGTCGTTGGAAGCGTGCTTCTACTCAGTCAGCCAACACAAGGATGGGTAGGCGAATTGTTGAGTTGCAAAACTCTGGTGTGGCTTGGTGGGCTGTCTTATTCACTCTACCTTTGGCATTGGCCAGTATTGACCTTTTTGCGCTACTACACAAGTGCAGAGGTACTCGATATAGAATTCAGCATCCTGTTTGTTCTGCTGACATTCATACTATCTATTGTTTCCTACTATGGGGTTGAACGGGTTTTCAGAAGCAAGAGTACCAACAAGAAACAAGCACTTAGTTGGGGGCTTCTGGTTTTTGGTGTATTAGGTGCATCTCAGACCATGGCGAAAGTGAATGCCATGTTTACTCCTGTAGCCTTGCCACTAGAGTATTTGCGCTATGGCGATGATTCACAAAATTGCCATGGGCATATAGTTGGTGATTGTCTGAGAGGGGACCTGGATAGTGTAAAAGAGATATTGGTCTTGGGCGATTCGCACGCAGCTATGCTCAATCACTTTTTTGATCATATTGGAAAAGAAATTGGCTTTAAAGCTAGGGTTATAACTGCGAGTAGTTGCGTGACTATTCCTGGATTTGATTACAATCGGATTGCTGAATGGGCACAGCAATCATGTGTTGCCCAAATTGAACAGACAAAATCCTATCTGGAGAATGTTGAGTTAATATTTATAACGGCATCTTGGAATTGGCATCTCCGTAGTGAGGAATTTAATCGTGCTTTACGTGATTTTTTACAGAATATGGCGTCACAGGCGCAAGTTTATATTTTGAGTCAGGTTCCACTATTAAATCGAAATCCACAGCGTGCTAAGAGGTTTTTGTCCTTAGGGTTGACACCGTATGTGAATATCAATCCAGACTATTTGCGTACAAATGAATACTTATATGATCTAAGCATGGTCATTGATCGTGTTCATTACCTTGAACTTAATTTTTTGCCTGTTTTCAAAAGTCCTCCTTTTTATAATGGTGAATTGCTTTATTACGACGAGCACCACTTAAATGAAGTAGCAGTGGTTGAGTATGCAAAGCAGGCGTTGCCGACTTTCGAAGAGATATTTATAGAGTGGAATATTGTTGAATAAAAGCTTTTCAAAAAATGTACTTACGTTAATGACAGGGACAGGTATTGCTCAAGCAATACCCATTGCAATTATTCCTATACTAACTCGGATGTTTTCACCAGAAGATTTTGGTCTTTTGGCTCTCTATGCAGCATGCGTATCTATATTGGGAGTGGTTGCTACTGGGCGTTATGAAATAGCTATTATGTTGCCAAAAGATGATGAGGATGCCCGTCTTCTTTTGCAACTTTCAATGCTAGTTGCTCTGTTTTTTTCTTTTCTGATTAGTATACCTATATCGATTTGGAATGCGCAAATTGCTCGTTTTCTAGGTAATGAGGATATTGCTGTTTGGTTGTACTTAGTCCCTGTATCTGTGTTGTTCACAGGTATTTATCAAGCACTAACTTATTGGAATAATAGGCAGAAAAAATTCATAAACACAGCAGTGTCGCGTGTGAATCAAAGCTTATTTCAAGGTTTCGCCCAAACGTCACTTGGTTTTTTACAGGTATCAGGTGGTCTTATTTGTGGGCAGTTCGTAGGAATAGTATCTGGTTCAATATACCTTTTAAAGAAAGATAGAAACTATAAGTCGCTAATAAGAAAATCAAAAATAAATTCGATACAAAAACAAGGTATAAAGTATCATAAGTTCCCGACTTATGGAGTTTGGGGGGCTCTGTGCGATGCAGGAGCTGTACAAATGCCGGTTATACTGTTGACGAAGTTCTATTCAAATTCCGTGACGGGAATGTTTAGTCTGACTTTTCGTGTTTTGAATATGCCGACATCGATTATTTCATCTGCTATTGCACAGGTTCTCTTTCAAAAGGTAGTTGAAATAAGTCAAACAGAGCCAGAGAAACTTAATCTTTATATAATAAAAATGTTTTTGTTACTTTTTATTATATACCTCCCCGCTGTGCCTGTTTTATTCATATGGGGTGAAAGTTTGTTTTCAATTATTTTTGGTAATGAATGGTCACAAGCTGGGGTTTATGCAGGTTATTTAGTCATAGCTGTTGCAGTACGTTTCGCTGTCAGCCCATTAAGTGCAGTTCTTGGTTTAGAACAAAACATAAAGATGGGGGTTTTATGGCAAGTTCTCTATCTATGTACGATTAGTGTAACATTGTATTTCTCCTCTTCTCTTTCAATTGAAGAGTTTCTGATTGCTTTTGTTGTGCATGAAGTTGTTTTATATCTTATTTATTTGTTCCTTATTCTTAAAGGAACTAAAGAAATAGCTAAATGCTGAAAAATTTTAAGGTTTAATATGTGTGGAATTGCTGGTTATATTTTTAGTGGCGTATTAGATAAATCGAATCTTAAGAAAATGACTGATTCAATAATTCATCGAGGTCCTGATGGTGAGGGGCATTATTATGGAGATGGTTTTTTCTTTGGACATCGTAGATTAGCTATTGTTGATTTAACCGAGCATGGTAAACAGCCAATGCTTTATCAAGATAGATATATAATAACTTTTAATGGCGAAATTTATAATTATATAGAAATAAAAAAAGAGCTTATTGATGTAGGATATCGATTCAATAATGATACCGATACGGAAGTCATTATGGCGGCATATGATTACTGGGGAGTAAATTGTCTTGACCGTTTTAATGGTATGTGGGCATTCGTTCTATATGATAAGAAAGAGGATTGTTTTTTTTATATCACGTGACCGATTTGGGAAAAAACCGCTTTATTACAGCTTAGATAATAATAAATTTGTATTTTGTAGTGAAGTTAAAGGTCTCTATGCTAGTGGATTGGTAGAAAAAGCACCCAACAAAAGCTACCTGAAAAACTACGTGGAAAACGGGCCTAATGAGTACGATGCAGAAACGGCTTTCGCTAACGTTTATCGTTTTCCTTTTGCACACTACTTTCTTGGTAGCAAAGAACAACTGCTCAATCAACCGAAGTTTACTCGGTACTGGGAATTAACCACTAATACCAGCAAAGAACGCTTCTGCCCCAATAAAGCCAAAGAATACGCCAAACAATATTACGACCTACTAGCAGATGCGGTAAGACTACGCTTAAGAGCCGACGTAAAAGTGGGTTCTGCACTTTCAGGCGGTTTAGACAGTAGCTCGATTGTTTACCTAGTCAACGAACAGTTAAGAGCTCAAGGTAAAGCTGATCTACAGGAAACCTTTTCTTCTGTTTACAAGTCTGATGGTACCCAGAATTGTGATGAAAGCGTATATATAGACCTTCTAGCAAAGGCGCTGAATGTTAATTCAAATCAAATAGAGCCTCAGGAAGGTGATATTCCTGTTGAGCATCAAAAAATGATTTGGGCCATGGAAAATCCACCAGAAAGTACCTGTATGTCTGGTTGGCACACCTTTATTAAAGTGAAAGAATCAGGTGTAAAGGTAACTTTAGATGGCCAAGGTGCTGATGAGCAGTTAGCTGGGTATCTACCTTACATTGCTAGTTATTTAACATCAATTTCATTGATTGACTTATATAAAGAGTTCTTTTATTTCTTAAAAATACCAGGTGCGAAAAAAACGTTACTGCTTAGTTTTTTAATGGCAAATTTTAAGTTCATCTTCGGTATGAAAGCTTATCAAGCGCTATTCAAGAAAATAAAAGGGAGACAACCACCTACTGAATTAAATTTAGAATTAAAATCTGCTATCGAAAAGGGATTAATTAACCTTATTCATTACTCTGATCGTGTTTCAATGGGACACAGTATAGAATCCAGAATGCCCTTTATGGACTATCGATTAGTCGAGTTTTTAGCTCAAGTTCCTGCATGTTATAAAATGCATAATGGTTGGACTAAATACTTGGCTCGCCTAGCATTCGACAAAAAACTACCTGATGAAATTACCTGGCGAAAAGACAAAATGGGTTGGCCAATTCCGGAAGAACATTGGTTCAGAGGAAACTTGAGGTTGTGGGCTTCAGATACATTAATGAATTCAAAAGTTTTAAAAGAAATATCTCCAGAATTAGATGCAGAGACTGAATTTAAAAGTAATATAAAGAAGAGCATAAGAAAGCTGAATATTGCAACTATTAATAAATTGAATTTTTGGTGATTCATATATGCGAATTCTGATAATTACAAGTGGGTTGACGCGTATTGTCTCACCTGTATTAGATAGTGGCCATGAGATTTTAGGTATCGTTGAGTCTATGCCACGAGGTTGGAGTGAAAAGCAAGAAAAACCTTTTCTTTTTCAGTTTGCCCAAAAAATACACAGGATTTTCTTGGGGAGAAAGAAAACGTTGAAGCAATTCTGTGAGATTAGAAATATAAGATATAACTATATATCAAAAGGAAGAGATGCAGAGGTAACTAATTGGGTTAAGGAACTCAACCCCGACCTGATTGTAGTTTTTAGCATGTCTCAACTCCTTAAAAAAGATTTAATAGATATTCCCAAATATGGGGTTATAAACCTACATCCATCAATGTTGCCAGAGTATCGTGGGCCTAATCCAGATTTTTGGCAGTACTATAATATGGAAATGAACCCAGGTGTAACGGTCCATTATATTGATGAAGGTGAAGATACTGGAGATATCATCTTTCAGGAACGTGTGCATATCCCTTTAGGAATCAAGTCACCTGAAAGGCTGGATAAGCTAATTGGTGGTGTTGGCTCTTCTCTGCTTGTAAAGGCAATCCAAGCTATAAAATCGGGTTCGGCACCACGAATTCCCCAGCCAAGCCATAGTTCAACTCTTCGAGCCAGAAACTTAAAATCCGAAGAACACAAAGAAATTATAGATTGGCAAAATTGGCCGATAGAACGAATTTGGCATGTGCTACGTGGTACAGAGCTTTGGCTTAATGCTTATGATCAACCCAAAGGCATTTTTAAAGGCCAGCGATGGGTCGTCGGAGAATACGAGAGAAAGGACAATATTGATCTGCCGGGTGCGATAGTGCGTTATAAAGGAAGAAAAGCTCTGGCGACTCCAGATGGTTATATTTTTATTGATATAAACTTCAGCTTAAAAAAAGCTTTACTTTTCGTACTTAATTTTAAATTTTGAGTGAATCAATGATCAATAAAGAAAAATATCGTCAATTGTGTGAAGAAGAACCTACTATTCCAATTTTCAGTCAAGCTTGGTGGTTAGACGCCGTTGCTGGAGATAACTGGGATGTGTGTATCGTCGAGAAAGGCGACAAAATACAGGCATCAATGCCTTACGTGGTGAAAAAGAAGTATGGACTAACGTTGTTGACCCAACCTTCACTCACGCAAAACTTAGGCCCTTGGATTCGTCCGGCTCATGCAAAATACAGCAAACTGCTTTCACAGCAAAAAGATTTGATGGAAGCACTGATTGATCAATTACCCAAATATCACTACTTTAATCAAAATTGGCATTATTCAAACACTAATTGGTTACCGTTTTATTGGAAAGGGTTTGAACAGTCCACTCGTTACACGTATGTTATCAGCTCTTTAGACGATATCAATTCTATATGGGAAGAAGCACAGGATAATATACGAAGTGATATTAGAAAAGCTGAGAATCGCTTTGGCTTAGTAGTCAACAGTGATTTACCAATTAGTGTTTTTTTTGAATTAAATCAATTGACATTTATTCGGCAAGGGTTGTCTATGCCGTATTCTGAACATTTTGTAGAAAATATCGTAAACCAAGCTAAAAAACGTAAGCAATGTCGCTGGTTTATTGCTCAAGATAACGAAGACAGAAATCATGCAGGTGTTTTGCTGGTTTGGGATAGTGAATCGGCATATTACTTAATGGGCGGTGGTGATCCTGATCTAAGAAATAGTGGTGCAACTAGCCTTTGTATGTGGGAAGCAATTAAATTTGCATCAACTGTTACAAAGCGATTTGACTTTGAAGGTTCGATGATTGAACCGGTTGAACGTTTCTTCAGAGCTTTTGGCGCAAAACAAACCCCATACTTTGCACTCACTCATCGACCTTCGCGTTGGTTGAATACGGCAATTCACTTGAAAAAAGCCCTAAAAGGTCAAGCTTAGTTTCGGACCATACTGATTTGAATGAACGATTACTCAATCTATAAAATTTTTTAGCCACATTGCTACGGCAAGTATACTTACAAGATAGGTGGTATATGATTCATTTTTCTGATGGTGCAATGCGTTGGCTCGAAACCATTTTATTCGAACGTTTTGGCCATCATTTTACACTAGCTCAACAACCTAATACGCTACAATTTTATTTAAAGGGTAGCCAAGGTTCTATAACGTTCGCTAGGTTACAAAGCATATTTCATCAATCGCGCTCAGATTTCCCCTGCCAGCAGTGGCAAGCTTCCAGTGAAGACTTTACAGCGCCAATCGATGACTACATACCAGCGCCTTCCTTAACCGAACTGCCAAGCCCGCTTATTGAATTCAGTAAGCAAGGTGCAACTATTCACTACGATATTCTCGGTTTAACCTACTGGGCGCTAACGAGGTTAGAAGAAGTTGGACGTAAGGATTTAGATAATCATCAACGCTTTCCAGCGGTTTCTTCTCACGCTTATCAGCATGGTTATCTTGAGCGCCCAATTATTGATGAATGGATGATGATTCTAGGGCTGGTTATTCAGCGTGTTTGGCCTGATATTGAGTTAAAGCAACATGAGTTCAGTATTCAGGTCTCGCACGATGTAGATAGCCCGAGTATGTATGGCTTTAAACCTTGGCCGACCATCGGCCGGATGATGGCGGGGCACCTGCTGAAACGGCGCGATCTCAAGGCTTTTTTTACTGCGCCCTATGTTAAACTTGCGACACACAGCCAGCTACACCCAGCCGATCCTTACAACACTTTTGAGTGGTTGATGGATATATCTGAAGCTAACAACATCAAAAGTGCATTTTATTTTATCTGTGGTGGCAATCATTCTCATGATGCTGACTATTTGCCTGAGCATCCTGCGATCCGTAATTTGATGCGCCGAATCCACGAACGCGGTCATGAAATAGGGTTGCATCCTAGTTACGGTACTTTCCAGCAGCCTGAGTTGATTAAGCAAGAAGCAGAACGGCTTAAACGTATTTGTGCGGAAGAGAGTATTGAGCAACAACTATGGGGTGGACGAATGCACTACCTGCGCTGGGAACAACCCACTACCATGCGAGCTTGGGCGGGGGCAGGTATGACTTATGATTCTACACTTGGTTATGCCGATAGGCCGGGTTTTCGCTGCGGCACCTGTTATGAATATCCTGCTTTTGATCCCGTGGCTCATGAGCAATTGAACCTTCGAATCAGGCCGCTGGCGGTGATGGAGTGTACGGTGATTGATGCTGTTTACTTAGGGTTAGGTGTAACTGAAGCCGCAGAAGAAAAAATTCAGCAATTGAAAATGCGCTGTCAGCAGGTAAGCGGTACTTTTGGTTTACTATGGCATAATTCATACTTTAAAAATTCTAATTTACGGAATATTTATAAAAATGTTCTAGGAAGTCAGTTGTGAGATTTATACCATATAATAAAGTCATTGTATTAAAGATAATAATTATTCTTCAACTCACCACATTACTAATTTATCTCAATGCAAACATTGTTAATGTTGGTGAGATGGGAGTTGCCTTACACTTACTTGTAGAGTTTGTGGGATTGACAAGTTTGTTATTTGCGATGTTTTGGGTAAAAAAAAAGCTCTACTTCCATATCCACTTTTTTTTCTTCCTTTTACTAATATGTTGGATAGCTTTTCGAATAGTTTTTGATTTAAATGATTTTGAATATTTAAAACAACTAACAGTGGCTACCACTGGTGGTGTTTTATTGTTTTATATTATAGGTGCATCACTAGATTTAACGAGGCATAGTCTGGCTATCCTTAGGAGTGATATAAAGATAGAAAAATATATTATTTTACTTTTTTATTTTCTATCTATCTGGATGCTCTACAATTTCTCTCAGCGCCTACATGATTCGATTTTCTACTTAAAAGATATTGATGGTAGCTATCAAAGGTCTGGAAATTTCTTATCAATTTCATTTATTATTGTTTCATTCGCTTACCTTAATCTAGTATTAAAGAATATTGCTCAAGGTGCTACTATTTTAGCTAGGTTTTTCTGGTTGTCCGTATATACCTTATCAACCTTGATGGCATTAGTTGGATCACAGCTTTTTGGCTCTAATAGCGCAACCGCTGTTATTTTAGGTGTTTATCTTATTACGCTGGTTATGTCTCTTGTAACTGCTAAAAAAACAGTCTGGTTGAGCTATCTCAAGCATAAACTAGTCTTACCTTGGTCGAAGCGCCTAGTGAAAAATCTTAGCCTGATGGCTCTAATTGGCTTAGCTATTTTTGTAGGGGCACTGGTGCTGATTATAGGTATATCAGGTTTTGATATTACTAGTTTGCGGTTACTAGGTTTTGGTTCTGGTTCTAATACTTCTTTACTAAGCAGAGTGGATATTTTATTAGAAACTGGAGCTAATCAACTCAACTATGCTCCCTTCTTAGGTAACATAAATGTTGCTTATCTTACCACTGGTAATGCAGGCCAAACTCTGCATAATTTTTTCCCTTATGTGATGGCTAACTTGGGGCTGGTAGGATTACTAGTCGTGCTGACTCTTTTTACGAATGTACTACTATAGCTTTATCGTGAGACTAAGCAAGCTAAGTATACTGGGCTTTATGGTTATCAGCTAAGTATGGTTGCACTTTATTCCATTTTTCTGTTTCTCTATATTCTATTTTTTGCGAACTTGTCCACTGGTATCGAGTGGCCTGTTCTTTGGTTTACGCTTGGTTTTATATCCAAGCCTTTTGGTTTTAGATAATGAAAAATATTCATATAACACTAACAGAGTTTCGGAACGAATCTCGTGTACTTAAAGAAATTTCATCACTTGAGGCTTCTGAAGCCTTTGACTCTTTTACTGTTATCGCGCTTGGCGCTGATGATCTGCCTATTGAAGACTCTATAAAGTCAAAAGCAAAGGTCTGTAGAATCAGGTTGCTAACTCGAAAGTTGCCTAAAAGTGCATTTTTTCAGTTGTTCAAGTTTATTGAATTTATGTTCAAATGCTTATTGATGGTGAGGAAGGAAAAAGCCCAGGTTGTCAATATCCATACCCTCGCTCTTTTGCCATTAGGGTGGCTACTAAAGAAGTTATTTAAGGTGAAGCTGGTTTATGATGCCCATGAACTGGAAACTGAAAAGAATGGGCTGAACGGCTTTCGCCAGCGCATCTCTAAGTATATAGAATCTTTATTCATCCGTTCGTGTGATTTAATAATCGTAGTGGGCGAAAATATTGCAGACTGGTATGCCAATGCCTACAAGATAGAACGCCCCTTAGTTGTGAAAAACTCGCCCAGGTTTCGTCTGCAAGCTAAAAAAAACCTCTTCCGTGAACGTTTGGGTATTTTGCCAAATCAGAAGATTTTGCTTTATCAAGGTGGTTTGATGAAAGGGCGTGGTGTGCAGCTCATATTGGACGCTTTCAAAGAAAGAAAAGATAGTCATGTGGTCGCTGTTTTTATGGGGTATGGGGATTTAACAACGGAAGTAGAGCAGGCAGCAAAAAACCATCAGAATATTTTTTACTTTCCAGCCGTTTCACCTAATGTTGTCCTTGACTATACTGCCTCTGCCGATATTGGTATTTCGTTAATTGAGAATACCTGCCTTTCTTATTATTTTTGTATGCCAAATAAGCTCTTTGAATATACAATGGCAGGTATACCTGTGATCGTCTCTGATATGAAAGAAATGGCTGAGGCTGTTCAGGCAGCAGATTTTGGGGTGGTGCTTACCGAGTATTCTGTTGAAGCGATCAATGAAGCGGTGGATCGCTTGGCTGAACGAGATCTAACCGAGTTATCGAATAATGCTTACCAGTTTGCGCAGTGTCAGGCTTGGGAGCAACAGGAAAGGGTAATGCTTGAAGGGTATCAGAGGATGTTAGCATAATGATAAAAATTCTTGATTACGGTATGGGTAACTGCGGCTCGATAAAGAATATGTTACGTTACCTAGGAACAGAGGCAGAGATTGTTGATCAATCAGTTGGTTTGGAAAATTCTAAAGCTATTATTCTGCCGGGGGTTGGTTCTTATGATCACGGTGTGAAACATTTGGAGCCTTTCAAGGCCATGTTAGAACAAAAGGTATTACATGAGAAAATACCTTTCCTGGGCATTTGTCTTGGTATGCAGCTTGTTCTCGAAAAGAGTGAAGAAGGGCAATTACAAGGCTTGGGGTGGATTAAAGGTGAGGTCAAACGCTTTGACTTTTCTAAGCTTAGCGAACAACGCCACGTGATCCCTCATATGGGCTGGAACGAAATTAGCCCCGCCGAATCACCAGATATTTTGCAACCATTTGAAGCAGATCGCCAAGATCGCTTTTATTTTGTTCATTCATATCATGCGGAAAATGTACCAAGTGAGAATCAATTAGCTATCTGTCATTATGGTTATGAATTTACTTGTGCCATTCGCAAAAATAATATCTTCGGTGTTCAGTTCCATCCTGAAAAAAGTCATAAGTTCGGCAAGCAGCTTTTCAAACAGTTTATAGAGTTAATCTAATGTTAAAAAAACGTGTTATCCCTGTTTTGCTATTACAGAATGGTGGCTTGGTTAAAGGTGAAAAATTTAAAAAGCATAAGTATGTAGGTGATCCTATTAATGCAGTAAGAATTTTCAACGAAAAGGAAGTCGATGAATTGGCTTTTGTTGATATTTCCGTCGGCGTTAATTGTAGTGAGCCTGACTATGAACTAATTGGTGACATGGCTTCCGAAGCCTTTATGCCAATTGCTTATGGCGGTGGTATTCGGCGTGTGGATCAGGTTGAGACATTATTTCGCCTTGGTGTCGAAAAAGTCATTATCAATAGTGAATTTCATCTTAATCCAGAGTTGGTTAAAAAATGCAGTCAGATCGCTGGTGCTCAAAGTATTGTTGTTGCAATTGATGTTAAAAAAAGTTTGTTTGGTCGATATGAGGTTTATATCCAAAACGGCACCTATAAAACAGGCACTTGCCCAATAGAGTATGCAAGAAAGGCACAGCAATACGGTGCAGGTGAGATTATTTTAACGTCTATTGACCGCGAGGGTTCAGCGCAGGGCTTAGATCTTGATTTAATTAAAAAAGTCACATCAGTCGTTGAAATACCTGTAATTGTGCAGGGTGGTGTTGGTAGTTTAGAGCATATTAAAGATGCTGTTAAAATGGCCGGAGCTTCAGCCGTTGCTGCGGGTACATACTTTACTTTTCATGGAAAGTACAAGGCGGTACTTTTGACTTATCCTGCTTTCCATGAGCTTGAATATTTATTTTTAGATTGAGGTTTTATGACTAACAGTAGCTATCAAATGTGTACTCGCTGTGTGATGGATACAACAGATCCTGAAATTACATTTGACGAGCAAGGTATGTGCAACCATTGTCATGAATTTGACAATGTAATCAGTAAGCGTTGGTTTCCGAACGAAGAAGGCAAGCAGCAACTGGAGCAGATATTCAATCGAATCAAGGAAGAGCGCAAAAATTACGAGTATGACTGCATTCTTGGTTTAAGTGGTGGACTTGACAGTTCATACCTTGCGTTGGTCATGAAAGAATACGCTATGCGTCCTTTGGTTGTTCATGTCGATGCAGGCTGGAACAGTGAGCTGGCAGTATATAATATTGAGAAAATCGTCAAATATTGCGGCTACGATCTGCATACTCATGTGATGAACTGGCCCGAAGTCCGTGATTTGCAATTAGCTTACCTTAAAGCGGGAGTGGCGAATCAAGATGTTGTCCAAGATCATGCTTTTTTTGCATCGCTTTATCACTTCGCAGTCGATAACAAAATTGATTATGTTATTAGTGGTGGAAATATTGCGACAGAATCTGTGATTGCATCGGCTTGGCAGCATGGCGCAATGGATGCTATTAACTTAAAGGCTATTCATAGAAAGTTTGGTAAGCTTCCGCTGAAAGATTATAAAGTTATTGGATTTCTACAATATTACTTTTACTACCCTTTTGTTAAGAAGATGAAGGTCATTAGACCGCTCAATTATTTACCTTACTCTAAAGACTTTGCACAAAAGGAACTGGAAGATAAAGTAGGCTATAAAGCATACGGTCGTAAGCATGGTGAGTCTCGCTTTACTAAATTCTTTCAAAACTACTACTTACCCACTAAGTTTAATATTGATAAAAGGCGCTCTCACTTAGCAAGCCGTATTCTTTCAGGTGATATTACAAGAGAAGAAGCACTTGATGAGCTAAATAAACCTTTATATGATGAGGCTGAATTAACAGAAGACAAACACTTCGTGGCGAAAAAACTTGGAATCACAGTAGAGAATTTAGATGAAATGACCAGTAGTCCTGGCCGTTCTTATAAAGAGTTTAAAAACTGGGACTCAAGATATAATATGATGAAGGGTTTGCAAAGATTTTTAAATAAAATGCTTAAAACAAAGGTCAGGATGCACTAACAAGGCTATTATGAAAAAAATAATACAAGACGTTTTTAAATATATCTTAGGTACGGCTGATTTTTCGTTAGTGACGCAGAGTAATAGTGGTTTTTTATATCCGATATGCTTGAATTTCACATTAGAAAACAATAGGTTTTATTATAATCTTTTAGATGATAATGGAATACCCTACAGGTTTTATCAGTCGGTTGGTGTGCAATATAATCCGACACGAATAGCAGCCTATGGATTAGCCCATTTCAACCGATACATTGATAAGGCCTTTGATAATGATAAAGAAATTTTTATGAAGTGTGCTAACTGGTTTCTTGATCTGGATAATGCACGCTATGAATATAACTTTGATTGGGGGCAGCTTAAATCACCCTGGATCTCCTGCATGGCTCAAGGTGAAGCAGCAAGTGTTCTTATCAGAGCTTACAAATTGACGGGTGAGGACAAGTACTTACTCCAGGCAGAAAAATCACTTACACCATTGTTTTTGCCTATCACTGAGAGTGGCGTACAGTCTGTACTACCTGATGGTTCTATTTTCCTTGAGGAGTATCCTTCACTTAAACCAACTCATGTTCTTAATGGCTTTCTTTATGCATTGATAGGCCTCGGTGAATATATTGATGTTACTGGCAGTAACGTTCATCAAGATTTATTTGACAAGCTTGTAAACTCACTTTGTCAAAATATCAGTATTTGGTGTTATGCAGGTTGGTCTCTTTATGAGGATAGTGTTAAGGCTAAGGGCTTAAATTTTTGCACACCCTCTTATCATAATCTTCAAATTACACAACTCAAGTGGCTCAATAAGCGAGTCAACAACCCAGATATTCAACATGTTATAGAAGTCTGGGAAAAGGGGCTCAACAGTTTTCTTATGCGTGTTTTTGCGCTTTTAGGAAAGGTGTGTTTTCGCCTTAAGAATAAGGCACAGAGATGAATAAAATTGCTCACTTGTCTTCAGTACACACTCGCTATGACACCCGTATTTTCCTAAAGGAATGTACAACCCTTGCTAAAAATGGGTACTCGGTATCACTGGTCGTAGCAGACGGTAAGGGTGATGAAACTAAAAACAATGTGTCTATCTACGATGTAGGCGCATCTAAAGGGCGTTTGGATCGCATTCGTAATGCACCTGGTCGTGTGTTGACTAAAGCTTTGGACTTGGATGCAGATATCTACCATCTGCATGATCCTGAATTAATCCCCATTGGTTTGAAACTCAAAAAGCACGGCAAGGTGGTGTTTTTTGACGCCCATGAAGATGTACCCAAGCAGTTGTTGGGTAAACCTTATCTAAATAAGCCTGCCAAGTGGTTGCTGTCAAAAGCTTTTGCAGTGTATGAGCGCTGGGCCTCCCGTCAGTTGGATGCAGTTATTGCTGCGACCCCTTATATTCGTGATAAGTTTATTGCGATGGGTATGCGTTCTGTGGATATCAACAACTATCCACTATTAGGTGAGCTCTCAACTGATGAGATAGATTGGTCACAGAAAAAAGCACAGGTAGGGTATGTGGGCGGCTTGGGGCGAATTCGTGGTATTCACGAAATGGTTCAAGCCATGACATTGGTTGAATCTGATGTCCGCTTTGCGATGGGGGGGAGCTTCACGGAAGCCAGCTTTGAACAGGCAGTGAAAGCTGAAGAAGGGTGGGTGAAAACTGATCACCTTGGTTGGTTGGATCGTACAGGGGTTAAACGAGTGTTGAATGACTCCGTTGCCGGTCTGGTTACTTTGCATCCGGTGATTAACTATCTCGACTCTTTGCCTGTCAAAATGTTCGAGTATATGGCAACGGGCTTACCGGTTATTGCTTCGAACTTTCCTCTCTGGAAAGAAATTATTGAAGGCAACCAGTGTGGGCTGTGTGTTGATCCACTGGCTCCTCAAACGATAGCAGAAGCGATTGACTACCTGGTTACTCATCCTGTTGAGGCTGAACAAATGGGACGTAATGGCCAGAAAGCGGTGCAGGAAAAGTACAACTGGGGTATCGAAGAGCAAAAACTACTTAATTTCTATAAATCCATATAAGTGACAAAGATGCAAAGAATTTTTACCATCATAGGCGCACGTCCACAGTTTATTAAAGCTAGCGTTGTATCGCGCGCTATTCAGCAAGTCGACGGTATTGAAGAGATTATGCTGCATACGGGCCAGCATTTTGATGCCAATATGTCGGATATTTTTTTCAACCAACTGAATATTCCACGGCCGCATATTCAGTTAGATATTCACGGTGGTAGCCACGGTGACATGACCGGGCGTATGCTGAAAGAAATTGAACAGGCCTTGCTAACCCATAAGCCAGATCGTGTCTTGGTGTATGGAGATACCAACTCAACACTTGCTGGCGCGCTTGCGGCAGCAAAACTGCATATACCTGTTGCTCACATTGAAGCAGGCTTGCGCAGCTTTAATATGCAAATGCCGGAAGAGATTAATCGTATCCTCACCGATCAAGTGAGTGATTTACTCTTTTGCCCAACGGATACGGCAGTGCAAAATCTGAATAACGAAGGCTTTGCAAACAAGCAGGTACGGGTATTGCAAGTTGGCGACGTAATGCAGGATGCGGCGCTCTTATTTGCCCAAAAAGCGGTTGCACCAGCAGGTGAGCTGCCAGATGAGTTTATTTTGGCTACATTACATCGTGCTGAAAACACAGATAGCCCCGAGCGCTTGGCGAATATTGTGAATGCACTGAATCAACTTCATCAGACTTTGGCTCCTGTTGTACTCCCTTTGCACCCACGGACGCGCAAACTGATCGCCGAACAAGGTCTTGAGTTGAACGTTCATTTGACTGATCCCGTCGGTTATTTTGAGATGGTCTGGCTACTAGATCACTGCCAGTTGGTACTGACAGATAGCGGCGGTGTGCAGAAAGAAGCGTTTTTCTTTGGTAAGGCCTGTGTCACGATGCGTGACCAAACCGAATGGGTAGAGCTGATAAAAGCGGGAGCTAATGAGTTAGTTGGTGCTGACATTACAAAGATTATTGAAGCCGCTACTCGTAATCTTGGACGTAAAATCCAAGATACACACAATCTGTATGGTGGCGGGAAAGCTGCACAGCAGATTGTGGATGTTATCCTGAAGGCTAGTATATGAGTAAAACAGTTTGGATTGTACAACAGTACGCGTCTACCCCGGCAACGGGGATTGGAGGGCGCCATTACTACTTAGGGCGTGAACTAGTAAAGCTGGGGTATAAGGTATATTTGATTGCTTCTGCTTCACACCATCTGTTACGTGAAAAGCCAGTTTTAAATCAGCCATTTAAAATAGAAACGCTGGAAGAAGGTTTCTATTTTGTGTGGGTTAATATGCCTGATTATACAGAAGCACACAGCAAGCAACGTGCTTTGAATTGGTTTTTATTCCCTTGGCAGATTCAAAAATTGGCACGAAAAATTGCTGATAAGCCGGATGCTGTTTTATCTTCTTCTCCCTCACTTATTGCTTTTTTAGGCGCTCAACGACTGGCTAAAAAATTCAAAGCCCGTTTGGTTTTTGAGGTACGTGATATCTGGCCGTTGACCTTGACTGAAATTGGTGGTTATTCACCTAAGCATCCTTTTATTCGTTTGATGCAGTGGGTGGAAGATAAAGCCTATCGTGACTCTGATGCGGTTGTATCTAATCTTAAAAACTCTGTTGAACATATGGCTGGCCGTGGTATGGCGCGTGATAAATTCAGTTGGGTGCCTAATGGGTTCTCTTTAGATGAAGTGAATCAAAAAATCCCACTCAATCATACTGCTGCCGCTCAGCTTCCAAAAAATAAATTTATCATTGGCTATACAGGTACGCTGGGCGTGGCTAACGCGTTGCAAACGCTAATTGAAGCTGCTGAGCGGTTGCAGGAATATACTGAGATTGCCTTCGTGTTAGTGGGTGCGGGAAAAGAGAAAGCCGCTCTCCAGTCTTTGGTTGCAGAGAAACAATTGCGTAATATATTCTTTATTGACCCCATTCCAAAAGTTGAAATTCAGTCTATTTTGAGCGAGTTTGATGCTTGTTACATCGGGCTTACAAAAGACCCATTATTCCGATTTGGTGTCTCACCTAACAAACTATTTGATTACCTTTATTCAGGTAAGCCGATTGTTTACGGTATTGAGTCTGGTGAGTATAAGCCAATCGAAGACTCTAAGGCGGGGCTACAAGTCCCGGCCCAAGCTCCAGAGCAACTGGCTGATGCTGTCTTAAGCCTTTATCAGATGCCAGCAGAGGAAAGGCTGGCTATGGGGGAAAATGGCCGTAAAGCTGCACTTAAGCAGTATGAGTATGGGCAACTGGCTAATCAATTGATAAAAGTGTTGTTTAACTAAGTGCCTTCTGACAAGGTAACCGCATGAACATCCTTGACTTTAGATGTACATACTTTCAGAGAAAAATCATCAACATGCCTATGTTTAAAGGGTGAATTCCATAGATTGGTTGCTCTGTTGGATAGCGTTATCACACAACAAACAATTAACCGATGATCATTTTCAGTGTTTTCTAATACCTCCATACACAAATTGGAGGTCCAACAATGAGTAACCAGCACCCATTTATGCATTTCGATGTCATTCCAGATTACCGCCAAAAAGGTAAAGTCGAACACAAGTTAACTGATATCATTTTGTTAACAATTTGTGCTGTGCTTTCTGGTCAAGATGACTGGAAAGCGATTAGCCTATACGGCGAAGCTCGGTTGGATTTCTTGAAGCGATTTGGTGATTTTAGCCATGGCGTTCCCTCTACCTCGACGATAGCCAGGGCGATGGGCATGATTAATGCGACTCGCCTACAAAAATGCTTTATCGAATGGATGAAAGATTGCTGTGAGCTAACGAAAGGTGAAGTCATTGCTATTGATGGAAAAACCGTTAGGGGCTCTTATGATAACTCTCGAGGGCTTGGCGCCATCCATATGGTTAATGCTTTTGCGACCGAAAATGGCGTGAGTCTTGGACAGCATAAAGTCTACGAAAAAAGCAACGAGATTACGGCCATCCCAGAGTTTCTGGAACTGCTTGATATATCTGGTTGCTTGGTCAGTATTGATGCGATGGGATGCCAAAAGAAAATAGCGCAAAAAATTCTCGATAAAGAAGCGGATTACCTACTAGCGGTGAAAGGAAATCAAGGCCGTTTGGAGCAAGCGTTCGATAACTATTTTGATATGAGTATGCTGCAAAAACACGACGGTGATTCTTATAGCACGCAAGAAAAATCGCGAGGCAGACAAGAGACTAGGTTGGCCTTAACCAACACAGATTTGAGAGTTTTAGGTGACTTAGAATTTGATTGGCCAGAGCTAAAAACAATGGGTATCGTCGTTTCTGTGAGACAAGAAGAAGCCGTAGCGAAAGAGTCCGAAGTGACGGTGAGATGCTATATTAGCTCGAAGGATTTAAATGCTAAGGAATTGTTAAATGCAACGCGTTCACACTGGTTAGTTGAGTCGATGCATTGGACACTCGATACTGAATTTGGCGAAGATGCTTGCCGAAAAAGGGCTGAAGAAAGTGCAGAGAACTTCGCAAGGATCAGACAAATGTGCTTAAACATGCTGAAGAGTGAAACGACTTTAAAAGCAAGTATTAAACACAAAAGAGCAATGTGTGCGATGGATCCTGAGTACCTTTTAAAGGTGTTTTCGAGCCTTTATTAATGAGGGTGTTCATGATTTTTCCGTGGACACCTCCCCAAACGTTAGAGGAAGGCTTTAAAAAAACGGCAGAAGCCTTTCTTCAGTCAAAAAAAACAGTGGTAAAATATGATTCGTTTTTTAGATTTCCTAGCGGCTTTCTTTGGCTTGCTATTTTTGTGGCCGCTCCTATTGATTGTCACCATCATCGGTTTATTTGACACTGGCTCTCCAGTGTTTATTCAAGAGCGTGTTGGCCGCAATAAAAAACCGTTCAATCTTATTAAGTTTCGTACTATGTCGGTAGAAACCAAGTCTGTAGCAAGCCACTTAGCAAACAATGCATCTATCACTAAACTTGGTGCTTTTCTTCGTAAAACGAAAATCGATGAGCTGCCACAGTTGATCAATGTTCTAAAAGGTGAAATGAGCTTAGTGGGCCCACGTCCTAACTTGTTTAATCAAGAGGAATTGATTAAAGAACGTGATGCATTAGGTGTATATGATGCGCTACCAGGTATCACTGGCCTTGCGCAAGTGCAGAATATCGATATGTCTACACCACGGTTATTGGCAAAAATAGACAAACAAATGATTGATTCGCTTACCATTAAAGATTACTTCAAATACATCATCATGACTGCAATGGGTAGTGGTAGTGGTGATGCTGTAAAGTAGGACAGTTTTCAATTTATCTACAACAGACTTTTAAAACTAACGTCACTATAATGCCGACGTTGGTTTATATAGAGAAATAATATGGCTAGGCTGAACTTTATCTGGAACTTATCGCGGGTTAATAAGCGCATTATCAGCGTCATTATTGACCTTTTCTTTATCGTCTTCTCTTTTTATGCTGCTTATTGGGTAAGAATTGGTGATATTGTTTTGATCAAATCACCAACGGTTCCTTACCTTCTGGGTTGTGTTGCTATCATCACCATCCTTTCTTTCACACGGCTTGGGCTTTACCGTGCGGTATTGCGTTACCTTACTTTTCATGCGCTAGCGGTGGTCAGTATTGGCACGGTGATTTCAGCGGCTTCTGTTGCCGTTCTTGCATTTTATTTTAGTGCGCCTATTCCGCGTTCTTTACCCATTATTTACGGAACCTTTCTTTGCCTTTTTTGTGGAGGCTCGCGACTTATCGTTCGTGTGCTCGTTGCGCAACTTAATGGTAAAGGAAATACAGCCGTGCTGATTTATGGGGCGGGCTCAGCGGGAAGGCAGCTTGCACTAGCGATCAGAAATTCGGAAACTCATAAAGTAGTCGGGTTTATTGATGAAGATAAAACCCTTGAAAACACCGTGATTATGGGGTTGTGTGTACATAATGTTGGTCATGCAGATAGGCTAGTTGCTAAACATAATGTAAAGCAGATACTACTTGCAGTGCCAAGTGCTTCACGTGCTCGAAGAAAGAAAATATTGGAGTCCTTGGTTCACCTTTCAGCGGAAGTACTTACCGTACCAGATATGAAAGATATTGTTGAAGGTAAGGCGAGTATTGATGAGCTAAAAGACGTTGCGGTTGAGGACTTACTTGGGCGAGATCCGGTTACACCACAGCGCTCGTTAATGGAAGCAAACATTAAAGATAAAGTCGTTATGGTCACCGGGGCTGGGGGCTCGATTGGCTCAGAATTGTGTCGACAAATTATTCTCAGCCAGCCGAAAAAGTTGATTCTTTTTGAGCTTTCTGAATTTGCGCTATACCAAATTGATCGAGAGCTTAGTCAACTTAGTGTCCGCAAAAAACTAAATATTGAAATCGTACCTCTGCTTGGTTCTGTTCAGCGTATTAATCGTTTATCAATGGTGATGAAAAGCTTTAGCATTCAAACCATTTACCATGCCGCCGCCTATAAGCATGTTCCTTTGGTAGAGTTCAACGTAGTGGAAGGGGTAAGAAACAATGTGTTTGGTACTTACTACACCGCAAAAGCTGCAGTAGAAGCTCAAGTTGAGTCTTTTGTGCTTATCTCTACAGACAAAGCAGTTAGGCCGACTAATGTAATGGGTGCGACTAAGCGCATGGCTGAATTAGGTTTACAAGCCTTGGCAGAGCAAGAAAATGAGAAGCCTAAAGGCACCCGTTTTTGTATGGTGCGTTTTGGTAATGTGTTGGGTTCTTCTGGTTCCGTGGTACCACTGTTTAAAAAACAGATAGCAACAGGCGGCCCTTTAACGGTTACTGATCCTGAAATAACGCGTTATTTTATGACCATTCCAGAAGCTGCGCAGTTAGTGATCCAAGCAGGAGCGATGGGCAAAGGTGGTGATGTTTTTGTTCTCGATATGGGAGAATCTGTGCGTATTTCTGATCTTGCCAAAAATCTTATTCAGCTTTCTGGGTTGGAAGTGAAGGATGAATCCAATCCATATGGCGACATTGAGATAAGTTATACTGGGCTTCGTCCTGGTGAGAAGCTGTATGAAGAGCTTTTGATTGGTGACAATGTTGAGAATACGGCGCATGAACGAATCATGACCGCGACAGAAGTAAACTTACCGTTACCTCAATACATGCATCTTTTGGAAGAGCTCGATATTGCTTGCCATAACTTTGATCATGAGCGTATCCGTGAGCTATTGCTTGATGCGCCGACAGGCTTTACCCCTAGTGATGGTATTTGTGATTTGGTGTGGAAGAAATTAGCGAAATCGGAAGAGAAGGCTGAAAACAGAATAAGCGATAAAGTCTAGAAAATATAGCCGAACAGATAATCTCTATCGGCTATCCATTCGGCTTATTGAGTTTACTGCTGCCGCGCTAACCTTGTTTCGTTCGTTTCTACATTTGGCCATTGATATTCTCCGTGGTGGTAAGTGTTCACTTGTGCTTTCAACCACGGTTGGATGAAATTGATCGAAACAAAAATGCTTAAGCGTTCGATATCTAATTTTTCTCCGTTCACAAGCCTCGTATCTGCTTTATTGGCAATAGCCGCTAATATACCGACCAATTCGCCTTGTGCATTGAATGCACCACCGCCACTCATGCCCGAACGTATTGGGGCGTCGGTAATACTGGCTGGGCATTGGCTAAAGTAACGGCTATTGACGAAGTTTAAGTCCAAATGGTACGTCCCTTTTCCCATCACCACATCACCACTGCCACTCACACCAAACGCCTCTATTTTTTCTCCTTGATAAACTAGCCCTAATTCTGGTAGTACAACATGTTGGTTGTCTGACTCGATCAAAGCCACATCACAAGTGGGATGGTAAGCTACCACTTTGGCATAATTCATTTGTATGCGCCCCATGAT
>AEZC01000010.1 GCA_000257205.1 Vibrio ordalii ATCC 33509 | reverse complement strand
TTGTGCATTCGAGTTGGCAAAAACCAAACAAGAGCCTGTAGTGGGTCGTTGGGAAAGCGAGCGAACCGATCACGGTACAAAATATACCGCCCATACCGCATTTGATGAGCCTAAAAAGCTGGTCGTGAAAGTGGCTTCTAGCTCTATGGGCATTGGCGTTCCAGAGAGCGTACAGGTCAAGCCGATAGGCTCTGGTGTCGTACGAGAAGCCTTTATTCCTGTCGTTCCTTCGGTGCAGCTTGGTGAGCGTTTGGGTTTACCGACAGAAGGCTACTACTACCATTTTTACAATGGCCGCTTAGTTCAAGAGTACAAGCTGCTTGGAAATGGCAAGTGGGCATTCTACGGCACACGTTCCACCCACGAGCAGCTTAATGATGAGCAAGGTTACAACGTCTATCAAAGTGCCATTCTGGTTTATTGGAAGCTCGAAGGTAAAGACGTTGAAAACCAACATCTGATTTATCTTGAACAACAAATTACCCGAGAAGAGCTCGACAACATCAATGATGACTGGTTGGCGCAACATGGTATTAAGCTCGATATCAACGAATTGCTTGCGGTGCCCAAGCAACCTGTCGCTGAAAGGCAAACCACTCAACCCTCAGACACAGAAAAAGCAGAGAGCAAACCAGAACGCATACTGTTAGGACGGACTCTAAAACCAACCAACGAGAATCATGGGGAGCCATTGCTGAGCAATATGGCTTGTCGGCGAAACAATTACTTGATTTGAACTCGCAGTACAACGCTGATCCTATGTCATTGAAAGTCGGGGATAGGCTGACCGTTAAGGCCGTCGAACAAAACCAGAGCACTCCAGAAAAAGCGACCGCTTTACCTCCGCTCTCCCCTTGCACCTATAGCTGCTTGGCGAACACGCATTATGATTACTCTGACTCGCTTATCTCAGGAACCCAGTTTAAGGTGATAAACAGCGATAGTCTGTTCGAGAAAGAATTGCCCGTCACGAACTTAACCACCATCACCACCGCTTCTAAAGCAACCGATTATGGTAAAGCTGCACTACTTGCGATCCCCACAAATGGTGCAGCAACGAACCTTGGCATTCTTAGCTCCAGTACGACAAATACTATAGGCACTTGGTCTATTTCAGGAGAAGCGTTAGCAGGCTTTGCGCGAATGGGGGGCTTTCTAGTCGCAGCATTATGGCCGTCTCAGCTTGGGGATGGCACCTCAGACGGAAATCCAGATTTTGCGAATAATGACACCACGACGATGCGTGTACGTTTCAATATGTACACGGACGAGAATGGTAAACAGCAAGTTGTAGGCATCAAAACGGGAGAGGGTAGCGCCTATGGTGATCGAGTTGCGAAGCGTGAGGCGGTGCAACAAGGACAGCACTTTGTTGCTGAGCTAGAAAATGGAATTACCATTACATGGACACCGGATGGCTCAACGGATGTACTGACACCTGATACTGTATTGCCCGAAAATGATCAGCTCGATGTACACAACATTTGGGTGCGCCCGATTGAAGAGCATAAACAAGAGATAGGCACGGTTCTTTACCCTGAGGACGATCTTGCCGAATATATTGTGACTTTCCCTGCTGATGCTGGCGTGTCCCCCTTGTACTTAGTATTTAATAAGCGTAATGCTGGAATGACTAAGGTAAAACCACTGGAAGTAGGCACTTATGGCGACTTAGCGCCAAGAAGTAAAAAGGATGGAATGGATATAGATCATATTCCATCTCAGGCGGCATTGTTAAGAGCTGCGGAAGAAATGCTTGGACGTCCTTTAACTGCTGATGAAAAGAAAGAAATTATTAACTCAGGGGCTGGAGTAGCGATCCCGAGAAAGATTCATCAAAAATGTAGTGAAACATATGGTGGAAGAAATAAACTTGAAAAGCAGCAAGTTGATTCAGGTGATCTAGAGGCGGCAGTAAATTCGAATTTTGATGCGATTAAGACATGTTTAAAAGAAAATGGCTACACTGATGAGCAACTCGAGGGCGCTAGAGAAGAGCTCCACCGCTTAAATAAAGCAAACGGATGGTATTAGATGAACTATTTAGATTTTATAGGCTGCACTTATCAAGACCTTGTGAAAAACCCTAAGTTTGCAGCATTAATAACAGGTAATGTGCCATCGACGATGGACGGCTACACTGAAGAATTTTACATTCGAGCTTTTGATAATGGGCTGGAGTTTCAGTTTGACGCAAACAACAGTGTTCTAAAATTGATTGTTGCCACGAATCCTAACTTCTTTATGGGCGACTTAAAGAATATCTCATCCAAGGAACTAGTTCATCAGATGATGGGGAAACCTGTTGAGTCGATGTTAGAGAAAAAAGTACCAGTACTTGGTGTTGTCGGAGCTTGGGACAAGTACAAGTCTGTGAATGGTCATGCTATTCAAGTCTTATATGAGGTTGGCTCTGCCAAGGTCAAGAGTGTTTTTTATCGATAACATATACCTTCAAACTGGTGTATTGAGACAAAAATAATGGGGAGCATGATTGCTCCCCATTGTCGTTTTTACCGCTGCTGGTGGCATTACTTTTCTTTGATGGCTTCACAGCCTTCGGCATTGTGATGGTTGGAAGAAGAAATGCTGGCGTAGAGCCGATAAAAAACAGATTAAGAATCGACGCTTGTGGTAGACAGTTCGATGAGCTGCGCTCTGACAAATATATCGAAGTCGAAAAGGTTAGAGCTCATTCTGGTGTAAGAGCGAATGAAATAGCCGATTCGCTAGCCGTTGATGCCGCTAGAAGCAATATCGATTGATGTAACAATGCGGTTTGTCAGCATAA
This sequence comes from Vibrio ordalii ATCC 33509, assembly GCA_000257205.1. Taxonomy (GTDB): domain Bacteria; phylum Pseudomonadota; class Gammaproteobacteria; order Enterobacterales; family Vibrionaceae; genus Vibrio; species Vibrio ordalii. Next base: position 258 of record AEZC01000010.1, on the reverse strand, counting down.
TCCAACAAGCCGCTATTGCCTGTTATTTGCGTTTTTCTAGATAACATATATCTGAAGGTGGATGCGATTTGGGGGCGAGGTCGGGCATTCGACTAGCCTATCTTTTAGCAAATTTTTGTCCCGAAATGATTTAACGCCAGTATTCTATACGACTGAGGCAGCGTGTGTTTGCCCTACTAAAAGTAATCCATTTTACACCCCATAAATCCTAAAAATATGCCATCTATTTGATATAAGGTATGCGCCCCATGATCCCAC
>AEZC01000009.1 GCA_000257205.1 Vibrio ordalii ATCC 33509 | reverse complement strand
ACGAAGAAATTCGCCATCATGGCGATGTCAGCAGCACGATCAAGGTCTGCATCGTCGCAGATGATCAGCGGCGATTTACCTCCTAGCTCCATGGTGACTTCCTTCAGCGAAGAGCCGCAAGCCGTAGCCATTACTTTCTTCCCTGTTGTCGTACCACCAGTGAATGATATTTTCTCTATAGTGGGATGTTCCGTAAGCCAATGGCCAACCTCATGACCATAACCGGTTAACACGTTAAACACGCCATCAGGCAGACCAGCTTCAGTGTAAATCTCAGCTAATTTAAAAACACTCAGTGGGGTGACTTCGCTGGGTTTGAAAATCATTGCATTGCCGGCGGCTAGCGCAGGTGCTGATTTCCACAAAGCAATTTGGATAGGATAATTCCATGCGCCGATACCCGCCACGACCCCTAATGGCTCTCTACGGGTATAGACAAAACTGCTGTCACGTAATGGGATTTGCTCACCTTCGATGGCGGGGATAAGGCCGGCGTAATATTCCAAGACATCGGCACCGGTGACGATATCGACGGTAAGTGTTTCAGAAAGAGCCTTACCCGTATCTAGCGTTTCTAGTTCAGCCAGTTGATCATTTCGTTCACGAAGCAGGTCAACGGCACGACGTAAGATACGAGAACGCTCCATTGGGCTCATCGCAGCCCAAATTCGCTGACCTTCCACCGAGCTCTGTACGGCGCGATCGACATCCTCTTTCGACGCGTGTTGTACCCTGGCTAATACTTCTCCATTGGCCGGATTTATGGTGTCAAATGTGTTTGCGCTGCTCGCCTGTACATAGCGACCACCAATGTAAAGTAGCTGTTCAGGAAAAAAAGCCATGGTGTAAATCCTCTTTTACTGGGGGGAATTGGGTGTGCTAAGGGAGGGATTCGCCAGCTGTTGTTGCACATAGCTGTAGGCAATCAGCAGAGCTTGTTCGGTATCAAATTGGGTCCCCGTTAATGCACCGCGAAGCCATAAACCATCGATCAGTGCCGCGAGCCCACGTGCTGAGGTTTTGGCGGCGCTAACAGGTAAGACTCTGCGAAATTGATAGTACAGATTTGAATAGAGACGGCGATCATTAATCGTTTGTAACCGACGTAATGAGGGTTGATGCATGCTGCTTGCCCAGAAAGCTAGCCAAGTTTTCATCGCAGCTTCGTTAACCTGAGTGGCATCAAAGTTACCCTCAATAATGGCTCGTATTTGAGCTTGTGCCGAATCGTCATTCATTGATTGTTGCCGCTCTTTCACCGCAGTTCTTAGCGCTGACATTAAGTGGCGCATCGTGGCGTCCAATAGACCATTTTTACCTTGGAAATAATGGCTAATGATGCCACTAGAAACACCTGCTAATCGCGCGATAAGCGCGATACTCGCGTCATTAATACCCACCTGATCAACGGCTAACAATGTCGCTTGGATCAATTGTGCTCGACGAATGGGTTGCATCCCTACTTTTGGCATTTCTTCCTCCTTTCCCAAAGCCCATCCTTCGAATGGATGGTGAATTAAGTGACCGTAAACCAGTCTATTTTTTTTTAATTGAATGTTCAATTAACTTTTTGGTAATGTTTTATAACCGATTAATAACAAATATAACTATCAATTAACCTTTGGAGGTTGAGGCTAGGCTACGACTCGTCGAAAAGACATGTATTGATCAGATCAAAATAGGGAGCCTTGTCGAACGATCCCCAAGGTTGTGACAAAGCTCCACCACAATAGGCGTCACGATGCGGCTACATGGTTACGTGTCGGATTAATATAAATTTATTGCCATAGGGGCAACGTTTGCATGAGTACACCATTGACTAAGCCAGCGGAGGCGAGGATAAACCCCATCGTCTTTTATGGTTCCACTTCTCTTATTTTGTTGCTGACAGCAACACTCGTCAGTTTTCCTGACGCGGCGGGCATATGGCTTGGCCAAGTCCAGACTTGGCTATCACAGAGCTTCGGCTGGTACTACATGCTTGCCATCGGTGCCTATCTTTTTTTTGTGTGTTGGATCGCTTTCTCTAGATTTGGCCAATTAAAACTCGGTGCTGATCATGAAAAACCGGATTTTAGTTATGCGGCTTGGGCGGGAATGCTTTTTTCATCCGGGATTGGTATTTCATTACTCTATTTCGCAGCGTCTGAACCGATTAACCATCTGTATCATCCACCAGAAGGCGTGGCAGGTTCCGCGCAAGCCGCACGGCAAGCTATACAGTTAATTTTCCTACACTGGGGGATCCACGGCTGGGCGATTTATGCTTTGGTTGGGTTGTCCGTTGGGTATTTTGCTTATCGTCATCAACAGCCTTTAGCGCTGCGCTCGGCATTACTGCCGATTTTAGGTGAAAAACGAGTCAAAGGAATGGCAGGCCATGCGGTTGATTGCTTTGGAATTTTCGTTACTTTGGTCGGCCTTGTGACCAATTTAGGGATCGGTGCGTTACAAGTCACCTCTGGAGTAGAGTATCTTTTGGGCATACCTCATTCACAAAGCACGCTCCTTATCGTATTGTTGGGGCTACGTTGGCCGCTATTTCAGGAGTCGAGAAGGGGATCCGACGTCTTTCAAACCTAAACATCCTGTTATTCAGTTCGTTACTTTTGTTCGTGTTATTTTGTGGGCCGACTCTTGAACTTCTTAACCGTTTTGTACAAAACCTTGGCGATTATGCGAATGGCTTAATTTTGAAGACATTCGATCTCTACGCCTACACGGATGCGGTGCCGGGTCAAAATATTGAATGGCTTGGCTTATGGACGCTTTTTTACTGGGGATGGTGGATATCGTGGGCACCTTTTGTTGGTATGTTCATTGCGCGGATTTCACGTGGGCGAACCGTGCGTGAGCTTATATTTGGTGTGTTATTTATACCACTTGCCTTTACGCTGATGTGGCTCTCTGTATTTGGTAATAGTGCAATGGATTTGGTACTCAATCACAATGCAACAGCGCTTGCTCAAGCAGCCATCGAGCAGCCCTCTATGTCGATTTATCTGCTATTAGAATTTTATCCATGGGCGAAAATCGTTATTGGGATGTCGGTTTTTGTCGGATTCGTACTTTTCTTGACGCCGGCAGATTCAGGCACAGTGATGCTTGCTAACCTTTCTCGTCGTGGGGGAGATTTGGATCAAGATGCCCCCCATTGGCTGCGTATCTTTTGGTCGTCCGCGATCACCGTTGTGACGATCGGTTTACTCTTTGCAGGCAATTTTGCTGCAATGCAGACAGTGGTAGTACTCGCCGGGCTCCCATTCTCTGTGATTCTTATCCTATATATGATTGGTCTTTATAAAACGATGAAGGCAGAAGAGCGTGAACCAACGTGCTCTCCGGCCTGGATTGAGAGTCATCTGACTTATGAAGAGGCCCAAGTTAAGTCACAGCAAAATGCTATTTGATCGTATGTGAATCAAAATCCGAAACCGTGGTCTCGGTTTCGGATTTTTGAATGGGAAATGGCTCTTCCCCCCAATGACTTGGGCTTCAAGTAGCAACGCTATAGCCAGTCTGAATATCCAGCATCCAAGGTGTCCCATTGGGGCCTAAAATCGCTTTTTTATCTATTTTTCCGACGGCGGTTTTGGGTAGATGGCTGAGTATGTGCAGTTCATCTGGAAGCTTAAATGAGGCGAGATTACGCTCTTTTAAAAACTGACGGAGTGCTTGTAATGTCAATGTTGAGTCTTTGGAGATGAGTGCGACACCGATCCGCTCGCCTAAATAAGGGTCGGGTACTGCAACCACGGCGACCTGCGCTACTTGAGGGTGAGCTAATAAATGCTCTTCAATTTCATCCGTAGCAATGCATTCCCCAGCTCGGTTGACCACATCTTTAATCCGCCCGGTCACGGTGAGATATTGGTCGCTATCCATGCGCACTTTATCACCACTGCAATAAAAACCGTCCAGAGTGAAAGCTCTCTGATTGTGTTCATTCGCTCGGTAGTAACCACGTAAAGTGTAGGGACCTCGCGTCAGCAATTCGCCTTCTTCTCCCTCGCCAACGGGATAACCTTGAGGGTCGACCACTCGAATTTCATCGAGTGCGCAGACTGGACGACCTTGTCGAGACGCAATAATTTCAGGATGATCGCCCAAGCGAGTGCAACAGATAAGGCCTTCCGCCATACCAAATACTTGTTGTAGGGCATTAGGGAAAGCTTTTTGGAGGTCTAAAGCATCGCTGTAGACGAGTTTCGAGCCTCCAACTTGCATTAAGCGTAGGCTTGAAAGATCGCTCTCTTCCCATTGTGTGGCTTCTGTCCATAATTGAGCTAAGGATGGCACCAAAGCGGTGGCGCTGATTTGGTGCTGTTCAATCAACCCAAAACAGTGGTCTGGCCCAGCGTGTTGGGTAAACACGACCTTTCCACCTTTGGCGAGCACCCCTAAAAAGCCCGGGCAGCCGAGTGTGAAATTGTGTGCAGCTGGCAGTACGGCAAGATAAACATCCCGCTCATTTATCTCACTTGCCTGACAGCAACAACGAATATTGAACAGGTAATCGTTGTGGGTGCGAGGGATAAGCTTGGGCAGTCCTGTCGTGCCACCAGATACCAGAAATAGAGCAGGGTGGTCTGGATTAATGGCAGGAGGTACCAGTGGTGAGTGAAGCTGAATATTATTTAGAGAATGATGGTTACCGTGCTCACCAAACAGATAAACCTGCTGTAATCCTTGGCCGTTGGCTATTAAGTTATTTGCCAACGTCGCACCTTGAATTTCTTCACTAATATACGCTTTGGCATCGCCGAGCTGAGCCAAGTGTTTGATTTCAGAAAGCCCATGAGCAGGCAGCGCCAAAATAGGTACTAAACCTGCTCGTAGAGTGGCAAACAGAACGATGGGAAAGCGACAAGTGTTAGAGAGTTGGATCACTACGCGCTCACCCACTTGCATTCCATCGGTCATTAAACGATGCGCGATCCCATCCGCCGCGTCTAAGAGCTCTCGATAGGTAAGTTGACCTTCGTCATCAATCACTGCGATCCGATCACCGTATTGCTCAGCACCTTGAGTTAATAGGGACCAAAGCGGTGCATATTCCCAAAGTCCTGCTTGCTGATACAGTGCTGCTTGATCCGCTCGGTAGGTGCTAAAACCTTGCAGTAAATCTGACGTTATCATGTGGTTCTTCATGCAACTTCCTCACTGACTAGAGACGATTGATTTAGCGTGTAGGCTGGTTCAAGCACTAAATGGTCGAGTACGCAGGCCATTTTTTCGCAGGTTTCTTCCCATTCTCGCTGAGGATTAGACAAACTGATGATGCCAGCTCCCGTTTGAAGCATAGAAACAGAACCTGTTTTGTATCCCGCCCTTAACACCAAAGCCGCATCGAAAAATCCATTGCGGTCTGTAATGAAGACACTACCGCTGTACAGTTTTCTGGGTTGTTTCTCAAAACGAGCAATCGCGGCAATCGCCTCACGTTTAGGAATGCCAGAGGCTGTGATGGAAGGAAAGAGGACTCGGAATGCATCCCATGCGGATTTGTCTGTGGCGAGCTGACCTTTTACTCGTGATGCTAAATGTTGCACGCTACCTCTTTCTGATACGGTCATAAACTCGGACACATGGACGCTTGAGGGATCACAAACCTGTTCGAGCTCTTCGATAGCTAGCTTGACGGAAGCGGCATGTTCGGCAATTTCTTTAGGATCGTTAAGCAGTTCGTTCTTTAGCCTTGCTGCATCGGTTTTATCTTGTGGCAATAAGCGTGTTCCGGCCAACGGTTGGGTGCTCAAGGTCCCTCGCTCATCGACTTCTAAGACAGTTTCTGGTGAAAAACCAAATGCTTGCACGTTATTGAGCTTGAGCATGAAAGAGCGAGCAGGTGTGTTGTTCATTCTACCGTTAATAAAGCTTTTGGTTATGTCGATATTGAAGGGCAGTATTGCTGGCCGGGACAAAATCACTTTCTTGTATTGGTTGGTCTTGATTTCATTGACCGCTAAATCGACCGCCTGCTGATAGTGATGTTTCACTTCAAGGCCACCAACAATATCCTGTTGAGAGCAGGATTTACTTTGCAGAGGCAATGGCGACGGTAAGTGTGATACTCGAGTAATGATGGCTTGAATTTGCGCAAGTAGTGAGCTTTCAAAGGTACGAACGATAACGTGAGTGGTCGTAACACGTAATTCGGTTTCGGCTACAAACAATTCCAGCAGTGGATGTTCACACTCTTGTTGTGGTAAATCGTGAGCGAAGCGACTGAATTCAAAATCAGCGCGGCCGAAGAGTAGCCAGTCCTCTCCACTCAGAGTTTGGGTTGCACGATGAATATATTGACACAGATGATGAGGGTTTACCTGTGCGACCTTTCCTTCAAAGTCACAAACTTCGCTTCTATGGTTGACGGTTAATTGCAGTCGTTTATTGATGCCGATCGCCCATTCATTCTCATGCTCATAGACTAGATATTCATGACAGAAAGAGGCCGAGGTCAGTTCGGCAACGAGTTGGAGTGGATGACATTGATGTTGCAATACCAAAGAATGTAAATATGCCGTATGAATGTTAGCCATGTTGTTCTCCAGAAACGTGAGAGTAATTCATTAATGTTGTTGGTCGATGCTCCGACCTTGTTACTGTTGGTTCGCTAATCTTGCTGAGAAAGTGTTCAGGGGTTGCTGTGATGTAAAAGTGGTCGCCTGATATGGCTATCAGTGTTGGTTTGTCATCGATTGGCATCAACCATGGTTGCCATGCAGCGACTTCGGACTCCCAAGCTTCAGGGTCATGTTCGCCAAACACGAGTGTGCATGGGGTGTACTGTAGACATTTCGATGCTGTAACTTTTTGGTGGTAGTTAACTTGTTGGTGGTAGCACTCTGTGGCTAAAAAATCCGCTCTCAACATGGGTAGAAACAGCGGGAGTAGTTCAGGGTGCTGCTTGAGTATCGGACTGCCGCTGCCAATCGCGATCAGTTGGTCAATAAAGTCATCATCATTGAGTTGGCTCAATCGTCTTCGACTGCTTAAATGCGGGGCATGGCAGGAAGAAAGGATCAGATTTTTGATCGGTGATAGGGCTCCAAAACTGCTCTCAAATCGATGACATACTTCATAGGCCACTTGTGCCCCCATGCTATGTCCACAAAGTATTATTCGAGTCTCTTTAGTGAAGGTTTGATCCGCTATCCAAGTCTTCAATCCCTCAGCAACATCCTCTGCTATTGCTTCGATACTCGTAAGGGGGTGCTCTCGCATTCGATGATCTCTGCCGGGGTAAGTGGCCAGCAGTACCAGCGTTTCTTTTGCTAGTGCATTGCAGTCAAGTGACATCCATGTTTTAAATGCACTTAAACTGCCTCCAGCAAAAGGACAAATAATCCATATTTCACGAGGTTGGGCACCACTCTGATAAAGTGTTTTGAACACCTGATTCATATCTCCACCTCTTTGGTCACTGCGCGATTGAATCGAAATGAAATTCGTGGTGGTGGAGTCATGGTCCTTTCTTGGGGTTGTCCACATAATGTGAGAATGTCTTCCCACAGTTGAGCAACCTTGAGTTGGTGACAGATCAGCAATAATGGCGCGGTGTCTTGCCCATCAATTAAACGGCAAAACTGCTCTAAAGTGTTGCATACCCCTTCAGGTCCGAATTCTTCAAACAGATCTTTAACGAGACAAGGTTGGTCGTAAAGTGTCTGCGTAGTCGGTTGATTGAGATAGTCTCCTTCAGCGAGGCTGACGACCTGATACAGGCTTTGCTGGTTATTCTGGTGCTTTTCTGCATGAAGCGCTGGTGTCCAATGTATCGGGCCATAGCTATCAACCATCGAAAGATAGCCAGATTCCCACCCTAACATAAGACGATGCATGGCGAGGCTGTGCATATCTGGATCTTGTGGGTCCAGATAGTTTTGTAACTGCAACAGATAATCACCGTGAGGAGATTGAAGACTAATCAGATCAAAACGGTGTTGTTTGCCTAATTTTATAGGTTGAATTTTGCCATCGCGGCCTAATGCCAACAGCAGTAAATCCAATGTTGAGTAAAGCAACTGCCGACTTGTCGTAATATTGCCGTAGCTGGCGGGCTGGCGCATTTGCAATGAGACTTGCTGTGCGCTTGAAATCATGGTTTGCCCCGCTTGAGACGAACTATAGAAACTATTGACTCGGTATTGGACTCCACATTGCTCTGCAAGCGCATGATGTCGTTGTAATTCTTTCACCGACACGGGATGCTCTTGCAAAACATGAATATGACGTTTGAGCAGCTCTTCGACCAATACGTTACCGCCCCCACCGATAACGGAGGCGCGGACAACCACGCAGGCAATAGCAATATCCTGAGGCAACTGTGACACCTTTTCATACAGTGGTATACCAAAGGCAGTGGCCAGATTCTTTGAACGCAGGCTACCTTGGGACAGAATCCCTGCCAGTTCGAGATCTGGATGAGATTCGATAAAGGCATTTAGGTACAGTTCGCCAAATTTAGCCCCAACGATAATGACTTTCTTACGACTCTTCATTTTCTAGCTCTTTTACGTTTTGTTGGTGGAACGAATTTATTGAATGTGAAGGGTGGCCGAGCAGAGTAGAGATCTCGTGCGCCAGTGTTTTCACATGAGGTTGTTGTAGTAGGGTGTAGTGATCTCCCTGCATGCGATGAATGATGGGATGACAGCAATCACTCCAACCATGGCAGCGGCGTTTTGCCATCTCAGGATGTTGGTAGCGCATAAAATCAAGCTGTGAATGGTTTTGTGCGCTATAAAGTGTGACGGGGAGCGTCTCCAAATAAGGTGGCTGATAGTCGAGCATGGCACGCAAGTTTTGCTGATAGATTGCTAGCAACTCAGCAAGACTTGCACTGTCTAATAAGCCTGATCCTGTCTCTAAAAATGCCTTGGCAAGCTCTGCGCAAAATTGCGTCTCTGATTCGAAGTTCGAAATCACATGCTCTTTCAGTGCCGGGAATCGGCCAATACAATCCGCGTAGAAGTATTGGCGGATCGACGCCTCGGTTAATCGCTGATTTGGGTTTTGGCTTGGTTTATAACTATCAATCAAGATGCAGTGGCTGACCTCTTCGCCCTGTTCCATGAGTTGTCGAGCCATTTCAAAAGCCACTACTCCCCCAAATGACCAACCTGCCAGCTGGTAAGGGCCAGTTGGCTGTACGTGGCGAATCATAGATAGATAGTGTGCGGCTAAAGCCACAATGTCGGTTTTTGGCGCAGATTTATCGTGCCGATCTGGGTAGGCAAGTCCATACAAAGTGATCTGGTTGAGCTCTTTAGCTAATGCCTGATAGCTCAATAAGTGTCCGCCAATCGGATGCACAATAAAGAGTGTGCTGGTTCGGTTACTGCCGTTTGATGAGAGTTTTACCGGTGCATGATGGAGCGGTTGGGTTTGCTCTGTCAGCAAGGTGGCGAGGCGCTCAACCGTATCATGGGTTTGTAACTGCCCTGCGCTGAGAGCAAGGTTTAAACGGTGATTGATTTGGTTAAGTAAGCGTACTGCGATCAATGAATTTCCGCCTAGATCGAAAAAGCTCTGATTGGCCGGAATAGGGGCGAAATTAAGGCATTCAGACCAGATCTGAGCCAGAAGTTGTTCCTGCTGTGAGTGCGGCATGCGTAATTGATCTGCGGCAATATGGGCATCTGGGCGCGGTAGTGCAGAACGATCCACCTTACCGTTGGCCGTCAATGGAAGGCGCTCTAAGGTTATGATCTGGCTTGGACATAAGTACTGGGGCAACAGTCGGCGAGCATGATCCAGTAAAGCCTGATTATCACGTCGACTGTGGGGAGCGTACTGAATATAAGCCACTAAACGTGCACCATTTTGCGCGGTTCTGTCTGGCTGAACGATGGCATCTAGGATGTCTATTCCGCTCGCGTTGAGTGCACACTGACGTAGAGCATTTTCCACTTCACCAAGCTCAATACGATAACCGTTAATTTTGACTTGTTGATCGTTTCTGCCCAGAAACTCAATGTTACCATCCGGTAAATAGCGGCCTAAATCCCCCGTTTTATACAAGCGTTGGCCAAGCGTTGGATGTTCGATAAAAGCGAAGTCGGTCTTTTCTTGATCATGCCAATAGCCGCGAGCGAGACCACGTCCACCAATGTAAAGCTCTCCTGTAACCCAATCTGCACAAGGATTGAGCTGTTCATCGAGCACATAAAATTGTTGATGAGTGAGCGGTTTTCCATAGGGAATACTGCTGTGTGTGGTATAGCTTTTCTCAATCGGATAGCAGATAGACCAAATGGCGGCCTCGGTAGCACCACCTAAGCTGAGCAATTTAGCCTGAGGCGTAAGGGTATTCAGTCGGTCTGGTAAGTTGACGGGTATCCAGTCGCCACTCATCATGATTTGACGTAAATGGGGCAGCGGATTTGATCGATTTTCTAGTAAATCTACCAATAACTGTGCGAAGGCGGGCACACTATTCCACACCGTAATCGCTGACTGCTGAGCTAAATGCACCAGTGCTTCAGGATCTTGACTTGGCGATGTCTGTGGTATTACCAATCTTGCTCCACAGCTTAGGGTGGAGAAAATATCAAACACAGAGAGATCAAAATTGAGAGAGGAAATCGCCAATACTCGGTCACGATGATCGAGTGCAATACGCTGGTTTATATCGAGCAGGGTATTGACTACGGCACCATGCTCCATCATTACCCCTTTAGGTTGGCCAGTGGATCCAGAGGTGAAAATGACGTAAGCCAGATCGGTCGGTTGGTTTGCCACTGGGATAAAATGCGCTTGGGCTTCTGTCATTAACGCAGGGAATAGAACTCGATAGTCATCGGTGCGGCAAGGCTCAGAGCTATCGCTGATAATGGTTGAGACTGCTCCTTGTTTAAGCAGAGCTTGGATACGAGGTTCAGGATAAGCGCCATCAATGGGCATATAAGCTTTCCCTGCCAACAGAATGGCGAGAACAGCGACTACCTGTTGCCATCCTTTGTTCATCACAACCGCCACTAATGGTGCATCATCTTGTTGTTCGATAAGCTGCGCAGCTAAGTGCTGAGCGGAAAACCAAAGTGTTTGATAAGTCAGTTCTAGTTCGCCTTGCTCAATCGCAATTCGCTGTGGGTGCTGTTCCACACCGAGCCTTACTAAATCGCACAATGTCGCCACACAAGCCGTAGTTTGGTTGTCTAAAACCAGTTTGAATTCACCTTGTGTCGCATTGACTTGATCACGCTTCTGCTGCTGTGCAGAGGGGAGTGCTAGGGCGAGAGGTTGTTGCCAGTCTCGGCTTGTAAGCGTTTCTAACGTGTGGGTATAAGCGGCAAACATGGCTTCAAAGACACCACTTTTTAAGTAGTTTTCTTGAATCGTCCATTTGATGATAACGCCGCCGCATGGTGACGGGATCAACATACTGTCAAGGTAAACATGGGGGGTTTGTGCACCAAAGGCATTGAGCTTGCCATAGGGTAATGGTCTATGTTGCCCAACCGATAAGGTGTCGTTAAACACCACTGGCATGCCCGCATTGAGATTATGATTATGACGGTTTTTTTCAGTTAACACCGATTGACCATCAAATAAGGAATGTGCCATATCATCGGCCATCTGCTGTTGAATTTGCTCAACAAACGCGAGCAATGAACCGGGTTGGGTTCTTACTTCAAGCATGGATGTGGTTGAAAGGTTGCCAATGACGTCGGCGGATTTAGGCAGCATAGCTGGACGGTTACTGTGCAGTATATTGATCGCAAAATGCTTCTGGGCACTCCAATGACTGATCACAAGGCAAAATGTAGATAGCATACTCATTGACGGCAATAAATTATGGGCAAATGAGACGGCTTGGATCTGACTCCACTGTTCGGCACTGAGGTGGTAAGTAAGTACACTTTGCGCTAAATGCTCTGAGCGTTTATCCGCTAACGGCAGTGCTGGAGCTTCTGGTAGCGTCGGTATTCGGTTAAGCCAGTAAGCTTGAGCTTGTTGGTAAGGCTCAGAGTGTTTGAGCTGTTCAAGCTCAAGGAGATAGTTGTCGATACTCATCGTTGGCACTGCCAATTCGATACTCAGATCGTCATACAGTGCAAACCATTGTTGAAATAGAGTATTGAGGCTTTTGCCATCAGCCACGACCAAATCGAGTACCAAATGTACCAAAGAGGTTTCGCCGTCTACCTGCAGGATGCTGATATCAAACAGAGGCCATTGATGTGTCGCTACACCGTGGGCGGCGATCTGCGTCCTTGCCTCATCAATCCAGCGTGTTTTTTGTGGTTCATCCCATGAGCTTAAGTCGAGAAACTGTGGTTGATACTCTGGTACTTGGCGATGAATATGATATTGACCTGCATCGATTTCACCGCGTAACTGGTCGTGTAATTGCACCAGTCGATTCCATGCTTGGGTAAGTCTCAGACGATCAAGATGCTTAATTTCAAGCTCTGCATAGAAATGGGCAACCCCATTTCCCAAGGAAAACAAGGCATTTTCACCAAGCCAGTAGGCATTTTGTAGCGGTGTGAGTGGGTAATGTCGAACGCAAACGCCATTTTTCTGTTGTGTTGTATTATCTTGGGATTCAAGAGTGGTGTTTGGCTCAATAATGTCCGTTTCAACGGTTGTCGTTGCAGTAGACGGGGCACTCTCAAATTGGCAACAGAAGTCTTGGAATTTCGGATGCTCAAACAAGGATTGTAAGCTCGCTTGTTTGATTCCCGCATGTTGTAGTGCCACGATCATCTTTGTTGCCATTAAACTATCACCACCGGCAAGGAAAAAATCGGTGTCGTGGTTAATCTCACCATGTAAAAACGTTTGCCATATACTTTTTATTTGTTCTATTTGTTGCTGATAGGACTCAGACTGACCTAAGGTCTGCGGACTATGTTGTGGACGTTTTTGGGTTACTATCAGATGCTGACGTAATGCCGATACCTCACTGTTGGGATAGCTCAACTGTGGCTCTAAACCTTGTTCCGCCAGCAGGGCAAGCCAAGCAGGTTGTGTCAGCATGCCACTTCCAGTGGATTGGCGAAAATCGTTGAATGCGTTGATTCCTTCAATAAACCCAACCGTCGCCAACTGCATTGGGCTGTGTTGATCGGTCGCCTCAATCAAAATCAAATAGCCATCATCGGCCAGAAGAGCGCGGAGACCTTGTAAACATTTTGCGAGATCGATGGCATCGTGCAGAACATTGACGGCCAAAATAACCTGATATCCACCATCCATTTTTAGTGCTTCATCAATGGGCTGATTAATATCAAATAACCCATAGCTTACCTGTGGGTATTCAGACAATAGTTCGCGTGCTTCATGAAGGAACAGACGAGACACATCGGTAAACTGATAGTGGCGAATCGTTGAAGAGGCGAGGCTTAATACCTCTCGAGTGGTGGCTGCAGTGCCAGCCCCGACTTCAAGTATATTCAAACCTTGCGCCTGCTGTTGGCCAAGGGCATAAATGGCACGCGCGGCACTTAAATTCAATATTTGCAGTGATGGATTACAACGGTAGAGGCTATCGGTGATCGCCGGGTCAGAAAATAGCAACTCGAGTGCAGAGTGGCGACCATTCAACAAAGCCGGGTGTTGCTTGAGGCAATCCTCAAGATAGGTATCCAAACGCTGACACCAAGCTTGTTGAGGCAAAGGTAACCCCGGTGCTTTGGGGAAATCGTCTTGGAAGCGATACTCTCCATCCTTCTCCGTCAGCACGCCCTCTCGGCATAACTGATCTAACCAAAGTTGGATAAGCTTATGATGTTTATCGGTCACTTTAAGTTGTTGAATAATTTGTGGTGCGCGATAGGCTTGCTCCGGCGAGGTAAATAACTGGTGATTGCGTAAGGTTGTCCAGATCCCACGCAGTGCACGATGCTCAAGCTGCGCCCACGCTTGCGTCACCTCTTGTACAATCTGTGGTGAAATATCGGGGAGAGATATGTTGTGCAAATCAAGGGTGGATTCGGCGATGACGTGATCAGGCGGCAGAAGGGGGTGCAGAGGCTCTGGTTGAGTCAATGATCGCTCGAAAAACTGCGGGTCTGCCGCACACTGCTGCAGCAAGCTTAGATATTGGTTGAATAAGTTTTCCAACAGATCTGGCGCCAGTACGCCGGCCATGCAATACCAGTTGAACGCCAAATTACCTTCAATTTCCATGATTTGATGATCAAGCCAGACTTGTGGGGTTTGACTCAGAACATAAACCGGATCCCCCAGTAAATGGGTCATGGCTTGTTCGATATCCATGCCATCCATCGACATTCCCAGCATGCTAGTAAATACCACCGGAGTTAACGGCAGTGCCGCTTCTTGCTCACTGAGTTGACCGGAGGATTTCCAGTGTTTGGCTAGTTCGCGGATCACCTCAACCCCATTGACTTGACTATGGCCTAAGCGTTGCCAAAGTTTGCTTTGGGTTTGTAAGATACGCTGTTTCAAATCGGTGCTGGAGTCGTGTTGGAAATCCATTAGAAGGACTGAGGTGAAGTCACCAATCAGATCTTGGACGGCCTCATGAAAAGGCTGACGATTAAAGAACGTCATGTTCAACGTAAAATCAGGGCTTGCAGTCCAATTGGCCAAGGTATGCGCAAATAGGGTCAGCAGGCCAGCTGACGGGGTTACCCCCCATTGTTGCCAAACCGATTTTAGCGTTTGCCATTCAGAGTCGCTGAGGCGGCCTTCTAAGGTAATAAATTCCGGAGCATGGTGTTGATAATCCGGGTTCAGTGGCAACTGAGGCGCTTTAGGCAGAGTTGGGATCGTTTGTTGCCAGTAGTGCCATGAGTTTTGCCACTCGGCGGTATGGCGTAAGGTTTGTTCATGCATCACGTAGTCACGGAAAGTGATCGGCAGAGGCTCCAAGTCTTGGCCTTGATAGGCGGTGGCTAAATCATCCATCATGATTTTGAAGCTTTGTACATCAAACTGCAGTAAGTCGAGGTTTAGGTGCAAACGCACCTTTTGCTCAGATAAACGGCTGAGTTTGACATCAAAGAGTGGCCAGACATCCGCAGCCCGTACCTGATGACGCATTTGTTGGCGTGTTTGCTCAAGCTCAATGTGTTGTGCTTCTTCTGAGAGTGAACGTAAGTCTCTCTCTACAATCGGAAAATAATCAACCTCAGCGTGAACAACTTGTTCTCCTGCATGATTGACTGTCATGCGCAGCATGTCGTGACGCTTAATTAAGGCATTCCAAGCGGCTGCAAATTGTTGTGGGTTGAACTCGGTAAGATCCTTATCCCACTCAAAGACGACGTGACAGGCAATACCGCCATATTGAACCCAGGGTTCACGACCAATCCAATACGCGTGTTGAATAGGCGTCAGTGGGAAGGGGGTATAGCGGTTGTGAGGATCGCTCACAAAATGTGTGAGCATTGAATCCGATTCGGTTGCCGAAGGGATGCGGGCGATCGCTTCCACCAAACCTGAAATGGTTAAATTTTGGTAGGCTTGTTCGGCATCGATCTTGACTGCGAACTGTTTTTGAATAACCGCACTAAGCTCAAGAAATTGCAGAGAGTCTAAGCCTAATTGCAGTAAATCTTGATCGACTCGGATTGGTGTATCGTCACTCATACCCAATTGGTAACGAAGTCGTTCCGTCAGCCATTGACCTACATCGCTCACTGTGGGATGCGTTAGCGGCTCGGGTGATGCCAAGCAATCCACTGCATCTATTGCCGTGTTTAATGGGTCAAGATAAGGCTGGAAATTAGCATGCTGAGGTTCGATATTCATTGCCAGCACGAAAGGAGTGCCACTGAGCAGACTTTGACTGATCTGCCACAAACCTTCTTGTACGGTTAAAGTATGCATACCTTCTTTGGCCAGCGTATCGAGAAGCGCTGAATCGGCGGTCATTCCGATGCTATCCCAAGCTCCCCATCCAATACTCATCACGCGGCAACGGCTGCTGCCCTGTTGGGCGAGAGCATAGCCATCTAAGAAGGCATTGGATAACGCATAAGCACCTTGTCCAACCGCACCCAGTGAAGCTGCAGAGGATAAACCCAGTAAATATTGAGCTTCTTGTGCTTCAAGCCATTGGTGTAGTGCGACAAAAGCGCGGCATTTGGTTTGAATAAGTAGGGCAGATTGCTGAGGATCCCATTGATTGATGAGGCTTGTTAGCGATGTTCCCGCAGCATGAAACGCTCCTATGATAGGCAAAGTCCGCGGCCAGTCATTAAGCATTCGTTGCAGCTCCCCTTCTTGGCTCACATCGCAAAGCAAGGTCATCACCTGACAGCCGAATCTGGCTATAGTTTGGCAAAACTCAGGCCAATCGCTGGGTTCTCGTCGCCCAATCACCGCAATATGGCGGGCACCGGATTGTGCTAGCCATTTAATGATGTGCCGGCCTATGCCCCCCATACCTCCAGTGACAAGATGCCAACCTGAAGTCGTAAACCAAGAGGAAGGGATGAGGTCGGGCACGGTTTTGGCGTGCACCAGTTGAGGTATCCAGTAGCTGTGGTTGCGATAAGCTATCTCAGTCGCTAGATGGAAAGGAGCAGAGTTTAAAGACTGACTCAGAATCTGGGCTTGATGGTGATCACTCTCAAAGGACGGCTCAATATCAAGTAGATAGATACCTTGATGTTTGTGTTCCGCGCGAGCAACTCGCAGCAGAGACATCAGTGCCACTTTTTCGGCAGCAACACTTTGCGTTGCATCTGTCGCCATGGCTTGTGAGGTCAAAACATACAGCGTTGTAAAATCAGCGCTTAGTGATTGGATGACTTTTTCAGCGCACTCGACAAGCTCACCATCAGGCAATACGAACAGGCTGACAGTCTCATTGACACGGTAAATCTCCCCTTGACGCTGTAGTGCTTGTTGGAGATCAGACTCACTGACGTTGAGCCTAGCTTGGCTCGCGGCGACTGGCAGCCATTGCCACTCATAGCGCTGATGGGGGCTTGGTAACAGCGCGTGTGGTTGAGAATCATCAAAGTTTGGGGTTTGAACCTGACCTATCCAAGCCCATTCTCCGGAAGTTAAGCATCCTCTTAATTGGTATTGGACTTGTCCCCAGAGTTGAGTCGTTCTGTGTACAACCAGTTGCGTTATTGTTTTAGGGTCAAGAGACGGCGCTGCAACAATCAACCAGTCACTACGCTCTTCTTGTACGAAACTCGGCATATGCAGGGTGATGAGTTGATGCCAGTCTGTTTCTGTTGGTGTCATTACCCAATCTACATAGAGCAACTGCGTTTGATTGCTGAATGGTATTGCTAGGTTTGGCTGAATAGAAGGAGTCAGTGGACTGAGCAAACGCTGTTTTATTTCTGCCACTTGTTTTTTAAGTTGCAGTGGTGAAGTGTGATAACAACGTAATACTTGTTTAAGACGCGCCGGAGCCTCGCACAAGGCTCGGATATCGCTCAATGGCACTGTCGCTGGCTCTTGATTGGTGGCCAAAGCATCACGCAGCCATTGTGCAACCACGTCTGTTGCTGGCAAAGGCACGGCAGTGAATTGATAACACTTATGCGCTTGTTGCAAGTAGCCGTGTTCAAGTAAAGAGTTTAAAAGTGTTGTGATCAGATTTCGATGTTTTGGTAGCAAACGCCCCCCACGGATCAGATCGCGCAGGGTAAAACGAGGCTGAGATGTACAAGAGTGAACCAAATCGCGGATCACACAACAGCGCAGCATCGGATAGAGAGCCGCGATTGTGGTGGGTGGCGGTACACTCAAGGTTTGCTTAGGCAGTGCAGTTTCGATTGTTTTGACATCGGGGGTTTGATACCAATATCTCTGTTCATCGAACACATAAAGAGGCAATCGACAAGGTTGACCTTGCAGCGCGAATAGCGCTGGCCACTTATTATTGCAGCCCGCGATAAAAAGAGCGGCTAAGAGTTCAGTTTCTAAACGCTGTGTGGGGATGCTAGGGTGAGAGGTACCTAGCCATACACAATCTGTTGACCATGTTTCACGTTGCCCCATGGCCGTGAGGTGCGCACTTGGCCCCATTTCGACCAACAGCTTAGCCTGCTTGGCTAAGGCCGACTCTATTGCACGCTGGAACTGTACAGTATCACGGACATGACGGGTCCAATATTCAGCGTTGAACGATGCCGCATCATCGGCGACCTGTCCTGTGACACTAGAAATGAGAGGTATGGTACCTTGCTTTGCGGTTATGGGAGTCGCAAACTCATGAAACGACGCCAGCATTTCATCCAATAGGCGTGAATGTGCGGCGCAGGATACGTCTAACTTTTTATAACGAATGGCATGCTTATCAAGTTCCAGTATCGCGTTGTCGACATCCCGTTGATGGCCGGAATATACCCAATGCTGCGCGCCATTATGCGCGGCCAGATCGAGTTCGCGCAAAGCCGGTATCGTCTCTAATCTGTTTGGCTTAGCAAAAATCGCCAACATAGAGCCCGCTTGGCGTTGCGCACATAAGTGCATCAGCCGTCCTCGTTCGCTAACAAGCGCAATCGCTTGTTGGTGAGTGAGGTATCCTGACACCACACAAGCGGCAAATTCACCTACCGAATGGCCCATCACCATATCTGGCCTAAACCCTTTACTTTGCCAGTGAGCTGCCATCGCGATTTCAAAAGCGACAATCGCTAATTGTGCGTAGTCGGTACGTTGGAGTAATTCTGTGCGGTGACCGAATAACGCATCAGTAAGCCGTATTTCTAAACTGCCGAGCGCATATTGTTGGCTCAGTTCGATGCTGTCACGAAATGCGGCGCTGCGGTGATATAACTCTTGCCCCATATTGGCCCATTGGCTGCCTTGGCCAGTAAAGCACCACAGTACCTTGCCTGTTGCTGAAGGCTGGCCAACATGTAAATCACGGCCAGCTTGCCCTGTTAGCGCGAAATCACGTAGGGCCTGAATTGCCACAGAATTGCAATCAATCGCCAGTCGATAGGGGAGATCTAATGCTCGCTTTAACATGGCGGAGTAAGCAATATCACTGTGGTGTGTTGGCAGCTCTAAGTGTGTGGCATATTCACCGGCCAGTTTGCGCAGCGAGGTTTCACTATTGGCGGAGATCAGTAGTTTTGCATTTTCGGATCGAGGATTGAGGGACGTAGGATCCGCCAGCTCAGGGGCCGATTGCACAATCATATGGCAGTTGGTACCACCGATACCAAAGGAAGAGACCGCTGCAGTGCGAGTTTCGCTCGGCCAATCAATGGTCGCGGTCGCAAGCTGGAAACCAGAACCTGTAAGCTCTAGAGTCGGGTTAGCTTGAGAAAGGTTGAGCGAGGCCGGGATTTTGCAGCGCGATACCGATAACACCGTCTTGATTAAAGAGGCGATTCCCGCCGCTGTGTCCAGATGCCCGAGTCCGCTTTTTACTGAACCAAAAAAGCAGGGTTTTGCTTCAATGCTGCGTTGATAAGCTTGTTTGATGGCTCGCACTTCGATAGGGTCACCGAGTTTAGTGCCTGTACCATGAGCCTCGATCATCTCCACTTCATCGGGTAATACATCAGCCAAATGCAGGGCATCGGATAGCACTTGTGCTTGGCCTTTTACCGAGGGAGCGGTAAACCCCACTTTATCCTGACCATCGTTGTTGATAGCACTACCACGTAACAACGCCAGAATAGTATCACCATCGCGTCGCGCATCCTCCCAGCGTTTGAGCACCACACAGCCTAGCCCGTGACCACCAAAAGTACCATTGGCATCAATATCAAACGGGCGACACAACCCATCTGGAGAAAAGATCATACCGGGTTGGTACAAGTAGCCTGAGCTTTGAGGAAATGACACCGCGACACCACCCGCAATCGCCATATCGCATTCCCCCGAACGCAGACTTTCGCAGGCGAGGTGGCAGGCGACCAAAGAGCTAGAACAAGCCGTTTGAACAGTAAACGCAGGACCCGTTAAGTTAAATTTATGGGCGACTCGCGTGGCAAGGTAATCTTTATCGTTACCCAATAAGGCTTGTAGCCCCTTGACTTGGCCAACTTGAGTGACATCAAAGTCGGCAAAAGAGGGGTAGGTACTGGTACGAATCGAGCCGAAGACACCAGTTTTCGATTGAATGGCGTTTGGTGCATACCCTGCATCTTCAAGCGCATGCCAAACTATCTGTAAAAATAGCCGCTGTTGGGGATCAATAGAGAGAGCTTCAGTGGGCGAATAACCAAACAAGCTTGCATCAAAGTAGTCTGGATTATCAATAATGGCACCGCTTGGCACGAAGTTCTCTTGCGCGGAGAGCGAAGTGGTTATTCCAGCCGTTTGTAGCTCTTGTTCCGAAAAATAGCTTTGCCCAGAAATACCATTCACCAAGTTGTGCCAAAATTGCTCCGCATTTGGTGCTTTCGGAAAGCGGCAAGCCAGTCCAATGACGGCGATGGGGTCACTGTTGCCAAAGCAAGGGTCGAGAGTGTTCATGGTTATCCTCGTAATTCAGTTGCAGGGTGGTCAGTTTCGCCACCCTGTTGTGCATTTGATAGATTCTGTTCACGTCAATCGATGTGGGGGGATGACGTGGCTCGTTGACGACGGTTGGCTTTTCGACCGCTCACTCTTTGTTGCCTGCTTTTCAATGCTTCGTTTGAGCTATCGACCTTTTCCGCCTTCGATAACCAAGCCGCGAGTAAAGCCGGAGAGGGGTAGGCAAAAAGGTCGGTAACCGATAGCGGCATCGCCAGTGAATGTAAGGCGGTGTGTAGTTGAACCAGTTGCAAAGAGTTAGCCCCCGCATCAAAGAAGTTTTCTCTTTCGCTGATCGGTACATTCACAATCTGCTGAAACTGTTCGCGAATGGTTAAAATGGTTACCGGGTCGCCGCCGACTGGGGGCAAGATCGCTTCGTGGTTATCAAGCTTGCTTGGGCTGGGAATCAATCGAGTTACCCCTTGCGGTGCGGGAACCAGCAAGTTTAATGGCTGTGACCAAGACTCTGGTTGAGTCGCCAGCGTTTGCAACAGAGAGAGGTACTGGCTGAACATCTGTTCCAGTAAGGGCTGAGGCAATAATTCCTCGACGGCATCCCAGTTGAGGCAGAGTTGTCCTGAGGACTCATAGACTTGGTGATCCAACCATACCTGAGGGGTTTGTGATAGACCTCCTACCGGTTTAAGCCAACCCGAATCAGAGAGGAAATCGCGCTCAGAAGTGCCCAAGGCGCTGGTAAACACCACCGGCATAGTGGCGCTGGTACGCTGCTGCTGACGAGCCAATTCACGCATCACCCACACCGCAGAAACTTGGCTGTGTTTGAGATCGTTGACCAGTTGGTGTTGTAGACGCTGCAGGCTCGCGAGCCAATGCTGATCAGGCTGCCATGCGAGCAGCAGTAGGGTGGTGAAATCGCCCATGATCTGCCCAATATTTGGATGGACATCAGGTCTATCAAATAAAGTGAGGTTGAGGGTGAGTGCTTGCTGATCGCTCCAAGCGGAGAGGACACTGGCATATGCATTGATCAAGAGAGCCGATGGTGTGACTTGGTGTCTGGCGGCCAGCTTTTTCAAAGCTTGCCACTCTTGTGGAGACAGTGAGCCTGCGGCACGAATAAACTTAGGCTTGTGAATCTGGTTTGGATCACTTTGCAGAGGCAAAGCCGGGGGCGCAGGCAGATCGGCCAAGCGCTGCAGCCAATATTTTTTCGCCGTTGAACGTGTTTGCTCGGTGACCGCTTGTTGCTGCCATTCAACATAATCTCTAAAGGTGATCGCAAGCTCTTCTAAAACAAGATCGGGATTGTGATAGAGCGCTTGCAGCTCAGAAAAGAAGATCTGCATGCTCAAGCCATCGAGCATCATATTATCGAGATTGACAAAAATGCGCGCCTCGCCGTGGGAAGCGCTAACCGCCTCAACCGTAAACAGCGGCCATAGCGCACTATTTTTTACCTGATGGGCTAATGCATCACGCAGGGCATTGGCTTGAAAACCATCAATATCATCCAATAAATGACAAGTCAGCGTAAAAGCAGGAACCTGAATCAAAACCTGCTGTTGATGATCACGCACTACGGCACGGAGCATATCGTGGCGCTGGATTAAGCGATTCATCGCTTGGTTAAAGCGCTCAACATCCAGTTGTTCAGCTCGAAACTCAATAAAGAATTGAGAGCTTATTTCTCCAAGTGCAAACCCAGATTGACGACCAACCCAATAGGCTTGCTGCACTTCCGTCATTGGGAAAGGCAGAAAACGCCGGCTGGGCTGTGCGACTAAAGGAGCAAGCGGGCTTGATTCATCAGCCGTCATTTCAATTAAACTGGCGGCGAATTGTGACAAAGTGGGATGGCTAAACAGAGCGGTTAAATCCGCCTGGTAACCCTGTTTGCGTAATTCCCCCATACAACGCGTTGCCAGTAAACTATCCCCTCCGATCAGGAAGAAATCACTGTCAGCTTGTAAATCTGAGCGATGAAATAACGCCTGCCAGACTTGAGCGACGATTTGCTCTTTGGTGGTCCGTACGGGTTGAGATTGTTCTTGCTGACGGCTGGTATCACGAGTGGATTCCATTAACGCTTTTCTATCGACTTTGCCATTTGTCGTGAGTGGCAGAGATTCAACAAAGGTAAAGCGTTTAGGCACCATATAAGCCGGTAGTAGTGAACTGAGTTTGGCGGATAATTGGCTGCTATCAGGGCTGAGCAAGACACGTTGATTTCTGAGCACATAAAGTCGTTGCTCTGTGGCCAGTGCCTCATGTTGTAAGTACAGTTTGGCGAGCTCAAAGTGGGTTGCGAGCTGCTGGTCCGATAAAAGAGTCGGGGCCTGTTGTAAAACCTGAGCACTGATCAAACTGGCTTCAGGTAAGCTTGCCATCTCATTGACCAACAGCATGGCTTCCGGCTTGAGTAATCGGGTGCTGTGTTGCAAATAGTCAATAGGGTTGGTTTGGCGGTGCAACACATTATTGAGTAGCACTACGTCAGCTTGCCCAACAAGTGTATCCAGATGAGTCAGTGAACCATGTTGGATTGTGACATGGCTAAAACGTTGTAAACGTTGTGCGGCACGTTGGGTGAAGCTTAATGAAGAGTCTAAGGCATAGTAATACAACTTTTCAGGACCGAGCGCAGAGCAGATATGCTGTGCCAACAAGCCACTGCGCGCTTCGGTTTCAATCAAGACGATTGGTCTGCACAGTTGCTCTGCCAAGCTCGATATCGCCTTGATTGTGTTTGACAGCAAGGCTTGAAACGCTGGCGTTTTGAAGAGCATCACCTCAGGCGCAAGATCTGTCTCCAGTATCACAGAAGGGTCTGCTTGGCCGGTGATGATTTGTTGCAGCAGTGGGCTGACTTGAGAAAAATTTGTGCAAAGTGCGCTGGTCTGTGGTTGTGCACTAGATTGAGAAACGAGCTGATAATAGTGTTCAGCGCCTTGTTGCTCGGTGGTGGCGTAACCTCTAGAGCACAGTAGTTGCCACCACTGCTTAAAGAGTTCTAAATAGGGCGTACAGACACCATAAGATTGGGCGAGTTTGGCTAAAGATTGAGCTTGCAGGCTATTGGGCAGCGTCTGTTGTAAATGCAAGGATAAGAAATCCGCAACCTGAGATCCGGTGTCCTCAATGTCGGCATTAGGCTCTATTTCGAAAAGCGTTGCATAATCTTGTGGCAGCCGTGGGTCGGGTTTTAATTGCGAGCAGAGCGCGGTTCCTTCGAGCACCACCACACATTCCAGTTGTTTATCTCGGCTGCCGGCGAGTTCAGTGGCCAGAGTGACGCCATGACGCACACCTTGAATACGATTCAAGGCTGCATCAATCTCTCCCAGCTCAATGCGATGGCCCCCCACTTTGACTTGGTTATCCTTGCGGCCAAGGAACTCAAGAGTGCCGTCAGGCCAATAACAGCCCATATCTCCTGTACGATACCAACGTTGGATTTGATGGCTATCTAGACAAACAGCATGAACAAATTGTGCTGCTGTGCGCGCTTCATCATTCCAGTAACCTTGAGCCACCCCAAGACCCCCAATCCAAAGTTCACCTTGCACCCAATCAGGGCAGTCTCGGCCAGCCTCATCCACCACTCGATAAGCTTGATTGGTCAATGGGTAGCCATAAGGGATGGATCGCCAGTGCGGTTCAACGTGATTAACCAGATATTCGTTTGACCAAATCGCCGCCTCCGTTGCGCCGCCCATGGCACTGAAGGTACCGAGCGGACGGAAAGAGCGGTAGCGGCCGGGTAGCGAGAGATCAATCCAGTCACCAGAGAGCATCACTGTTCTCAGTTGTTGCGGTGTGTTGAATTTCATCCCCTCGCAAAAAGTGAGGAACATGTCGAACAGTGCAGGCACGCTATTCCAAAGCGTGACACTATGCTGCGCGACCAGTGAATTCCAAGCCATAGGATCACGAGTTTGCTGCTCTTTAGGTAGCACTAAGGCTCCGCCGGCCGATAACACGCCGAAAATGTCATAAACCGAGAGGTCAAAATGCAGTGCAGCAACGGCGAATATTCGATCGGTATGGCAAACACGATGACGTTGGTTTATATCAAGACAAGTATTGAGCGCAGATTGGTGGGAGACCACCACCCCTTTCGGTGTCCCGGTTGAGCCGGAAGTGTAGATAATATAAGCCGCTTGCTCGGGTTGACGTGAGTATGGCGATGTCTCAAGAGCAATATCGCCATGGGTTTGCCAATCAATGTGAGTGGCTGAGCTCCATGCAAACTTTTGCGCGCAGGTCTCACAGCGCAGCACAATGCGTACATTAGCACTCTCTTCAATCGCTTGACGACGGCTAAGAGGCTGGTTAGGGGCAATGGGGACATAAACACCACCGGCGTGCAAAATAGCCAAGACGGCAACGATTTGTCCAACCCCTTTTTCCATACTGATGGCGACATGCTCACCATTTTGCATTCCAGCGTTGAGCAGTGTCTGGGCTAGCCGTTTGGCTTGGCTTACCAGATCGTTATAACTTAGCATTTGTTCCGCAGTGATAAGGGCGGTGTTGCTTGGGTTGGCTTGCGCTTGCTCAAAAATTCGCTGATGCAGTAAACCCTGAGGCGGCTCACTAGAGGTCTGATTACGTTCAGCCCGGATTTGGCGTTGGCTGGTTGGAAGCAAGTCTGGTAACGGTGACCGCCATGCTGCTTGTCCTTGTAGTGTATGCTCAACCAACTGAATAAAGGCGCTAAACAGCGTATCCAGCAGACCTTGCGCAAACAGTTCATCCACCCCATCCCATTGCAGTGCAATACCGTCACCTTGCTTAAACGCGACAAAATCGAGCCACACTTGTGGAGTTTGTGAAATTCCCCAACCGAGTTCACCCAGTTGGCTATGGGTATCATCACCAAATAGTGAATGGTGAAGATTACTGGTGAATACGATAGGGGCTCCGTAAGGATGGCTACCATGGCGTTTTAACTCACGCAACACCTCAACGCCAGACACAAAACGGTGTTCATAAATCTCGGCAAAACGCTGTTGCTGGGTTTGGCAAAGCTCAGCCAGACTGGCTTGGTTAATCTCGGTTGGTAAGAGCAGAATGTTAGTAAAGTCCGCGAGCATCTGCTGGACATGCTGGTTAAATGGGTGACAGTCAAATAAGGTTAGATTGAGCAACAATTGGCTTTGCCCACTCCAACGTGACAATACTGCGGCAAACAAAGTGGCAAGAGTCATAGTCGGTGTGACTTGATTGGCGGCACAGAGCGTTTGCAGTTGTTGCCACTGAGTTGGATTTAACCAATGTTTACGCCGATGGAAAGTTGGTTTTTTAACTAAGGATGGGTCCTGCACTAAGGGTAAGTTGGGCGCAGGCGGCAGCAGAGACGATTGCGTTTGCCAAAAAGCATTAGCCGCCTTCTTTTGCGCGGCAAACTCTTGCTGTTCCTGCTGCAAATAACTGCAAAAATCATAATCGGAAGTATGAGTAGGCAAGGTTTTGTTTTGCAAGAGTAGCGAGAGTTCATTGAAGAACAAGCTAAAGCTGGAAGCATCCATTACCAGCAGATCAATGCTGACATACAGACGCTGCCGCTCATGAGTGAGTAAGGCAATTTGAAAATCGAAGGTTTGCCCATGTTCTACATCCAACATTTGATGACTCAATTGTTCACGAAGTGTGAGCATGGCTTGTTCAGCGCCATCATCGGTTAAATGGCGTAAGTCGTGCACCGTAATATGGTATGAGGCGCTAGGCGCTTTCCAGCATTGAGTACCATCATTGTGGAAATGCACACAGAGCATGGGATGGCGCAGACGTAATTGATTCAGTGCCTGTTCAAGCGCGGAGATTTCAAGGCCGAGACCATTAAACTCCTGATACAGATGACAACCATTGCCACCTAAGGCTTGTTGCTGATCACGGCCAATATAATAAGCCAGTTGTACCGGGGTCATTGCAAAGGGTATTCCCTCTTTCATGGTGGGTAACAAGTCAGGCTGGCGTTGTTCACGGACCGCGCCAGTATTACTCGTGAGATTACCCGCGAGCTTGCTTTGAATAAGCTCACCAATTTGTGCCAATGTTGGATTTTGGTATATTTCTTTTAAGGTGAGTTTACAGCCGGCTCGGCGGCATTGACTTACCATGCGCATCATCAGCATCGAATCGACCCCCAACTCAAACAGATTGTCTGTTGTACTGATCGTGTCAAAGGCGAGGCCTAATGATTGGCAAATGGCCTCTCGAAAAGTGGATAAAATCAGGTGTTGTTCTGACATAAGACATCATACCCCGGCAAATTTTAGGCAAAACGCTCCCGCCTGATGAACCGTGCCATCATGCAGAAAGTGGATGGAATAGCCCGCGTTACCGCGGGCGAAGTTTAGAAATTAAGCGTGTTCAGAGACATGGCAAATATCCTTATTGCCTAGCCTTAGCTGGTAGGCGTGAAATTGATAGAGTGTCAGCAGGGCGCAGAGGGTAACGACGAATGTCAGCAGGTAATGAACTTGGTAACCAAATTGAGCAATCACCCAGCCACACAGCATCGCCATTAGTATCGCGATCAGCATGTCCATCGATTGGAAAAGAGAGAAATCAACGCCTGCTTGATGACCATAGGACCATTCCATCATTAGGGTATACAGCGCAACAAATTTGGCGGCAACCAGAACCGTATTGAGTACATAGAGCCCCTCTAGACCGTAGGTGAGCGGTATAATGTGTGCTGCATAGAAAGTGAATCCACTATATATCAACGCCTCCAACCCAAGACAAAAGAGAACAATGCTGATGGCGCTCACTTTTTTCATCAACCAACCACTTAGCCCAATCCCGATAAATGCGGTGATAATACCGCCACCAGCAACCAACAAACCAAGTGCCTCCAGTTCAATACCGTGATCGTATAAAAAGGGCATCATCATGGATTGCACCCCCCGAGTGCCTAACTGGCAAAGCGCGACTAATCCTAACCCCAAAGTTACCTTGGGGTTAGTAAGGGCTGATTTCAGGGAGGGGCGGTGCTCACGATGAAGGTTTTGTGCTGTTTTCAGTTTGCCAAATAAAGAGGCAGTTGGTAGCGACATGAAAAGGAGCAATGCCATCAGTAGCAGAATGGCATTTTGCCAACTGACACTGGCAGTCAGGTAAATGAATAAGCCGCCACCAAACACGGCGCCCAGATAAGCTCCACCCACTTGCATCACATTGCCAAAACGTCTTTGATCGGCAGGTAACACATCAACCGCTAAGCCATCCGTGGTGATATCAGCAAAGGTTGAAAGTAAAGCCAACGTGAGTACACCAACAAATAACAGCGTTTGGTCACTGATCACGGCGTTAAATGAGAAGGCTCCCAAAACCAGCAGCATACCTGTTTGCGCCAAGCCAATCAGGTAAGCGTGACGAGTCAAAGTAATGCCCTGTTGTCGAATGCTCTCCACATACGGTGCCCAAAGAAATTTCAGCGCCCACGGCAGCATGGCTAAGTAAAAAAGACCAATTTGAGAGGTAGAGACACCTTCTGAACGTAGCACTGCAGGGAGACCCTGCAGTGTAAACATACCAATCAGGCTTTGGGTGGTATAAACCCCCGCTAACAGACTGAGTAAAGAAGCTTTGCTCAGCGTAGAATGTTTGGCTGTTTGAAAACTCATCCTATTACCACTCAAGTTTGATATTGAGTCCGACTTCACGGCCGACCCCATAGTTACTCAAGGCGACGCTGGAGTTTGGCATTGCGAACGAATAGGTTTTGTATTCTTGCTCGGTCACATTATTGCTAAACAGTCGCATCGAAAGGTGCGGGTTTACTTGGTACTGAATGGCTAAGTCGACTAAGGTATAACCCGCTTGCGACAAGGTATTTGTTTCATTGAAAAAGACGCTTGAGGTATAGCGAGCATTCGAGGAAAGGGAGACTGCACCATTAAACCAAGCTTGTGGTAATACATAGTCTATCCCCGCCACCAGTGTTGTTTTAGGTGCGTACGGTAGTGTGTTCCCCTCAATATCGTGATTCCCCGATTTGAAGCTTGACTCACCGAAAGTGCCGCCTAGATTCAGGGTTAAATCATCTGTGGGATAGAAAGCGAGCTGCAGCTCTAAGCCTCGGCTTTGCGCTTCCCCTAAATTGCGCAGCACTTGGCTACCAGGATTCCCAGTATAGAGTTGAATATCATCCGTTTTTATCCAATACAGATCCCCACTCAGGTCAACCATATTGTTAGCTAAGCGAGTACGCCAGCCCAACTCTCCATTGAGGGATTTCTCTGCGCTGTAGCCATTTTTATCACCGCTACTGCGTGGCTGTAAACTGAACCCCCCAGGGCGATAGCCGCTTGATATTGAAGTAAATATCCGAGAATTCGGCGTGATTTGCCAACCTAAAGCGACCTTGGGTGATAGGGTGTTTTCTGATTTATTTTGCGTGTAAGCATCAATCATCCAAGACGGATTACCGCTATAATCGGCGCGAGTCGAAAGGTGAGTGGCACGCAGCCCTAAAGTGAGGTCAATCTGTTCATGGAGCGCATAAATGGCTTGACCAAACAGAGTGTATTGAGTTGCTTCAACCTGATTGGTGACTTGAGAGCCTACGCCAAGTTTTGCATCGAAGTCGCGCTGTTCAAAATAAGCGCCAAGTAGCGTAGATAAAGCATCGCTGACTTGCGTATTGGCACGTAGCTCTTGGCTAAAAGTATTTTGGTCTTCTTGCCAAGCTCCTCCAATAAACTGACGATAGATGTTACGGTTTTGATAAGCCGTAACACTGGTCAATTGAGTCTCACCTAAATCGTAACCCATTTGCAGCGCATAGCTGTTAACGATGCGTTTGAGCTGAGGGATCGCTTGGCTCGTCATTTTTTGATCAAATTCAGCTTGGGTGAGATACCACTCTTCATGGCTATCCAGATTGCTATTGGCGACTGATAAGGTCAGAGTGAACGGCGAGTTGTGTGGTAAATAGTGTAAGCGAGCTAACCCACTGAATTGTTGACTATTATTAGCATCTTTCTGCTGGCTCGGTAGGTGTTCAATGTCGCCATTGTCTTTGATTACGCGCAGTGCGATATCGGCGGAAAGCGAGTCATTGAGTGAGAGAGCTGCCGAAGCATTGAGTTGCTCATTGAGGTTACTGTAGCTCGCGCTAGCAACGGTTGTGTTCTGTCCAACGGTTTTTTTGGTGATGATATTGATAATACCACCTTGAGCATTACCACCGTACAAAGTGCCTTGCGGGCCTCTTAGCAGTTCGACGCGCTCAACATTAACCAGTGGTTGAGTTAAAAAGGCGCTGTCTTGCAACACACCATCAACATACAAGCTAATAGTGGGGGAATAATAATCCGGTGAACTGATGCCACGAATCGTCGTGTTGGCATAAGTACGATTACCGCGAGTTTGGATCAATAGACCCGGGAACACTTTCTCCAAGTCTTGAACTTGATCGACTCCGGCTTGCTCAAGCTCTTCTCCTGTTTTAATCAAAACCGAACTGTCTATCTGTTCAAGAAGGGTCGACTGCTTGCTCGATTCTACCACCATGGCATCATGGCCACTTTCGAGTGCGAAAGCGGTTGAAGTGAACATAGTTAAGGTCATCGCTAAAGTTAATGGTGAAAGTTTAAGGCTGTTCCTATGCATCGAATCTGTTTCCTGTGGTATTCATATTGAACTTATAGTGCCGATTCTGTCTTTTACCTGCTAACTGAATAAGGCATAAAAAGAGCGTGAATCGACGTTTATGATTGTTATTTTAAACAAGCTTGAATAGAGCGGGTCGTCTACTTTTTAACTTAATTAAAATTAAGTATTTAATTTTGTTGGTTTTTATTTTATTTTCTGGTTTTGTTATAGATGAGTTTCAAACAAATAACTGTCAAAGTGATAGCTGGTGGTGTTGGGCCAGAAATAGAGGATCGCCGTATGGCTTATGACGGTTTTTGGACCATCTTTTTAGGCGTGAGAGCACCCTGTTATGCTAGGTATTTGGATGGCGTACAACCGAATTCTTTTTTAAAAGCGGCGGAAAAATGTCCATGATTGGAGTAACCCACCTCATGAGCAATATGCGAAATAGTGTAGATTTCTGCGCTGAGTAGTTCAGCCGCTTTTGTCATTCTTTGCTGAGTGATGTACTGATGAATGGTGGTATTTAGTTCTTTTCGAAACCCCTGTTTGAGAGAGGTCTCATTGGTTCCAATTCGTCGAGCCAGTTCGGTAATGGTGGGTGGCAAAGTGTACTCACTATCAAGAATCCCCATCGCTTTTTCTAGGAGATTGTGATTATCGCCTTGTTGTTGAGTGCTGTCATCGCAGACTAGATATCGGGCTGCATCACTGATGAATGAGTAGCAAAGCTGGCGTTGAATCGCGCTGTTTTGATTATGGGTCTCTGAAAGTTTTACGGCCATAAATTGCAACGCAGCAGAAGCTGTTCTGATTAGGAAAAACGGCTCTCGACGTCCTAACTTATCTGCTAGTGGCTCACTTATTTGCATGACGTTGATGTACTCAAGCAATAGAAGTCTTGGGACTTGCAGTGCAAATAACTGAGTGATTTGCGGCTGATAGCGACAGAAGCCATGACGTGTATCGGAATAACAAAGAGCAATAGTGTTGGCCGGAAAAATCTTTGCCGTATTTAAGCCATTAATTTGATAGTAAACCGCATTCCCTAAATTCAGCATGATCGTCACACTGTCGTATTCGGTTTTATCGGCTGTATCGAGTTGGGTAGGTGTTTCAAACCTTCCCTTAAATTGGCTCATCACCATGTCATCATTGATCACACAGCAACGTAACGAAAATTCGCAATGTTCATGCTTAAAAACGATATTGCCATTGGTTTGCATGGACTCTTCCAGTAAATCCAAATTAAATGGAACTCGATAGTAAGGCATAGTGAAATCACGTCCGATTGGTTTTATGAGAAAAGTTATCATTATCATGATTATCTGTCTAGGGAGTGATTGATGATGGCTATTCAACTGTTCAACAAAAAAGCGTATTCAACAAAATGCGCATAAAAAAGGCACAAGATGACTTCACCAGCACGACTGCTGTTCTGTTAGGAAAGAGAAACCTTGACTGGTTTAAGCTTTATTTATCGATATTTTAGGGACGTTGACGATGTTTCCGATATTGTAGAGGGTTCTGCCCAAAGTGTTGTTTGAATAGTTTGCTAAAGTGAGAAGGGCTGGCATATCCCACTTGATAAGCGATGTCGATAATCGGGCGATCGGTCTGCTCTAATGATTCAGCTGCTATTTTCATTCGTGTGTGTTGAAGAAGTTTGGAAAATGTCGTATTAAAAAGCAGTTTAAAACCGCGTTTAAAGCTGGTTTCATTCGTGCCTACTTGCCGACAAAGCTCGTTTAAGCTCCAATTTTTTTCTGGTTCTGAAGCAATCATCGAGTGTGCTTTGCGTATCCGATTTAAGGTTCGACTGGAAAGGGATGAGCACTCACTGTCTTTTTTGTTGCTTTTTATCATCTCAAGCTGGCTGAGTAGTTTGGCCAAACATTGATAAGCCTGTGAGACGGCATACAAGCTACCGGCACCCGTTTGGTTGGTTAAGCCAGTTTGCAACTGGTTAATAAATTGCTGAATTTCAACACTGGTATCAAAGACAAAACGGCGTTTTTCCGTTAAAGGATTAATACCATTGTCACGCAAACTCTCACTCATTTGCTGGTAAATAGTCGCGAGAAGTTGGCAGTCAAAGCGCATATCGGCAATCTCGACGTAACTCTCTGTTTCACTAATGAATACATCGTTAAAGGTATTAACTGAGAAAATCAGTACACTTTTTCCGTTGTGTAAACTGATGGGCTCATTATCATGACTGTACCAAATGAGCTGCTCGCCTTTAATTACGGTCAGTAAACGTAAGCAGTATCGTTCAGAGTGAGTGTTCGGTTCATACGAGGTACAGCCGCCATATCCCGATAGTGTATGTATATGGCAGCCAAGGCATCCCCCAAAAGATTTACAGGCAAGCGGTTGTCGCGGAGTCGGCACGCTTGACTGATGGCTTAGGCAACGTTTCGGTAAGCGTATGGATGTGGAGTTTGGTTTTAAATCAACACGATTCATTTTAGATACCATTCAAAAATGCGTGGGTCGGATTTGCCCCTAGTGTTTCGTCTGTGTAATGAAAAGCGTGCCACGCAAAGAAGTCATGAGTTCTATCGAGATCTCTCATCGTTATTATTATTCGTTTTATAAAACTGAAAGTTATTTTGTGGCGTTTTATGATTACCGTCTGCTCAATTTGGAAGTGATTTTTCATGATTAGGAGTCTGAATTGAGTAGTGGACTGACGTGACTATGCTTCAAGATCGAACAAATTAAGGAACCATGTTCGTCCTCAATCTCTGCCGTCTTCTATACTATGGATAGAAGTGTCATTTTTTAGGGGAAGAAATGCCAAGTAAATTCAATACTCTGATAGGAGTTGTATTGCTTTCTCCTACCTTGACTTTCGCCAAGATCAATATGGCTGAAGTGAATGCCTATGCTTACGAAGGATTGGCGGATATGTGTGCCAATTCGCGCTCTATCTCCAGAGATCAGCAGAAAGAGATGCAGGCTATCTACCTCAAGATCAAAAATTAGCGTAAAAAAAGCTTACCCGCCGATGATGATTTTGCCCATTATGCTGCGAAACAGTTGTGGGACATCCATAGTACCCCCCACTACGAAGAGTGTATTGCGCTGTTAAAAAGAAAATAATTGCCTAGCAAGAAAAAAGCCGCCAAAAAATAGGCGGCTAAAAGTGTGCAAGCAAAGGTGTTGTTCAAGTCGAACCTGTCGTTCGCTACAAACAATAGACTGAAAAGGTGCGGTGCTCAACCCTGTCGTTCATGAAATGAGATTTGCAACAATGTGCATATGTAATTGTTGCATGTATAACTTGCATGGGTTCATTAGATATTCAGCTAGAACCACTTGAGGTCGGTGAGATCAAGGCTTGTCGAGAGCAAGTAGTATGCTGTTTATAATAGATTACGCGGTTTTAAAATTGTCAGCCAGCACCGAAATGGTTTGGGTACTGGCTGAGTTTTTATCCCAATGCTGATGTCTTCAACCGCGTCAAGTAACCGTTCCACTCTTTGCTGTATGAGCATTGAGTACCACGTCTTTATTTAACCAATGGCTGATTACTTGCCGTAACGCATTTAATGACGTTGGTTTCTCTAAGCGGCCGTCCATCAGCTTGCTAATCATTTCTAGCTCACGTTCGCCAGATTCACCTGACAGCGCAATGATCGGAATCTGCGGAGAATGTGCCTTAATGATTTGGCTGGCTTCAAAACCATTCATAACTGGCATTTGAATATCCATCAAAATCAAATCGATGCAATTCGCTTTAAAGATTTCTACTGCATTTTCACCGTTGTTTGCCTGCAAGTTGTTAACGCCAAGTTGGTTCAGATACATTTGAACTAGTGAGCGTTGTACTTCTTTATCGTCAACGATGAGTACTGTGGGTGCTTTGTTATTTATTAGAAATGGCTGATCGATGGGTTGTATATCGTCAACGGTTCTTTGCTCTGTATTCGTTTTAGGCTGTTGCCAACCTTTGAAATCAGGAGTACGAAGCGAGTCGGCTTGGGGAGCATTGGGTACCATAGGAAAGTATAAGTGGAATTCCGTAAACTCCCCCAGTTTCGATTTGCATTCAACTCGGCCGCCAAAAGAGCGCATGACACGCTGGCAATAGCCGAGCCCAAGACCGCTGCCTCCGCTTTTTTGATAAGAGAAAAAGTCATCGAAAATTTTATAAGAAATGGCGTCGTCAATCCCCGGGCCTGTATCTCTGAAGATTAAAATATTTTCATAAGTACCGATTTGAGTTGTGATCTCAATTTGGCTATTTGGGTAGGAATCAAAATAATAAATTGCGTTACGAATCAAGTTGAAAATAACAAAGTTGAATAAGGTTTCATTAAGTTTTGCTACGAAGTCATCTTGTTGTGGTAAGTGAATTCGCTCAATTACTTTCTCGTTCTCAAAGCCATATTGACTGACCGCCTGATCAACGGCTTTGTGGATCGACGTCATCGTAATCGGTTCGTGTTCAGGCGAACTATCGCTGACCTCGCGCAAGATAATATCAATCAACTGCCGCCCACGTTGAATAGCCGCTTGGCCGTTCTCAATATCCTGTTTAATTTGTTGTGCGGGCGCTTGACTATCAATATGTTGCTTTAAAATTTCAAAATGCAATTGTACTTGAGCGAGCGGGTTACGCATTTCATGCGCAATTGAATTCGCTAATGCGCGACTTTGGCAGACACGTCTATCCGCTTCAATAATACTTTGTATTCGGGTTAGCAAGGTTTGAAGTGCAGCGATTTCTTCATTAGAAAACATCTGATTATTGATTTTGTGTGGCGAGATTAATAAATGTGTGACCAATTTGCTGTGGCCAAACAGTGGCATAACCAAGGCCGTATTGTTTGAGCTCATTTTGTCATAAAGGGCTTTGATCGAGTTTTTTGCCGCGGTTTTATTGTCTAATTTTTCAAACAATTCATCAAACACTAGTGCGGTTTGTTTGGATGAAAGGTAACGTTCGTAGACGGTTTCGTTATAGTTACTATTGACGAACTGCAGCTTATCATCGGCGATGTATAATAACTGGCCTAAACGGCGCATCGAATCATCAATTGACCGTTTGAAATCGTCTTCCAAAGCGAGAATTTGCTCTACAGGAGTCTGCTGATTGCCGTAAATGAGTAAAGAGGCGTAACGGCTTAAGCGTTTGTAGAGTGGATTCCAAGTAATACCAATCAGCGCACAGAGTGGTATTGCAACCAGCCATTGGTTGCTGTCGGTGAGAGGGATGAAGATCGCGCCGAGCGGTATGAATAAAACCCCACACACTAACGCGGTATTGAGGCACAGGTAAGTAAGGTATTTCACACTGTAGAAGCGTGAAGTGATAAGAGCATAGCCGACAAACATCATTTCGCTAATGGAGAGTGCCGGAGGCAGCCAAGTGAGTGAAAAATCTTGAAAGAAAAAGGTAATTCCGACTTGGAGTATGAGCGTTGAAAGCATGTATACCAGGATACCTGCAATCATATAGTTGGTTTTGGCCAGTGTTAACTTACTGCTATTGGCTCGCATTGAGATCAAGTTGAACAGTGTCATTATCATGGCGCAAAGTAGAGCACTAAAAAAGTATGGAGTGTGTGGCCCAAACTCAATGACAAACTTGCTCGGCCCAGCGATATCAACATGTCGGACCGTAAGGTTAGGCTGTAAATTAATGACCAAAAAATACATCACTATGGCAATGAAAAACAGTTGTTGCCAAAGGTATATTCTGCCTCCTCTTTGCTCGGCAGAGAGCTGACATGAAAAATAGTAAGCAAAAGCAAATGCAAAGGATGATACGACGTTGGCAAATTTGGCCATAAATATAGCTCTATCTGCGCCAAGTTCGGCTAGCCAATCAGTATGGAAATACGCATTACTCCCTATCCATGCAATGATAAAAAGAGAATAAGCAATATAGGCGACATGGCGTGTACCCCAGATCATTTCATTTTTTTGCTTAAGACGATAGCAATAGTAGGTTAGCCAAACGAGCACCATGGCTACTGCTGCGATAAGCGTTATCGCTTTAGGATAGAGAATTGGCTCTAAGCTGAAATCAAGCATACTCTTCCCTTTTGATTAAATGGTATTTTCTACTTTGAGAAACCGCATGTTTATAGTCACGAAAATCGGCATCCTTGAAGACGCTGTCCATCGATTCGAAATTCCAGAAACCACGATAAGTTTTTACTCCGTCGCTATTCAGATCGCAATTTCCACAATGGAAATACGCTTTCGGGTCAACAGCTTGATAAAAATTAAGCATGAAAGATTGAGCAGTAGCGAATAAACCAAGTTTGTATCCTAGCTGATGCATTACATGCATGAACTTTTTTTGAGCAAGGTAGAGGAAGTAGAGCTTTTGCTGAGCGTTGCCACTGACGGTGAAACGCAGCACTTCACAGACTGCTCGCGTATCAGCCAATTGTAGCTGGAATTGCTGATCGAATTCTGGGAGAGAGTCGCACTTTGGCAGCGCTGGTTTGAAAAGCTGTAATTCCATCAAGGCATGGTAGCCATGAGCGGGTAAGCAAAACTGCCACTGCTTATTACTGAACTGTGGCACATAGCTGAGCCAAGTCTGATTTACTGACCAATCTTGTACCAACATTGAAGCGACCAGTGTGGGAGATGCTTCGTTATCAGGATGCTTGAGTAAAACAAAGTGCTTACCCTTTTGTGATAAGGACAATAAAGGTAGCATCTCGTACCACTTTTCACCTTTAATAAATAGCTCAAGATTGCTTAAGGTGATCGCATCTTTAATCGGCATTTTTTGCGGGTGACTGGGTGTTGTGACCCAAAGTTCAGAATGTTCTATCTGGTCGATCAAAAAACCACGGTAAGCACAGTCTTTAAGTGGTAGTTCGATACGAGGAGGAGCATCCGCTTCGATAGGGAATAGTGTTTTTATAGCCGCAATTTCGCATTCACACCAGAAATCTAGCCAATGCGAATAACACTCGCTGACGGCTTGCTCAAGATGTGCTATTTCTTCATCTAATGTATTCGGATAGCGCTGGATGAGATCTCGGTAGTCTATCAATTCAAACAGTACTGAGAAACTTTTATTGTGATGTTCAGGAAATAGGTTGAGTAATTGGTTTTTGCGGTGATCTGTCACCGCGCGAAAAAGATCAGCTCGTTGCTGTGGTTGATAAGTATTGATGACGAACTCTATCAGAGCCCGCTGTTTTTTTTCGATAGACAGGCTGGTTGCCAGCTGTGAGCCTAAAGATGGTATTATTTTCATTGAGTTAACCTAGCCGAGGTTTATTTAATTATTTTTTATTTATTAGATAGGCACTAGTAAATGGGACTTTGATTTAGGAGAGTAGTTGGCGTCACGTCACTCAGTGTCGGTAACCGCGATTTTATTTGTACCTAATGTCTTTAGTGCCCGTTGCATATCCGCGGCAAGTTTACTACTTGCACTTACCCTCCACAACAGCGTTTTATAATAAAAGCCTTCCGCAGAAGGCTTTATCTATGTAATTGATTTATCAATTATTAACGTATCAACAACATCGGCACGCTTGATTCGGCTAAGATCCGAGTGGTGTTACTGCCAACGAAGAACTGACGAAGTTTAGAGTGCCCAAACGCGCCCATGACGATCATGCCCAGTTGGTTTTGTTGTTGGTACTGAAGAATCGCCTTATGAACTTCGCCAGATAAGCACGCTTCCACAACGTGAATACCGTGTTCACACAATTTTTCGGCGGCAGCTTTAAACGCGATCGCTTTATCGTGGTTATCTTCCACCATCACCAAATGGCACTCTAGCCCTTTCAGCAGCGGCGTTTTAATGGCTTTATCTACTAATTTTTGACTGATTTCGCTACCATCAAAAGCCAATAGATAGCTTTGTGGTGGTGTAAAATCACCCGTTGCCACTAAGGTGTGCGACTTCATTGTACGCACGATACTCTCTAATTGAGATCCAACAGCCATGGCGTCGTTTTGGTGCACTTCACCTGATTTACCGACCACCAATACACGAATTTCGTTTTCAAGATCAAGCAAAGTGTCCAGCAGGTTGCCGTGCTTTTGCAGCTTATGAATATCTTGCAAACCTTGTTCATGGGCTTTGGCTTCTAGCTCATTGAGTAACGCTTTACCGTGCCTTAAGGCCAGCTTAGAACGCTTTTCGTCTAGTTCAACCAGCTCTTTCAATAGTTGCTCTCGGCTGCCTAAACCGATGTTACCAGACAGCTCACTTTCCGTTTCATTAGCGGATTTGTCGAGTACGTGCAGTAAGGTTA
Organism: Vibrio ordalii ATCC 33509; assembly: GCA_000257205.1. Lineage (GTDB taxonomy): Bacteria > Pseudomonadota > Gammaproteobacteria > Enterobacterales > Vibrionaceae > Vibrio > Vibrio ordalii. The sequence goes on along the minus strand of AEZC01000009.1, from coordinate 17,572 downwards.
ACGGTGCTTGTAAGCTTTGGGCGGCCCACACGCTTAAATTGGCGACCGACTGTGAATAAATTGATCCATCGATACAAGCTATAATCTTGGTCATAATCTGTTCCTTAATGTCCGCCCATCAGCTTTTCAACTTCTTCTGGCTTATCATGTACGCCGAATTTATCGACAATCGTTGCTGTTGCTTCATTCATACCGATGATGTTTACATCGATCCCTTCGCGTCGGAATTTGATAACAGCACGATCTAGCGAAGAAACCGAGGTGATATCCCAAAAGTGCGCCGCAGAGAGGTCGATAGTGACACGCTCTAAGACCTCTTTAAAGTCAAACGCGTTCATAAATTGATCGGATGAAGCAAAAAAGACTTGTCCGACAACACGATAAGTACGCTCTTCTCCATTTTCAGAGAGTTCGCTTTTCACCACCATGAAGCGGCCAATTTTGTTAGCAAAGAAAAGAGAAGCAAGCAGCACGCCGACACCGACACCGATCGCTAAGTTATGGGTTGCAACCACAACCACAACGGTCGCGATCATCACGATGCTGGTAGAAAGCGGGTGAGTTTTGAGATCCTTTACCGAACTCCAAGAGAAGGTCCCAATGGAAACCATGATCATTACCGCCACTAAAGCCGCCATCGGGATGAGCTTGAGCCAATCACTTAAAAACACCACCATAATGATCAGTAAAATACCGGCGCAAAAAGTAGAGAGCCTGCCGCGTCCGCCGGATTTAATGTTGATGATCGATTGACCAATCATCGCACAACCGGCCATGCCGCCAAGAAAGCCAGTGGCAATGTTGGCGATACCTTGGCCTTTACATTCACGATTTTTATCACTGCTGGTATCGGTTAAATCGTCAACAATGGTTGCTGTCATCATTGATTCTAATAAACCGACAACGGCCAATCCGGCTGAATAAGGAAATATAATCCATAAGGTTTCAAGGTTGAGCGGAACATCTGGCCATAAAAATATCGGCAAAGTATCTGGTAATTCACCCATATCGCCCACAGTGCGAATATCAATGCCAAAGCTGATAGCAATCAGAGTTAAGGCGATAATGCACACTAATGGCGAAGGTAGCAATTTGCCAACCACAGGAACGTAGGGGAATAGGTAGATAATCGCCAGCCCACCGAGTGTCATGGCATAAACATGCCATGTTACATTGGTCAGCTCTGGTAATTGCGCCATAAAAATCAGAATCGCCAGTGCGTTAACAAACCCCGTCACGACCGAACGTGATACAAAACGCATCAAATCGCCCAGTTTGAGGTAACCGGCCAGTATTTGTAGAACCCCGGTCAAAACAGTGGCTGCCAGTAGATATTGCAAGCCATGCTCTTTGACTAAAGTGACCATCAACAGCGCCATTGCACCAGTGGCTGCTGAGATCATGCCGGGGCGTCCACCGACAATTGAAATGATCACGGCAATACTGAATGAAGCGTAAAGGCCGATTTTAGGGTCTACACCCGCGATGATAGAAAAGGCTATTGCCTCAGGAACTAATGCTAACGCAACGACAGTGCCAGCTAGAACATCCCCTCGCACATTGGAAAACCAATCGCGCTTAATATTTTGTAGCATACTTAATCTCTAAAAAATGAAATAAAAAGGTGAGTTGTGAGAGGTAAAGATCTATCTAGGGCGGCGTAAGCAGCATTCGCAACATCTCTTGGTTGATTTTAAAAATGTGATCCTAATCATTGATGTGGTGTAGGTCAACCAAACGATCACTATTTGTATTGCAGTCGTCGATTCCTCCCGTTATCACGCTGTTTTTCAAGCGCTGCCGGTCGTACGCGAGGATAGTTCTGGTGTTTGACTTTTATTCTTTTGCTCCTTACACTTGAACACATTCGATATTCCATATGTATTGTTTATGTGCCGCAGTTTATCTTTTTATAAATCCTTGTCTGAAGAGACGAGGCTTAAATCGCTTCTGTTGATGAAGCATCAAGGGCAGTTGTGCGTGTGTGATTTAATGAATGCGTTGCAATTAAGCCAGCCTAAGGTGTCACGCCATTTAGCAGAACTGAGAAAAAATGAATTAGTGATTGATGAGCGGCGCGGCAAGTGGGTGTACTACCAAATTAATCCTGAGCTGGAAAGTTGGATGGTGCAGATATTGGACATCACTCTGAGCCACAATGCTGCATTGATTGCGCAAGAGCTAACGCGTATTGCTCACCCATCTTGTCAAAATGAATGAAATTTTAGCGTTGCTATTTCGCCATGGCTGTAAGTAGAAAGTTGTGCGCGGCTCCCTTTTAGACTTACCGAGAGATGTGATGTATGAGTGAATTACCTGTCTGCGCAGAAGCCTCTGCAGCCGAAAAAATGAGTTTTCTTGATCGCTATCTAACCTTGTGGATTTTTCTTGCGATGGGGTTCGGGGTGGCGATCGGTGTCTTCTTTCCGCAAGTGGCGCAGTGGAATGAGAGCATGTCGGTCGGTTCGACCAATATTCCGCTGGCGATCGGTTTGATTTTGATGATGTATCCACCGCTGGCAAAAGTGAATTACAGCCTGCTAGGTGAAGTGACTCGTGATAAACGCGCCATCACACTCTCTTTAGTGATGAACTGGATTGTTGGGCCTATCTTAATGTTTGCATTGGCGATCATTTTCTTACGTGATTACCCCGGTTATATGGTCGGACTGATCTTAATTGGCCTGGCGCGCTGCATCGCGATGGTATTGGTGTGGAATGATATCAGCGGCGGGAACAAAGAGTACGGCGCAGCGCTGGTGGCGCTCAATAGCGCATTCCAAATCGTCACCTACAGTTTTATGGCGTGGCTATTTATTACTGTTTTGCCGCCGTATTTTGGGCTAGAGAGCTTTGTAGTTGATATTACCATTCTCGATATCGCCGAAAGTGTACTGATTTATTTAGGCATCCCATTTTTAGCTGGCTTTTTGAGCCGCAAATGGTTGGTGGCCGCGAAAGGTGAGCAATGGTACAACGAGGAGTTTATTCCGCGTATTTCACCGATTACGCTGGTGGCACTACTAGCGACGATAGTTTTGATGTTCAGCCTGAAAGGCGAGATGATCATTGAGCTGCCGATGGACGTGATACGCGTAGCGATACCTTTGGTGATTTACTTCTTGGTGATGTTTTTTGTCAGCTTTTTCATTGGTAAAAAACTGGGCATTCCTTACGATCAAAATGCCTCAATTGCTTTTACCTCATCAGGCAACAATTTTGAACTGGCGATTGCGGTCTCCATTGCTGTGTTCGGTTTAAATTCCGATCAAGCATTTGCGGGTGTGATTGGTCCCTTGGTTGAAGTGCCTGTGTTGATTGCCTTGGTCAACGTCGCGCTGCGCATGAAAAAGAAATACTATGCCATTCATCCTAGTGATAAACCGCATAATGCTTAAGGCAGAATGGGGGGCGTAACTGGTTTAAACACCGGGTTGGCTTTCCGAAAAAAATCAAAGGCTGCGAATTTGCAGCCTTTTTACCAATGAGCAATATCACTACGAACGGGTTTTCTGACTCGCTAAAAGATCGGCAATGGCTTGATCTTTTTGGTGGCGTACGTCTAAGCCAGTGACAAAATAGATCGTGTACTCACAAACGTTGCGCGCGTGATCGCCAATCCGTTCGACGGCGCGACCAATCCAAGTGATTTCCAAAATGGTTTGATAGTCAGTACCTTGTACCAGCATATCTTTATCATTTTGACGCAAAATATCGCCGTAGCTGTTGTCGATTTGCTTATCCAACATGGCTGCTTCTAGCGCATCGTGCGCATTGAGATCGTGAAAAGCGTTCATCGATTTTTGCAGCATATTGATCACGTTAGCATTGATTTTTTCAAATGCATCTTCTTGTAGTTCAATGCCCTCAAAATAGTCTTTGTTACCCGGATGATGTTCCTTTAAACGTAACACCGCATGAGCGATACGTTTAGATTGATCGCCAATTCGTTCCAGATCCATGATCGCTTTCATGATCGAAAATACCGCACGTAAATCACGTGCTGCGGGTTGGCGTTTGACTAAAATATCAATGCAGCGTTGATCAATAGCCAGCTCTAACAAATTGATATTATGATCGTTTTCAATTACTTGCTTGGCTTGTTCGGTATTGCCTGTCATAAACGCATCGAGTGCGTCTCGCACTTGTACGATGACTAAATCACCCATATTCACCACGCTATCCACAATAGAACGCATTTCGCTATTGTAGCTATGAGAGGTGTGCCCATCGACACCATGAGTTGTCATAAAGTTCTCCTAAAAAACGATCGTTAACCGAAACGGCCAGTAATGTAATCTTCAGTACGGCTATCACGAGGGTTAGTGAACAGCTCACGGGTTTCACTCAGTTCAACGAGGTTACCCAAGTGGAAAAAAGCGGTTTTATCGGAAACGCGCGCCGCTTGTTGCATGTTGTGTGTCACCATCGCAATGGTGTAGCTGCCTTTGAGCTCATCGATTAAATCTTCAATGATCGAAGTCGCAATAGGGTCAAGCGCCGAACAAGGTTCATCCATTAAGATGACTTCTGGATTTACTGCAATCGCCCGTGCAATACACAAACGCTGCTGCTGACCACCAGACAACCCTGTCCCTGGCGCTGATAAGCGATCTTTGACTTCTTTCCACAAACCAGCACGACGTAAACTGGTTTCGACGATTTCGTCTAAGTCGGATTTATTGTTGACTAAACCATGTAATTTCGGACCGTAGGCGATATTTTCATAAATCGATTTTGGGAACGGATTCGGTTTTTGGAACACCATGCCCACTTGTGCTCGCAGTTGGACCACATCCAAACTTGGGTGATAGATGTCTTGCCCATCTAAGGTAACTGAACCTTCAACACGAGCCGTGTCGATGGTGTCATTCATGCGATTTAGACAGCGTAAAAAAGTCGATTTACCGCAACCTGAAGGGCCAATAAAGGCGACCACTTCATGCTCAATGATATCCATATTGATGCCGTGTAGCGCCTCAGTCTCACCATAGAAAACTTTCACATCACGAGCGGCCATTTTAATCTGTGTGGCTTGGGCCGCTTCTTTAGCTGTGCTCTTTACCTGTGGTGTCACAAGGGTGTGTTTGTTCATAATAGCTTCACTTATCATCTTTATTACCACCGAGTTTCAAAGCGTCGGCGCAACCAAATCGCCAACGCATTTAAGCTAATCATTAATGCTAACAATACGGTGATTGCAGCAGACGTTCTTGCTTCAAAAAAGTTACGCAGTTCGTTACCTTGCCAGAGGAAAATTTGCACTGGTAGCGCGGTTGATTGATCGAGCGGTGTCGCAGGCACACTAGCCACAAACGAGCTCATGCCGATCAAAAGAAGTGGTGCTGTCTCACCCAATGCTTGCGCGATACCTAAAATGGCCCCAGTCAAAATACCGGGTAATGCCAAAGGCAATACGTGATGAAATACCGCTTGCGTTTTCGATGCACCGATACCCAGTGCTGCTTGCCGAATCGAGGGAGGGATCGCTTTTAACGTCGAACGCGTGGCGATGATGACCGTCGGCAACGTCATAAGCGTTAGCACCAAACCACCGACAAATGGCGCAGAGAGCGGCAGCTTAAACCACAAAATAAACACTGAAGCGCCCAGTAAACCAAAAACAATCGAAGGAACCGCCGCCAAGTTGTTGATGTTCACTTCAATCAAATCGGTGAACTTGTTTTTTGGGGCAAATTCTTCTAGGTAAATCGCGGAAGCGACGCCAATCGGTACCGCCAATACCATAACAATGAGCATCATAAATACCGAGCCCATAAACGCCCCAGCAAGGCCAGCCGAAGCTAATGAGCTGCGAGAATCGACGTTCATAAACAGCGCTGTACTGAATTTGTTTTGGATAACGCCACGCTCAGCCAATTCATCAGCCCAAGCGCGAGTACGAGCACTTAACTGCTGACGAGAGTCGGGTAGGTCACGGTCGATGTTGCCTTTCAACCACACATCGACGTTGGCTTCGGCCAGTAAATCAAGACGTAAGGTTTGGCCGACCAGTGAAGGGTCATTGACTATCATATCGCGTAGAGCAAAACGCTCGCCGCTGGTGATCAATTTGATCGCATCACGCTGGTAGCGAGTCGCTTCAGGGATTTCATTAGCCAAACTGTTGACAATAATACGGTTGAAATTAACCATGCCAACACTGCTTTGCCATGTCAGCATGCGTTGCCTGAATTGTGCAGGGCTCTCATCATTTTGCTGAATGGGTTTAGGATCAATTTTCACCACATCAGGGTCAAAGTAGACATCCAATGTCACGGTGGCTTGCCAAAATGCAGGAATGCCTTTAGAAAGAATCGAGGTGAATAATATCGCCACAAAGCTTAACGCTAGAGCAACGGCAGCAATGCCAAAGGCTTTAAAGCGGCGTTCACTGTTGTGACGTTTTTTCAGCGAGCGAGCAATGCGCTGCTTTGTTTCGTTACGCCGGGCTAAAGCGTCATCATTTGAAAGGCTGGAGGTATTCATACTGTTGTCCATAGCGTTACTCATACTGTTGTCCATAGCGTTACTCATACTGTTCACGGTACTTACGCACGATAACGAGTGCGATCACATTAAGAACCAAAGTGATCACAAATAGGGTCAGACCAAGTGCAAACGCGACTAATGACTGTGGGCTAGCAAAATCAGTGTCTCCCGTTAATTGGTTAACGATCGTAACCGTCATGGTTGAGACTGCTTCGAATGGATTGGCGGTCAACACTGGACTGTTTCCGGCAGCAAGGACTACAATCATGGTTTCACCTATCGCGCGACTGGCCGCGAGTAGTACAGCCCCCGTAATACCGGGTAGAGCGGCAGGTAGTACCACTTTACGAATGGTTTCTGACTTAGTCGCGCCCAGTCCTAACGAGCCATCTCGCAGTGCTTTTGGTACTTGAGTAAGAATGTCGTCGGACAAAGAGGAAATAAAAGGAATGACCATTAAGCCCATCACAATCCCAGCAGTGAGAGCTGAAGTGGCACGAATATCAATATGGAGCCACTGACCCAGTTCGGTTAAAAATGGGCCGACGGTAATCAAAGCGAAAAAACCATAAACGATGGTAGGAATACCCGCCAGCACTTCAATAATCGGTTTGGCTACTGAACGAACGCGACTTGGCGCATATTCAGCCAGATAAATAGCGCACATCAGGCCAATAGGAATAGCGACGATTAAGGCAATCAAGGCAATTAAAAAGGTTCCTGCCAGTAATGGCAACATACCAAAGCCGGTTTGGTTCTCTGTTCCAACGGTTGAAAAGCGAGGGTTCCATGTGGTGCCGAAGAAAAATTCACTCGGGCTAACAAAACTAAAGAAACGTAACGCTTCTCCAACCATAGAAAGGACAATACCTACTGTGGTTAAAATCGCCACACCAGAGCATAGAATCAGTAATATGTGCAGTGCGGTTTCTACTTTGTTACGCGCGCGAAGATCAGGACGAATTTGACGTGTACTGAATACTATGCCAGCAGCGGCAACGGTTGCCATCAAACCCGAGAGTAATAAATCACTGCGTTGTTCTAACTGCTTTAAGTAGTCTGCGGCGGTAATTTCTTGAGGAGAAAAACTATCGAGTACAGCGAAACCGCTGGCGATATTATGCAGTTTATTCATCAGCACGTGAGTGCTTTCAGCTGCCGTTGGTTGCAGATCCGTAGGAAGGCTATCAACCACCATTTGCTGAATCAGTATGGGAGAAGATAGACTCCACATTATCCAGATGAGCAGTGCAGGAACTGCACACCAAAGCAGAGTTAGCATACCGTGGTAAACAGGCCGAGAATGTAAGCGCTGAGCCCCAGTATTGGTTGATGCCACTTTTTTACTGCGCGTCAGCCCTAAGTGGTAAGCCAGTGTCATTACCGCCAGTAGTACAACCATCAGCATCAGATTATTCATTGTTATTCTTACCTTATTAAAGCGTTAGCTTGGGCCGAAAAATGTCGGCCCAAGCTAATCAGAGAGCCTTAAAGGACTTTGCGATTTTTAATATTTTGAGACACTTGCGCGCGCTCTTTATCATCCATTGGGATAAGACCTGCCGTTTCAAGTGGGCTACCCGTTGCACCCATTTGTTCGCTCACAAAAAACTGAGCGTACTCTGATAATCCAGGTACCACACCAACGTGAGCTTTTTTGATGTAGAAGAATAGTGGACGGGATACTGGGTATTGTCCGTTACCAATCGTCTCTAAGCTTGGGGTTACGTCGTTAACAGTCGCGACTTTCAAGCGGTCACGGTTTTGGTCGTAGAAGCTCAGGCCAAATACACCAAGCGCATTTTTCTGAGCATCAAGACGAGCTAGGGTTTCGGTATAATCGCCAGCGACTTCAACTACGCGGCCATCGGTGCGAATCGCGTTACAGAAATTGCCTTTGGCTTTCTTGTCCAACGCTTTGACTTCGGCAAATGTTTCACAACCTGGATGAACGACTTTCTCTTCGTACACTTCACGTGTACCGTGGTTAGAGCCAGGGATCACTAGCAAGATCTCTTGGTCAGGCAAGGATGCGTCAATTTGCTTCCAGTTGGTATAAGGGTTTGAAACCATTTTTCCGTTTTGTGGAATTTGTGCGGCACCCGCTTTAAATACATGCTCTGGCTTAAGTGCAAAAGAACCGCTGTCAGAACGAGAAGCAAACACGATGCCGTCGTAGCCGACTTTGACTTCAATGATTTCTGTTACACCATTGGTACGGCAGCTTTCCACTTCAGATGATTTGATGGCGCGTGATGCGTTCGCGATGTCGATAGTATTCACCCCGACACCTTGGCAGAACTGACGTAAACCGCCACTTGAACCACCTGAACCAACCACTGGCGTGCTGAATTGTGGGAAGGTTTGACCAAACTCTTCTGCAACGATAGAAGAAAATGGTAAAACGGTTGAAGAGCCAGCGATTTGGATCGTATTACGTGCCATTGCTGGGGCAGAGATAGCGGTTGCTATGGTTGAAGCAAGCAAAAGCGCATTGCGTCCGAACTTCATAATATTTCCCTCATTAAATTTCATAACCGTAGACTGTTTTTGAAAAGCCTTCCGTAAGCAGCTTTGTATTGTTTAGCTGAGATGAATTTTGATTGGGCAATGTGACAGTAAAATAGTTTTTATATGACAAATTTATGACCAAGCAGATTTCTTTTGTTTTATATGAGGGGTTTTTTATTAAAAATCAGTAATTTATATTTTATTGTCCAGTAGCTATGGGGTGGTTGAATATTTAACGGCGTGAAATATTTGTGAATAAATTCGAAATTTTATCTATTTCTGCTTCACACGTTGACTTGATAGAGTATGTCAGTAAAGGAGGTTGATAATATGATAGACGTCGAGGTATCAAAAATAGGCCTATTGAGAAATCGATTGTAATCAAAATGCAATAAAAACTCTGCAGCATGCCATCAGCTATTTTACTTTTCGCTTTAAAATTGCTCTAAAGCTAAAGCCAGCGGTAACTTTTATTTAGCGGTAACTTTTATATTGACAGCGATTTCTTTTTATATGATATATATGAACATCCGCATATACAGAGATTAATAAAATGTTACCTCATCAGTTTTTTAAATTGCTGTCCGATGAAACTCGAGTGCGTTGTTTATTGATGATTTCTCGTGAAGAGAAAGTGTGCGTTGGCGAGTTATCCGAAGCTCTTGATGAAAGCCAACCCAAAATTTCTCGCCATCTGGCTCTACTTCGTTCAAGTGGCGTGGTGGTCGATACAAGGCAAGGACAATGGGTGTTTTATCGGCTCTCGGACCAACTGCCCGGATGGATGAAAAAACAAATTCAAGGGCTTGTGGACTCCAGTTGCCTGAAACAAGAATACCAACAGGATATGCAAAGGCTAGCAGAGATGAAATCTCGCCCAGCTTGTTGTATTTAGAAGGGATAAAAGGAAATAAAAATGTCTATTAAAGTCGGAATTAACGGGTTTGGCCGCATCGGTCGTTTAGCATTAAGAGCCTCATTTGATTGGCCTGAGATCGAATTTGTGCAGATTAACGACGTTGCGGGTGACGCGGCGACCTTGGCTCATTTGCTCGAATTTGATTCAATACAAGGCCGTTGGCATCACGAAGTGACAAGCGACGGTAATGCGATCATTGCCAACGGTAAGGTTATTCGTACCTCACAACAAAAAGCGATCAGTGACGTCGATTGGTCTGGTTGTGATGTGGTCATCGAAGCCACGGGAAAACACCGCAAGTCTGAGTTTTTGAATCAGTATTTAGCACAAGGTGTCAAACGTGTTGTGGTATCAGCTCCAGTGAAAGAAGCGGGGATTGCTAATATCGTGGTTGGGGTCAATGACCACATCTTTGATCCACAAATACATCAGATTGTTACGGCCGCTTCTTGTACCACCAACTGCATTGCGCCTATCGTCAAAGTGATTCATGAGCAACTGGGTATTGAACACTCATCGTTTACGACCATTCATGACCTGACCAATACGCAAACCATTTTGGATGCACCGCATAAAGATCTACGCCGCGCCCGCGCATGTGGTATGAGCCTTATCCCTACCACAACAGGTTCTGCGACAGCGATTGTGGAAATTTTCCCCGATCTGAAAGACAAAATTAACGGTCACGCGGTGCGTGTGCCGCTGGCCAATGCGTCGTTAACCGACATTATTTTTGATGTGAAACGCGATACCAGCGCGGAAGAAGTTAACGCGCTACTGAAAGCGGCTTCAGAAAATGAGCTCAAAGGCATTCTCGGTTTTGAAGCGCGGCCATTGGTATCGATTGATTATAAAGGCGATCAACGCTCAACGATTGTCGATGCACTCTCGACCATGGTGGTGGGAAAGCGCATGGTGAAAATTTACGCTTGGTACGATAACGAAATGGGTTACGCAACCCGTACCGCAGAATTAGTACGCAAAGTCGGTTTGGCATAAAGGAGCAAAGAAATGACACATCCTACATGGGAACTGTCCGTTGCAGAAAACAGCGCTGGTTTGGTATTGACGCCTTGCCCGGGTACAAAAGATCTTCCTCTGGTTGAGAGTATTGAACAACTGAAATCTCAAGGTGTTACCGTTGTGGTGACGGCTCTAAGTCATGAAGAGATGCAAGAGAAAGGTGTTGGCGACTTACCTAAAGTTGTTGAGCAAGCGGGGCTGCAATGGTTTCACGCCCCAATTGAAGATGATTGCGCGCCCGGCCATCAGTTTCAAACGCATTGGCAAAGTATCTCTCCGTCACTTCATCAGGCACTTGTCAACGGAGATAAGATTGCCATGCATTGCATGGGTGGATCGGGTCGTACTGGTTTACTTGCTGCTCATTTATTGCTGGAGAAAGGTTGGGAACTGCAAAACATTATTACTCACGTTCAATCATTAAGACCGGGCGCGTTTACCAAAGATGTACAAGTTGAGTACATCAAACAATTTGTTAATCAATAACAGTCCCAAAGAGCTGCCTTAGGCGGCTCTTTTGCAAAGAGAGTGATTATGTTGTCTCAACTCAACCAAAATGTACGCCAGTATATGCTGGTGACCTTTAATTATTGGAATTTTACCGTGACTGACGGCGCGCTGCGCATGTTAGTGGTGTTGTATTTTTATGATTTAGGCTATTCGAGCTTAGCGATTGCGTCTTTGTTTCTCTTTTATGAATTTTTTGGCGTGGTGACGAACCTGATTGGCGGTTGGCTTGGTGCGCGTTTAGGGCTGAATCGCACCATGAATATTGGCCTTGGCATGCAAATATTCGCGCTCTTGATGCTTGCTGTACCTGCGGCATGGTTAACCATTCCTTGGGTGATGGCGGCGCAGGCGTTATCGGGCATCGCCAAAGATCTCAATAAAATGAGTGCAAAAAGTGCGATCAAAACATTAGTCCCTGAAAATGCACAAGGGGCACTCTACAAGTGGATAGCCATTCTTACGGGTTCAAAAAACGCTCTAAAAGGGGCCGGCTTTTTTCTCGGTGGTGTCTTGCTCTCTTGGATCGGCTTTCAATATGCGGTAGCGGCTATGGCGGCGGTATTGCTATTGGTCTTTGTCGGCAGTTTGCTCAGCTTACAAGCCGATATTGGCAAAGCCAAAACTAAACCGAAATTTTCAGAGATTTTCTCCAAATCGCGCAGCGTGAACATTTTATCAGCGGCTCGCCTATTTTTATTTGGCGCGCGAGACGTTTGGTTTGTGATTGCCTTACCCATTTATCTCGGCAGCGTTTTTGGTTGGGATCACAGCGCTGTGGGCGGCTTTTTAGCGTTATGGGTGATTGGCTACGGTGTGATCCAAGGGTTTGCTCCTAAAATAACGGGCAGCGCTTCAGATCAAGTGCCGGATGGGCGCTCTGCGCTCGGTTGGGCGGCGCTATTGGCGCTGATTACCGGTTTTATCGCCTACAGCATTCAAGTTCAGTGGCATCCGTAAGTCGTGATTATCGCGGGATTACTGCTTTTCGGCGCTGTCTTTGCGATTAACTCATCGCTGCATTCCTATTTAATCGTTAGCTATGCCAAAGGTGATGGCGTATCGCTTGATGTTGGCTTTTACTACATGGCAAACGCGATGGGGCGCTTAATCGGTACGGTGCTTTCCGGATGGGTTTTCCAACTGTGGGGTTTAGCGGCGTGCTTGTGGGTTTCGTTTGGCTTTCTGCTGCTGACCACCCTTATTTCGTTGGGGTTACCGAAAAGCAGAGCCGCGCTGACACTTGAACCGTAGTGTCACCAGCGGATGACTATTCCAGTGGATGGAGATTGTGATAGAGTTCGTGCTTTATTGAACGAATTGAGTCAGTCACATGAGATCTTTTGTTGTAAGGGCCCGCGCCGCTTCCACGGATAAACAGACTTTTTTAGCCTCTGTTGGGCAAGAAGCTCACACTGAAATTTTGGCCCACGTACTCATGAACGCTATTTTTACCGCGCAGTCGCATCGTGATGACGTGGTGGTCTATTTGGTGCTGGAAAGTACGCAAGATTTCTCGCGGACTTTATGTTTTGAGTCGAGCCAGTTGCATAATATCGGTGGTTTTCACGAGCAAGCCTTACTGACTAAAATAGGCCACGCCTTAGATGTTTCTATGGGTATGGGCAAAGAGCAAACCCGAGAGGTCGAGCAAGGGCTCACGGTTGAAACCATCAGTTTTGAAAAGTTGGTGCAGCGCCTTTCGGATAGTTACCATTTGTATTTACTGGATAAAAAAGGCGAGAGTGTCCGTGAGCATCAATTTTCTGACGATAGCTGCTTTTTACTTACTGACCACATCCCGATGCCGAAAAAAAGTTGGAACAGCTTAAAGCGCCTTAATACACAGAAAATCAGCCTTGGGCCTCGAATGCTGTTTGCCTCGCAGTGCATTGTGCTGATCCAGAATGAGTTAGATATTCGCGGTCTTTAAAAAGTCTTTTTCAAACTCATTTTGACTTTTTTTATCTGTGCTTCTTTATCAATTGGGCTGTGCTGATCGGAGTGTAAAAATCGATCCGCATAGTCTTGATAAATCTCTTTTTCTAAAAAGAGTAAGTAAAGCTTCGGATCAATATGGCCTGTAGTGGCCATGGTGGTCATGATCGCGATCGATTCACTGAGCGTTTTGGCCTTTTTATAAGGGCGGTCGCTGGAGGTGAGTGCTTCAAATACATCGGCTATTGCCATGACCCGAGCGGGGATCGAAAGCTGCTCTTCACTTAAACCTCTTGGATAACCCTCGCCATCCATTCGTTCGTGGTGGCTTCCTGCAATATCAGGAACGTTTTTCATATGTTCAGGATAAGGCAACCGCTTGAGCATCATGATGGTTTGCACAATGTGATCATTAATCATAAAGCGTTCTTCGTTAGTGAGCGTGCCACGGCGAATGGACAAATTATAGAGCTCACCTCGGTTATAACGTAGTTCTCCTGGTTGTAAAATAAAGCTTTCCTGCCACAGATCTTGTGGACGACAACCGTTTACCCAGTGCAACTGATGTACGGGTTTATCATCCAGTAAGCGCTCCATAGTGGGCAATGATTTTGCCTCTCCGGCACGTTGGTTCTCTATCCAAGAAGTACCGAGTTGATCATCTAAAGTCCGCTTCCATTCTCTTTGAGCAATTCGCTCTAAACGGATAAGATCATCATCGCTCATAAACTCACTGCCAATATTGCATTGCGCGACGAAAGCAAATTCCTCATCGAGGATTTGTTGGTTTTCCAGTAATTGCTGCTTGAGCTCTGGCTCGTTCTTGCCCTGCGCAACACCTTGCCAGTAGTCCGTTTCGGCTTGGCATTTGAGCAGCTCAAAACGCATTCTAATTTCGTGAATTCTGTCATAGATTGTTTCTAATTTAGTCGCTTTATCAATAACATATTCAGGCGTGGTTACTTTGCCACAATCATGCAGCCAAGCGGCGAGCGTGAGCTCTTCCCACTCTTCGTTAGTCATGGAAAATTGTGGGAAATAGGTGTGATCGTTTTCAGCCGCTTTGGTGATCATTTTGGTTAATTCAGGAACTCGTTGACAATGGCCACCCGTATAAGGGGATTTGGTATCAATGGCCGATGCAATCAATTCAATAAACGAGTTGAGCATCTCCTTTTGGCGCTGCATTTTGTCGATATTGTCTTTAGCAATTTCGGCAAAACTGAGCAGCTCTCTTAAAAATGCATGTTTGTCTTGCTGATCAAGAGTGATGGCTCGTTCGTAGCCTAGATTTAATACGCCAACCAACTGCTTATCTCGGTTGAGCAGCGGGAAAAGGTAAAGATCAGAATTGTACAGCTCATCTTTATGTTTGCGCATCGAATTATCGGTTTTAGATAAGTGAACCGTTTGGCCTTTACGCAGTTAGGAGACTAGCCAAGGCATCTCTTCAGACAATTGATTAATGTCGAGCTTAAACGGAATGATGGCGTGGTTTGCTGCGGTGATAAATTGGTTATTTTCGTTGGCATAAGTGTAGAGCAAAATCGTTTCAGCTCGAGTGATCAAATAGCTTTGATGGGTAATAGTTTTGGCTAACACACTGAATTCTTGGTTACTAGCGGTTTCGCGTAATAAGCGCAGCAAGTCGTGCAGCGTATGCTCCATGAGCTCTATTGATTGGGTTAAATTGGCAACTTCGCGAATCCTGCTTTTTGGATAGCGTGTCTTTTTAAATTCAAAGCGCGTGATGTTGTCGGTCAATTGCACTAGGTTACCTAAAGGGCTGGCGAGCCTTTGCGCCACAAAACCAACCACTGCGAAAGCGATAATGAGCATGATTAACGCGACAAAAATCTGCTTATCTCGCATCGAGAGTAAATCTGCGATCAAATCATTTTGCGGCACCGATTCCGCTAGCAACAAGCGTACATTATCATTTAAAAGTACCGGCGTTAACGTCACCGACCACGTTGTGCTATTCATATTGACCGTTTCATACAAAGTTTGGCTGCTGACCCGATTCAATATTGGTGCAAAAGTACTTTGCTGCAGCTGCTGTGCAATCTGTGAGGGATCTTGCTGTAGATCGAAGTTGGTGTTGTGCTGGGCCAGTGGTCTAAATTGATTATCGAATAGAATGAGTTGAGCACTGTTAAGAAAAACCTATCGTACTCATCTGTTTTGACAGTGAGTCAAGCGTGAAATCAGCGCCAAGTACACTCTTTCCATCGACTGATCTACGTGACAGTGTGACGCCGCTCGTTTGTAGGAAGAAAAAGAAATAAGGTTCCGTTAAGCGTATCGCGCCATCTTGACTCGCCGAGGTGAACCAAGGACGCACGCGGGGATCAAATTTATTGTTGTTATCCTCTTTATCGAGCAGGCTTTCAAGGTTCTGGTCTAGATAGATAAAGCGGTTGGTGCCATCCACTTGAGTGTAATGCGCTAATAGCTGAGCTTACGCGGGGGCATTAAAACGCTGTTTGGCTTTATCAAAGCTCAGCGAGCGAAACGTAGTACAAGCTCCGGCTTCGTCACAATAATAGAGCGCGACCAACTGCGGGTTACGTTGGAAGGTTAGCCAAATGGTGGCGAGTTGGCGTGGGTCAGAGATGACTTTATCCGGTTGGTCAATTAAGTTACTAAAAGCTAAAAAATCGAGTGTGGTCAAGATAGGTGCGGCACTTTGTTTAAATGCTGATTCCAGTTTTTTACTGTTTTCGCTACTTAATCCTTGTGCGATGACCGTCAGTAGTTGCTGACTATGGTGATAACTTATGCCAATCAATACAATGCCGATCACCATGACGAGCACTAAAAAGAGACTCGTAATGTGAATGCTCAGTGAATAACGACGTCGTTTCATAACCAACTCCGAATTGGATGACATTTCTAAGTATTGTTCAATGTGGGTAAGTTGCAAAAAACCATTTCACATCGATGCGTTTTCATTCGGTCAGAAAGTGCCGATACGGTGAATATATCGCCCTTAGATTGAAGTGATATCAGTTGGGCTGTTACACTCAAGCAACGCTGTTGCAATGGAATAACTAAAATGAATCTTGTCGTTGATACTCATACTCACACTTATGCAAGTGGCCACGCTTACAGCACGCTAATCGAAAATGCGCGCTCAGCTAAAGAAAATGGATTGGCAATGTTTTGCACAACCGATCATGCACAGTCGATGCCCGGAGCACCGCATTATTGGTTCTTCTCCAATCAACGTATTTTGCCGCGCTTTTTAGAGGGTGTTGCCATTATCCGAGGAATTGAGTCCAACATCATGAATCGTGCTGGCGAGATTGATGTACACCCTTCCGTTGACCAAAACTTAGATTGGGTGATCGCCAGTTTTCATGAGCCCGTATTTCAGCCTGCCGATAAAGCGGCGCATACCGAAGCGTTAATCAATGTGATTAAAGGTGGACGAGTGGATGCGCTAGGACATTTAGGCAACCCTAATTTCGATTTTGATTTTGATGAAGTGATCGCTTGCGCTGCCCAGTATCACGTCGCAATAGAAATTAATAACAGCACCTTAAAAGGACACAGCAGGGTAGGGAGTGTCGATCGCTGTTATCAGATTGCTAAAGTGGCGAAAGCACATGGTGCTTATGTTACCACTGGCAGCGATGCCCATTTTTGTCAAGATATCGGCCAACTTCAACTGGCCAGTGAACTGCTTGAGAACGTTGGTATTGCTGCTGAGAAAGTGATTACGCACAGTGTCGAGCAGTTTCTGGCCTTTTTAGCACTGCGCGGGCGAAAAGCGATCGCAGAATATCAAACACTATAAGCCGTAAAGAGGTCATAAAAAATGACAAAAATTTGTCCCTCTTTTATCTTGAGATCCATTAAACTTGGTACTTCTTGCCAGAATAAAAAGAAATAATTATGAAAAAAATAATGATATTAACAGCTTGCGCATTATTTGCGGCTAGCGTGTCGGCGGCTAATGTTGACTTAAAACAGAACATGAAACAAATGAAGCTTGAATTTAAACAAGCGGCAGAAGCGACCAGCGTTGAAACAATGCAAGCACCCATTAATAGATTAAGTCAGTTGGTTGAAGAGTCAAAACTGGGAAATTATCCACCGGAGAAGCAAGATCTCTATTTAGAAGGGTTTAATAAGCTTTCCGTGGCATTAGATAAAATCGAAGTGGATCTTGAGCAA
>AEZC01000008.1 GCA_000257205.1 Vibrio ordalii ATCC 33509 | reverse complement strand
CTCTTCACAGTTGATAGAGCAAGAGGTCGATATCGAGATCCCTGATTACCAAGCTTATCTCGCTGAACGCATGTAATCTATAACCTTTACATACGCACAGAGACACACAGTCAAAATCCAAATCACGACATAAGACAACTTGATCGCCTGCGTGAACGCATCCCCTTCCAAAGGATGCGTTATTTCTGCTTCACCACTGGGTAATCCCCTGATAGCAATTCGCGAACAAAAACCGAGCCACTGCCCGAGTGCGTGATCCACACTTTCTCTTTAGCGCGGGTCATTGCAACGTAGAATAAACGGCGCTCTTCGGCGTAGGGGAAATCATCATTCGATTGTCTCAATGCACTATCGATATGCAGCGCTTTCACTCGAGCCGGAAACTGCCCCTCATCAACACCGAGCACAATCACAAAATCGGCTTCTTTACCTTTACTGGCATGACAAGTCATAAATTCTATATCGAGTGAGCGGTAATGCTTTTTCCAGTCGTTAAGCCGCTCTGGTTTATGATAATGGTTTCGCCCAAGCAGTAGCACAGATTGTGTAGGATTCGCTTGGCGATTGAGTTGATCCAAGATCTTTTCAATGTTGTTACTTGGTGCAATAAAAACTGATTTTTGTTTTTGCTGCTTGAAGCTGTTAAGTGTTTTTGGTAACTGATTCGGATTGGCTTGAATAAACTGGTTAGCCACCGCACCCAACTGATCATTAAAACGATAAGTCCTATCCAGATAATGAACCGTCGAGTGTGGGAAGCGCTCACTAAACCCAGTCGTAAGATCAACGTCAGAACCAGCAAATTGATAGATTGACTGCCAATCATCACCCACTGCAAATAAGTTACACGCTCCTGGCTGCTGCTCACACAAAGATTGGATCAACGCCAATCGCTGTGGTGAAATATCTTGGTATTCATCGATCATGATGAATTTCCAATTCGATTTAAATTTGCCCTTTTCAACGTATTCCGTTGCGCGGCTGATCATCATATTAAAATCAATTTGATTTTGCTCTTTGAGCATTTGTAACCAAGCTTGATAACAAGGCCAGCACAAAGAGAGCTCACTGTTCAGCCGTGAATAGTCTGGATGGTCAATCAAACGTTGTTGCAGCTCCTTTTTTCCAAGACCAAGCATAGCCAGTTGCTCAAGCTGCTTTTCCAACCATGCAATCAGCTTGGGGTTTTCAACATGGCTGCCCAGTTCATCATCACCAGCTAAATAAGCAATTGGCCATTTAGATAAATGCTTCTGCCAACGCTTAAAATTGGTCGGCGTCATCCAATGTTTCTTCAACCAATCAATACACCATGCCAACTTTAAGTTACTGTCTAGAGCTACAGGCGAAATGATCGCTTCTCGCCCTTCGACCTCGTTTAAAATTTTCAGTCCTAACTGATGGAAGGTATTAACGCGAACGCGTTCCGCCGCCATGCCGATTTTGCTATCTAATCGCTGTTCCATCTCTTTCGACGCATCGCGACCAAAAGCCACCAGTAGAATTTCGTGGGCCTGTGCAAGGTGACTCTGGAGTAGATACGCAACACGCGCCGTCAAAACGCTGGTTTTGCCCGAACCTGCACCCGCTAGGATGAGGTTGTGATCATCATTGAGTAGCACTGCCTGTTGCTGCGACAAATTAAGTGGAGAACTTTCAACTTGAGAGAATAAGACTTCCCAGTTTTGACGTTCCAATTCAAGCCAGTGTTGATTTCGCTGGGCAAGGGACGCCGAGCGATCCGTAAGCCAAGGCGAGAGCTGAGCAATAGCATCAGGTAGCCGTTGACGTGCTTCGGCTAATTTCATGTCCATCGTCGCAAAATCGGCTTCCACTTGTAAAGCCCAAACATCCAATAAGGAGTGTGGCAAAAAAGAGGGTAAACGCTTCAAGCGATTGAGCTCTTGCTCCCAGCGAGGCAGATACTGACTTAACTGCACACATTGACGATTGTGCCATTGTTGATAAGCCGCTACCGCCGTATGGGCAAACTGTCGGCACTCGGGCCAAGGCAAACCTTGCACCAACCATGATTGCTGAACGCCTTCATCTTCATGCGCAAAAAACTGCAATGCTCCCCAAAACAAACCACGCTTAACACGGACTTTACCGTTCCAAACCGTAAACGGGATCCGCTCTTCGCTGACAGCCGAGGAGATAATCAAACGCTGTTGGTCAAGTTCAACTTGGTTATACTCGTCTTGAATGAGAAATTGTGCAGGCTTATTTGCGCTCAGCTGCATGGTTTTATGCTCTTTTATAAGAATGTGAATATGATATACCAATCACAGTGGGCATTGAAAAATTAATGTCAAGATTGCTGTGGGTGATTTTGTAATCAAGTAGACGTTTTTCTTTATCTTGATCAGAGTGTTAATCAACGTTTCTGCTACACTATGGTTTTCTTTTTGGATGTTGAAGTATCGTGCCGCTTTCTCGCAAAATTCGCCTTTATTGGGCGAATAAAACCGTCAATTACAGCATTCTCATTTTGACCACCCTATTAGGCGTGGTCATTCCTGCGTGGCACTACAACCTCAATACTTGGATTACACCACTGATCCTCGGCGTAATTGCCGCAGCGCTGGCTGAAAGTGATGACAGTTTCAGTGGACGGCTAAAATCCCTCACTTTGACATTTATCTGCTTTGCCATCGCTGCTTTTTCCATCGAACTGCTTTTCCATACCCCGCCACTGTTTGCGATTGGGTTATTTATCTCCTCGTTTGGTTTTATCATTCTTGGCGCCATTGGGCCACGTTATGCCAGCATTGCGTTTGGCTCCTTACTCATCGCCATCTACACTATGTTGGGTGCACACCAAAGCGTGAATTTGTGGTTTCAACCCGTTTTGCTCCTGACGGGTGCGGCTTGGTATTACTTCATGTCGATGATTTGGCATATGTTTTGGCCAATGCAACCAGTACAGCAAAGCTTAGCGAATGTTTTTTTGCAATTGGCCAATTATCTTGAGTCCAAAAGCCATCTCTTCCATCCCGTATCGAACTTAGTCCCTCAGCCATATCGAATTGCTGAAGCCAATTTAAACGCGGCAACGGTTACCGCACTCAATCAATGTAAAGCCACTTTGTTGAGTCGTTCAAAAAAAGGCCATATTGATGGTGCCAGTGACCGCTTTCTCAACATTTATTTTCTAGCGCAAGATATTCATGAACGCGTCAGCTCAAGTCATTATCGCTATCAAGAGCTTGCCGAGCACTTTGGCCGCTCAGATGTACTGTTTCGCTTTAAGCATTTACTCGAAACACAAGCGAAAGCCTGCCGTGAAATTGCCCAATCAATCCAGCTAGGGCTGAGCTATCAGCACCATTCAGAGTCAATCATGGCTCTAGACGAATTGCAAAGCTCATTAAACTACCTACAAGAACAACAACGCCCTGACTGGCGAATGTTGATAGCACAACTGGGCTATCTTTTCAACAACTTGGCAACAGTAGAAAAGCAACTAAATAACATCTGCAACCCTGATGTCAATAAGCTCGAAGAGGGAGTATTGGATGATACCGAAGCTCATACTCTCAAAGCCATGTGGCTGCGAGTTAAAGCCAATTTGCATAAAGATTCGATGCTGTTTCGACATGCGCTGCGTATGTCTATCGCACTTACCATAGGTTACGGAATCATCCAAGGTTTTGGTATTGAACGAGGCTACTGGATTTTGCTCACGACACTGTTTGTTTGTCAGCCAAACTACTCAGCCACTCGACAAAAACTGACGGCCCGAATCATTGGCACGTTATCGGGGCTGTTTTTAGGCGTGCTGCTCTTAACCTTGTTCCCATCGCCAGAAAGCCAATTGGTCTTTATCGTACTATCAGGGGTAATGTTTTTCGCCTTTAGACTAAACAACTACGGCTATGCGACGGGCTTTATTACTCTTTTAGTGCTGTTCTGCTTTAATCAATTGGGTGAAGGTTACGCCGTGGTACTACCTCGACTTGCCGATACTTTAATTGGTTGCGCACTGGCCGTCGCAGCGGTAGTGCTGATTCTCCCTGACTGGCAATCAAAACGCTTACATAAAGTCATGGCGGATGCGATCGATGCCAACAAAGCTTATTTAGGACAGATTATTGGCCAGTACCGTATCGGTAAGAAAGATAGCTTGAGCTATCGCATCTCACGGCGCAATGCTCACAACCAAGACGCAAATTTAACCGCAGCAATCAGTAATATGCTGGCAGAACCAGGGAAATATCGCACAGCAATCGATGAAAGTTTCCGTTTTCTGACACTAAACCATGCCCTGCTCAGCTATATCTCTGCTCTTGGAGCCCATCGGACACGCATCGAAGATGAAGCAACGCACCAACTGGTACTTGAAACTCACCGAGTGATCCACCACCACTTAGAGGTGTTGCACAAACAACTTTATGAACATTGTGATGAATGCGATACCAGCGACATTGACGATGCAGGCTTAGAGAAACGCTTAGCCGAATGGCGTGAAGAAGATGAAAGCTCGGTAAGAATGGTCTTACAACAGCTGCACCTCATTTATCGCATGCTACCTGAGCTTCACTCTCTCGCCAGCAAGTTCGCCGTCCGTGTAAACCAGCAACTGTCGTAATAATGAGAGCGGCTTAGTTTCGAGCGACTCTCACCTTTCTCTTATTATAACTTGACATTTTTCGGACAAAAAATCGCCACATCGAGAATAATCTCAGACTAAGTATTTTCTTACAGGTGTAAGGCCATGAAAGGACATCAAACTTACCGCGGTGAGAAGGCAGCGCATTTTTTACTGAGGCATGAGTCGATGACGCATAATCAATTTGAGTCTTTAAAATCACAATTACAGCATTTGACACCCCAACAACTGCGTTTATTACAAGGCGAAATAAAGCACTCTTTGGAACATGAAACGAACAGCTTGCTCACCGATGATGAGCTGAATGTGCTTTCGAGTCTCTTTTCCTAGTTACAATTTTCTTCTTGTGCAAAAAGTAAACGGAACCTAAACTTTAGACATCAACGAGGGTAAGCTTATGTCTATATCTGGTGTTCATTCTGGCTATCAACTGATCAATCAGTCAAATAAAATGGTTGAAGAGGCCGCTAGTGAGCTCAATATGGAAAAAGACATCTCTCCTGTTGATAAGGCGGACAAAGCGCTCGCTTTTAATAAAGTTGAGTTTGATAAAGTTGTTGCTAAAGCTGAAGAAAAACCTGAAGAAATTGATAGCCTACTAAAATTGAACCAAGCTACACAATACAACCGCATTGGCACCAATATTATCCAACGAGATCAAGACATACTTGGCTCAATATTGGATATCCAAGCCTAACTCTTCACACAACTTGCAACACAAGCAAATATTGTGTTTATATCCATTGTCAGTACAATGCCTGCAAATTCTTTACCATGATTCGCTATGCCTAAGCTAAACCAGCATCGAAGAAATTATGTTTCTATTTTGTGCGGTGATATATCAGCCCAGCAGCTAGAGCAAACACTCCAACCCAAACTCACTTCTCCAACGCTCAAATTAACACCAAGTCCGTATTTAACCGCAAAAAATGTGGAGCGCCGTTGGCAAGTACTTAACACGCGAACGAGCAAAAGTGCGCTTTTAGATGACTCAACAGAGCAAGATATGCTCTGCTACCACAAAAATATTGAGCATTTTATTGGCACAGTCAAAGTTCCAGTTGGGATCGCAGGGCCATTACGAGTCAACGGACTGTTTGCCAAAGGTGATTATCTCGTCCCGCTCGCTACAACCGAAGCCGCTTTGGTTGCCTCTTATCATCGTGGGGCAAAACTGCTTACTGCAGCAGGAGGTGCAAGCGCCATGTTGTTAAATGAAGGCGTTACTCGCACGCCAGGCTTTGCATTTTATAACTTAATCGAAGCTGGGCAGTTTGTTGCGTGGATAGTGACTCAATATGACCACTTTAAACAAGTTGCAGAAAACACGACAGCACACGGAAAACTGTCAGACATTAATGTCAATATTGAAGGGAACCATGTCTACCTCGTGTTTGAGTTTTTAACCGGCGATGCATCAGGGCAAAACATGGTCACTATTGCCACCAATGCCGTGTTCCAAACCATTCTGGCGAATACTCCTGTGCAGCCTGAATACGCATTCCTTGATGGCAACCTATCGGGTGATAAAAAAGCCACTAGCCAAACACTGCGTAGTGTGAGAGGAAAAAAAGTGACTGCCGAGGTGCATTTATCTGCCGAACTCATCCATAAACATCTGCATACGACGCCACAGTCTATGATGCAATTTGGCCAAATGACGACTGTTGGTGGGGCATTAAGCGGCGCGATAGGCATTAACGCGCATTACGCTAATGCACTCGCTGCTTTGTATATTGCCTGTGGGCAAGACGCCGCTTGCGTTGCTGAATCGGCAATTGGTATGACACGCATGGAAGTGGACAAAAATGGTGGTTTGTACGCCAGTGTAACCTTACCCAATTTAATGTTAGGGACCGTTGGTGGCGGTACAGGGTTACCGAGTCAAAAAGCATGTTTGGATATTCTCGGTCTGCACGGTACTGGTCATTCGCAAGCGTTAGCCGAAGTGGCAGCATCACTCTGTCTGGCTGGTGAACTTTCTATTGTCGGTGCGTTCTGCGCTGGCCATTTTTCACGCGCTCATCGTAAACTCGCTCGTTGAGGTATTACTTTTCACAACCGAAAAGGCGTTACGTGAAGACGTAGCGCCTTTTTTATTGGTTAAGTGAGCATATGCATTAGAAAATAATGATCGAGATCAAAATAAAAAAACAAAAAACTAACTATTTTGACTAAAGAATGGTTTCATACGAACATTACAGAACAAAAACGAAATAGGTACGCTCAATGAACAACCATTCTGTTTGCAACTCGATTGAAGCCGAAAACAATGTGCTCGACATTATTGTTGTCGGTGGCGGTATCAATGGGGCAGGCATCGCCGTCGATGCAGCTGGCCGCGGGCTGAAAGTTGGCCTGTATGAAGCAAAAGATTTTGCTAGCGCTACCTCTTCTGCGAGCTCAAAATTAATTCATGGTGGGTTAAGATACCTAGAACATTATGAATTTCGTTTAGTCGGTGAGTCATTGGCTGAACGCGAAGTACTGTTGCGCAAAGCGCCTCACATTGCAAAACCAATGCGATTTCGTCTACCACACCGCCCTTTTCTAAGGCCTGCTTGGATGATTCGTGCCGGACTTTTCCTTTATGACCATTTAGGCAAACGAACCTCACTACCTGCCAGCAAAAAAATAGCCCTTAACGCAGGTGTGGTGACTAAAAATGAGATGAAAATTGGTTTCGAATACTCAGACTGCTGGGTCGATGATGCTCGTTTAGTGATACTGAATGCGATGCAAGCACGTGAACTCGGTTCCGAAGTAAAAAACTATTGCCGCGTTGAATCAGCTCGTCGTGTTGACGAGTTATGGCATGTGACTTTGTTTGATGAAAAAACACAAACTCGTTTTACGCGCCGCAGCCACGCGCTTGTCAACGCAACAGGTCCTTGGGTTAAACAGTTCATTGATGATCAGATTGAAATTACTTCTCCCTACGGTATCCGGCTCATCAAAGGGTCACATATTATCGTGCCGAAAATTCACGATGAAGAGCAAGCATATATTTTACAAAACGAAGATAAACGGATCGTCTTTGTGATCCCCTATCTTGATCACTATTCAATGATAGGCACCACTGATGTCGAATACCAAGGTGATCCTCGTCAAGTGAAAATTAGCGTCGAAGAAAAACAGTACTTATTGGATGTTGTGAATAAGCACTTTATCCATCAGGTCAAATTGGATGAGATTGTGGCCGACTTCAGCGGTGTGCGCCCGCTGTGTGATGATGAGTCTGATTCACCGCAAGCGATTACTCGTGACTATACACTTTCTCTCGATCAACAAGCTGATAATGCGCCACTACTTTCTATTTTTGGTGGAAAGTTAACCACTTATCGCAAGTTAGCTGAATCTGCTATGGGTCAATTAAAACCATTTTTTAATCAAATGTCTGACTGTTGGACCGCAAACAAACCACTGCCCGGTGGTGGAGAATTTTATCCAGCACAGCTCAAACAGCAGCTCGAACAACGTTTCTCAGATATTGATAAAGCAACCATTAACCGCTGGGTCACTAATTACGGAAGCCGAACTTTGGCGATGCTCGAAAATGTGCAAAGCAGTGCTGATCTGGGTAAACATTTTGCGTTTGGGCTCTATCAACGCGAAGTCGATTATCTATTAGATCATGAATTTGCTTCTTCATGTGAAGATATCCTATGGCGCAGAAGTAAACTCGGCTTAGCATTTAACACTGAGCAAATTGCTCAGTTAAATGATTATATCGACCAATCATCAACCTGTGAGTGTCAGCGCATCAGTGCTTAACACAAGAGGTAGCCACTAGCATTAAACTTGAGAAAAGCTCTTAGAAACATGATCTTCTGAGAGCTTTTACTTTTTCTTAGTAGGTGACGTAAAAATCACGCGCTATAGTAAAGCTATATTTTCGCAACGACGATACCACTCAATGCCAATTCCGAATACTAATAGCGACGAACTCATCAAACTCCTTAAGCCATGCATGAAAATCCTCGCCACAGTCGAATTTGGGCCTGAAGATTCTTATAGCTTTTCAACGACAATTATCGGGTGTAAACGTGAAAGATATGTATTGATCGATATGCCCATCAAAGCACGTGAAGACTTGGTGATGCGCAAAATAGTTAATATCCAAATTATTCTACGTGGG
>AEZC01000007.1 GCA_000257205.1 Vibrio ordalii ATCC 33509 | reverse complement strand
TTTTCTAGTAAGTTAGTTTATTCAATTGTCTGAAATGACATGCCTTTCCTGTTTAAAGTTGCCGTTTTTGATGTAAGCCGCTTCAAGCGGTTTGGAAAGCTACAACATCACTAAACTTGCTGTGCCTAAGAAGGCAAAGAAGCCGACAACATCCGTTACTGTGGTTAAGATGACAGAACCCGCTAATGCTGGGTCAAGCTTAAACTTATCAAGCGTGATCGGAATGAGTACCCCAAACAGTGCGGCGGTAATGATATTTACGACAATGGCCAGTGAAATGGTGGCGCCAATCATCGCTGACTGGAACCAGAGCCCTGCCAAGGCACCAATGATCAACGCCCATAACAAACCGTTAATGGAACCAATACCAATTTCATTTTTGAGCAACGCAAAACGGTTACCCGGTGTAATTTGGTTCAATGCCATGGCGCGTACCATCAAGGTTAAGGTTTGGCTTCCCGCAATACCGCCCATCGAGGCAAAAATTGGCATCAACACCGCTAACGCGACAACTTGCGAGATGACCGTTTCAAACATACCTATAGTGACCGAAGCGAGGATGGCGGTCAGCAGGTTGATCCCGAGCCAAAGACCTCGTTTTTTAGAACTTTTAATGATAGGGGCAAATAAGTCATCTCCTTCATCCATACCCGTACCGGCCATTAAGCGCGATTCGTAAATATCTCGTTGTGTACTCAGGGCAAATTGCCAGTCAATTTCACCCACTAAGATTTCATGGTTATCAATGATAGAGACGGTCGGCAATTGGGAATGTTCTAACGCTTCTACTGCTTCAGAAAGTGATTGGTGAGCATTCAGCGTAAAGAGATCATCTTGCTTGATGTTTTTCAGTAAAGTTTTGCTTTCAGCAAGCAAAATTTTTGTATAACTCACGATACCTTGGGATTTTTTTGCTTTGTTGATCAAATAGATATGTTGTGGAGAGTCATAATGATATTTCTCCAATAGCATCTTGGCTTTGTCGACACTGATGCTGAAAGGCAAGGTATACACTTTACGGTTTGCCCAGTGGCCAACTTCAGTATCTTCATAGGCATTGGCTTGATCATACAATTCAAGCTCGTCGCGACTAATTAAGCGCAGCGCTTCACTGATGATTTCATCAGGCAGAGAATCGGCCCATTCGAGCAGAGACAAGTTATCGAGTTTGGCGAGAGTCAGTTTTAGTTCTATTTCTGACAGTGCGTTGATGATAGAGAAACGTACTTCAGCACGCATCTCTGTCAGTACATCAATGTGCAGCTCTAAGGGTAGGCTACGCCACAGACGTACCCGCTGCTCGACAGGAAAAGCTTCTAAGATGATTGCGATCGAGCTTTCATCAAGCCCACTTTCCACGTACTCGCCGAGTAAGTCGATTTGTTGCTGCTCATCGGCTTTTGAAATCGTTTCAATATGCAGTGAAAGGTCTTGATATTCGTTCAACGTTTTACTCCGATAGGAAGTTGTTTCTTCTCGATTTTTTTCACGGCTTTTTCTGGAGTTTTGCTTAATACAATTACAGGGCGAACAATAAAGAGGTTGTTTGGATAGAGCACTGTATTACCATCAACATTCTCTAGTACGACATTGAGTAGGTTCATGTCGACGATTTTACCTTCAACAAAATTTGCGCCATCCACCACTCGCACCCATAAACCGATGCGACAGTGGTTTTGTACAAATAAAACCAGAAATGAGGTGACGTTGCTCAGCAAAGACCAACTTGCAAACAAACCGACGCCAAGCAACGCAAAAAGTGATGAGCCAACAACCAATAACCCACGCAGTTCCACGCCCCACATCATTAGCAGAGTCAGCACTAACACCAAGAAGAGTAAGGTCTTCACCAGCCAACTAGCTCGTTTGAGCCGATGAATATCGACTTTGCCTACGACCATATTTTCAAACCATCGCACGGTGTAGCTGGCTGCTTTAGGATAAATAAGCAACGCCATGATCGTGATGATCCATTGATAATTTTTTTGAAATAAGTCTAAGTATTCCATGACGAATCAGAAAAAGGAGATTTGATTCAAAATAACTGAAATTCAGTCAATTACAACCTCTAATCAGGGTGATATGATTTACATCCTTTGTTCTTCATGGCTATCCCCTTCCTACTTGAAGCCACAGCGGTGTTGGCTACGTTCGTTCACCCCAATCACATAGTTTGCCTATGCTCATGGGGACTCACTTGCCGCCTACCTGCAACTCCAAGTTGTTTGGGTATATTTAATGTCTAGCCGTAAATATCTTAAGCGCAAAACACACATCATTACCGAAAACAAGCGATTGAGGATTTACAAAGAGCCACGGAAATTAGCGCTTCATTGCGAGATTTAATTGCAGAAGAAGCTGATTTAGAAGGACTACACGGCAATAAGAAGTTTGACGAGCTGATCAGTGGCAACATTTGATTTTGTATTAAATTTCATCCACTTTTTATAGCGAACTGGTGATAATCAAACGTAATCTTAACGACAAATTATTATCATTAGACACACTTACGCTTTTAACCGTTAATGCGCCTGACGTTACAGGCGTCAAGTCGTGATATCAGACTTTCTGATTCACTTTTTACTCTCTGTTTTTGTGAGATTAGATGTGGAACAACCATCCAAATTAGATCGCGTTCGCGCTGACTACAATGTTCATTATTGGAGCCAAGGCTTCTTCGGTATTGACAATCAAGGCGAAGTTTATGTTTCGCCGCGCCATGATAAGGCGCACCAAACCCCCTTGAGTTCGATCGTAAAGCAGCTTGAAGCGCGTGATTTAAATTTGCCTGTGCTTGTACGTTTTCCGCAGATCCTGCATCAACGCGTACATAACATTTGTGACGCCTTTAATCAGGCGATTGAAGAATACCAATATCCAAACAACTACCTGTTGGTTTACCCAATCAAAGTGAACCAACAAAAAGAAGTGGTGGATGAGATTTTAGCCAGCCAAGCGCAGCTAGAGACTAAACAGCTTGGATTGGAAGCGGGCAGTAAGCCAGAATTATTAGCGGTATTGGCTTTAGCCCAACAAGCAAGTTCTGTGATCGTGTGTAACGGTTACAAAGACAGAGAGTACATTCGTCTGGCCCTGATTGGTGAAAAGCTTGGCCATAAAGTATTCATCGTTTTGGAAAAATTGTCTGAGTTAGAGCTCGTTCTGAAAGAGGCAAAAAGCTTAGGCGTGAAACCACGTTTAGGGCTCCGCATTCGTTTAGCTTCACAAGGTGCGGGAAAATGGCAGGCGAGTGGTGGTGAAAAATCAAAGTTCGGGCTCTCTGCATCTCAAGTGTTGACCGTTATCGAACACCTTAAAAAAGAGCAACAACTTGAGGCGTTGCAACTGGTGCATTTCCACTTAGGTTCGCAAATGGCGAATATTCGTGATGTACGCAATGGCGTGAACGAAGCGGCGCGTTTTTACTGCGAGCTGCGCGATATTGGTGCAGAGATTGACTTTTTCGATGTGGGTGGTGGTTTGGCGGTGGACTACGACGGTACGCGCAGTCAATCATCCAACTCGATGAACTACGGCTTAGCTGAATATGCACGTAATATCGTAAGCACGGTGAGCGATGTGTGCCAGTTATACAGCCAGCCAAGACCAGTCATTATTTCTGAATCAGGCCGCTCAATTACCGCGCACCACGCCGTACTTATTACTAATGTTATTGGCACAGAAGCTTATTATCCTGAAGAGATCCCAGAGGTTGGTGAAGAGGCTCCTGTACTACTACAAAACATGTGGCGTAACTGGCAGAGCTTAAGTGGTGGCTCTGATGCACGTGCACTGATTGAAATTTACAATGATACGCAAAGCGATCTGTCGGAAGCGCACAGCCAGTTTTCGACTGGCGTTATTAACCTTCAGCACCGTGCTTGGGCTGAACAGCTATCGCTGCGCATTTATCACGAACTGACACTGCAAATGAGCACCAAAAATCGCTTTCATCGTCCTATTTTGGATGAACTGAATGAGCGATTGGCGGATAAGTTCTTTGTTAACTTTTCACTGTTTCAATCATTGCCAGATGCGTGGGGGATCGACCAAGTTTTCCCTGTATTGCCATTGTCTGGCCTTGAAAAAGTGGAAGATCGCCGCGCCGTGATGCTCGATATCACCTGTGATTCTGATGGTGCCATCGAGCAGTACGTTGAAGGGCAAGGTATTGAAACGACACTGCCAGTACCCGCATGGAATGCCGATGAACCCTATTTAATGGGGTTCTTCCTCGTTGGTGCATATCAAGAGATCTTAGGCGATATGCATAACCTATTTGGCGATACTCACAGTGTTGTGGTGAACATGACCGAGAATGGCGAAACTGAAATTGTGTCGATTAATGAAGGGGATACGGTCGAGGATGTGATGCGTTATGTCCATATTGATCTTGATGCTATCCGTACGAACTACCGTGAATTAGTAAGCCAACGAGTCGCGGTCGAAGAACAAGCAAATGTATGGCAAGAGCTTGAACAAGGCTTAAGCGGTTATACCTATTTAGAGGATTTCTAAATGAATGATTTGTTTACTAAAACTGATTATTCCCTGTATTCAAATGCGATGACGTTTGTGCGTCGTCCTTATGTCAAAAACCCAGTAAGTGCGGATGCCGATGTCGTGGTCCTAGGCGTACCTTTGGATATGGCCACATCAGGTCGCCCGGGCGCGAGAATGGGTCCAGATGCGATTCGTCGCGCTTCAGTGAACCTTGCATGGGAAGGCAAAAAGTTTCCTTGGAACTTTAACTTGTTTCAAAATACCAAGGTGATCGACGCAGGCGATTTAGTGTTTGATTGCGGTGATGCTGAAGATTTCACTTATCGCTTAGAAGCGGCGACCAGCGAAATTCTAAAAAGTGGCAAAACCATGCTTGCTTTAGGTGGTGACCATTTCATCACGTTGCCTATATTGCGTGCTTATGCCAAACATTATGGCGAAATGGCATTGATTCATTTTGATGCTCATACCGATACTTATGCCAACGGCAGCGCTTATGATCACGGCACTATGTTCTATCATGCGCCGAAGGAAGGGTTAATCTCAGCCAAGCATTCTGTGCAAGTGGGTATTCGTACCGAATACAAACAGGAAGGCCACGGTTTTAATGTCATCAATGCGATGCAAGCGAATGATATGTCAGTGGAAGAGATCGTCGATAATATTCGTCAAACTATTGGTGATAAACCCGTATACCTAACGTTTGATATTGACTGCTTAGATCCTGCTTTTGCTCCTGGAACGGGTACACCAGTATGTGGTGGATTGAATTCCGATAAAGTGCTGAAAATCATTCGTGCATTGGCCGGAATTAATTTGGTGGGAATGGATGTTGTTGAAGTTTCTCCTCCGTACGACCAAAGTGAGCTCACCGCTCTAGCTGGTGCGACAATTGCTCTAGAGCTGCTTTACGTTTGGGCTTCTAAGACAAACGTGACGTCATAAAAAATCAGTCAACGCGCAGCAGAACCGCTGCGCGTTTTTCTTAACCATCACCTCAACGTATTTCCATCCAAAATCATCATATTCTCTTTCAATGTAACGTTCACTTTGCGCACCCAATAATAAATATTAATGACATAACTTGCATAAGTGTTCTCCGTGTACCAATTTTATTAGGTTGGCTAGGTGTCTCATTGGTCTACCATTCATATTAATAATATGATCAAGTTTCACCTTAATCTTTCTAGCTGTTATACGGTGAGGGTGAATCTATGAATTTAGGTTTTAAAAGCAGAATATATGTGAGCGTAGCGCTGCTTGTGGCGATTTCATTAATCGTTTTGGGTACCATCAATATGCTGTCGTTAAAAGAGAAGATGATTACTTCTTTAACCACAGAAACTCAAAACAAGCTCAACTATCACGTTTCTGAACTCGAATCTTGGGTGAAAACACGGTATCAAGCCGTAGTTAAAGGTTCACAACATTTCCGCACTGAGCTGTCGGATCAAGAGAATGTTAATTTAGTACGCCTGCTTGCTGAGAGTGCGCAAATATCCAATGTCATCATGGTGTATGATGATGGCCGTACCTATATGTCGTTTGACAAAGACAACGGAGTTGTTACAGGTCAACAAAATTTGACCAGTATGGATTGGTATCAACAAGCAAAAACCTCTCGAACTGCTCAGGTAACGGAAATTTATGAAGATAAAATCACCGCTAAACAGGTTATTAGTGTAGTTATGCCTGTCTACCAACAAAGCCGTTTCATTGGTGTTTTGCTGGGAGATATCCAACTGGATGAAGTCATTGTCCAGGTCAGTAATATGCGCTTTGCCGGCGGTGCAGCGACACTAACCGACAAGAATGCTGTCTTTTTTGCTAGTGATGATCCTAGTGATATTGGACGAACGCCCTAGCAAGTCAGCCCTAATTTCCTCGAAATGGAGAAACTTTTTAGCCAGCAGGATGCTGGCCATTTGTCATTTCCTTATTTAGGCATTGAATTTGATGGTTATTTCAAACGCGTTAACCTAACCGATAACATGTACTGGACCATGATGGTGTTCGTCGACAAAGGTACGGCGTTAGCTAATGTGTATGAAGCGCAAAGTAGTGCTATTTACACTGGGGTGACTTTGCTCATTATCAGCGTTGCGGCAATCTTCGTCATTCTTAATTATATCTACAAGCCTTTGCTACGCCTGAAAAAAGCGGTGCTTGATCTTTCGAAAGGCTCCGGTGATTTGACACGCCGCTTGGAGGTGAATGGTGATGATGATTTAGCGCAGATAAGCCAAGGCTTCAATTTATTCTCAGAAAATCTACAAAAAATGATGTTGCAAATATCTGATGCCAGTCAAAACATCTCCTCTAATATTGAGCAGTTAGGTCAAACGGCAAAGGAAAATGAGCGCATGCTGCTTTCGCACTCATCTGAAACAGAGCAAGTGGTGACGGCCATTACTGAAATGAGTGAAAGTGCACGTACTGTGGCAGAGAGTGTCACGCAATCGAATCACATTACTGACTCTGCAAGCAAAGAGGCCAAACAATCGATTATTATTGTGAATAATGCGGTTGAAACGGTCAGCTCATTGGTGAGTGATGTCGAACAGATGTCTGAGCGCATTGCCAATATGAACAAAGATGCGATCAAGATCAGCGAAGTATTGACCGTGATTGGCGCTATTTCAGAGCAAACGAACTTGCTTGCGTTGAATGCGGCGATCGAAGCGGCGCGTGCGGGTGAGCAAGGCCGTGGGTTTGCGGTGGTTGCAGATGAAGTTCGTGCTTTAGCGGCAAGAACGCAAAACAGTACTACTGAAATATCAGATATGCTGGCCAAGCTACTTGAAGGGACGGATAGCGTTGTAGCCGCAATGGACAAAACTAAAAACCAATGTCAAACCACAGCAGATAAAACGTCCGAAGTTTCTGGTAGTTTAAACATCATGAGCACTTCCGTTTCCGAAATTGATGATTTGAGTACGCAGATCGCAGCTGCGACCGAACAGCAAAGTACAGTGGCAGAAGAGCTCAGTCGCAATATGCTAGCGATAAGAGACATCGTTGAATCATTGGTGGTGAGTGGCAGACAAACCGTCAGCGCTACAGAGTCACTCTCTTACTCAAACCATGAGCTTGACCGCTTGGTCTCCAACTTTAAATTAAAGTAATAAAATGCCGCTAACGTGGCGTTTTATTTGGGATTGAGCACGGAGAGAGCATCATGAAAACAGCGCATTATAGCGTGTGGCTAGATGAGCACGCCAACCAACTGAACCCTGCGTTTGAGCCAATTTTCCAGACAGTGAAAGCGCATTTTTTTGCTCGCGATCCCAATCGTTGGCCTTTGTATCGTATTCACGAGATCGCTCGTTGGCTTGAAGAGCGAAAAATTGATGCGCCAACCGTGGTAAATACTGCATTGCAGCAACAATTACGGCATTCAAACACCATTCCTCGACACTCGAGCCACGCCATTCACCCTTTTAACGACTTAGCGCTTTATGCCGCCAAACGTTCAAAAAACTGGGATGACCCTCGCTCAGTGGAAAATGTGATCTCGACACCTTGTGACCCGGCCATTCACGGTGCGCTACTTGCGACTATTGCCAACCCTAACTTGGTTTATAGCGAATATGCGGGAGATGCCATTGAACTGGAAAAATTAGTCGTGCGGCAAATCGCGCATTTAGCTGGCTACGATAGCGAGCAAGCAACAGGAGTATTCACACAAGGAGGTACATTTTGTAATTTGTACGGCTATCTATTAGGTATTCGAAAAGCGTTGCCAAAGTCAGCTCTGAATGGTTTGGCGGGAGAAGATTACAGGATATTCAATTCAGAAGCGGGTCACTATTCAAACATGACAAATTTGTCGTTGTTGGGGGTTGATGTTCAAGGTAAAGCGATTCGGATCAAAGTTAAAGATAACAATGAAATGGATTTGGCTGAATTAGACCAACAATTGATTTTCTGTTTTAGAAATGGCATTGCTGTTCCTGCCATCATGTTGACGTTTGGCAGTACGGATACCTTTGCGATTGATGATATTGAACAGGTTTATGCGATAAGAGAAAGAATATGCAATTTCAATAAAACCACATATTCATGTTGATGCTGCTGTTGGGTGGAGTATGTTGTTTTTCCAAGAGTATGATTCTGAACGCAACCCTTTATCGCTTAATCGAGCAACACTGACGGGTATTGAATCCTTATTGCCGAGGATTAAAAGTTTACAATTAGCGGATTCATTTACGGTCGACTTTCAAAAATGGGGGTATGTTCCTTATACTTCCAGTTTGGTGATGCTCAAAAACAAACACGATCTCGCGGTATTAAAAACAGATCCCGGTTATTACTCCTACTTTGAACATGCTCAAAGAGAAGAGAGCCATTTGCAATCGACCATTGAATGTTCACGCAGTGCCGTGGGTGTTTTCTCTGCCTATTCAGCACTGCAACATTTAGGTATCGAAGGCTACCAAACCGTGATTGGTCATACATTGCAAAATGCTAATTATTTACGCTGCCAATTAGCCGCTCTACCACACTGCAAGGTGGCAGCAGTAGAAAACCAAGGGCCAAGTGTTACTTTTCGTCTCTATGATCCACAGAAAGTGACGTGTGCTGAATCGATGTTTGAGCAAGAAATGAACGTCGCACGTCAGGGTTCTATGGTTGATTCGATAGTAGAGAATACGCTCTACCATCGTCATCAGTTCTTATCTCATAAAGGCCAGCATCTCAACACCAATTGGGTCGATTCGATTGCGCGCACTCATTATGATGATACTGGACATTGCTTATATATTCCGGGAGAAAAAGCGGTGTTAATGAACCCCAATACCACCCGAAAGCATATCAAACAGTTTTGCCAAAACATTGTTCGGCGCTAGCCATGGAAAGGGTGAGCGCGAACTGAAATGAATGACTACTGACGTCAATGTAATGTTATTTTTCACCACGGATGCTGTGTAAAGAATGTATTACCATGTGCGCGTGATATTAACCTGAATGTTATATTTTAGATAACAAGCTGTTTCAAGGAACGATAATGAAAAAAAAACTGTTGACCCTAGCAATTAGTGTTTGCTTTACCTATGTGGCGCAAGCAAGTGAATGGGGATATGAAGGTGAACGTGGTCCTGAACATTGGGGACATGTTTCTAAAATTTGTGAAATGGGCAAAAATCAAAGCCCAATAGATATCAATGGCCTCGTTGAAGCTGATTTAAAATCTTTAGATATCCACTATTCAGGCGTTGTGGGTGCATTGACCAACAATGGACACACGCTGCAAGCCTCAGTTTCAGGGAAAAATACACTGGTAGTGGATGGTACAGAATTTGAACTCAAACAATTTCATTTCCATACCCCTTCTGAAAACTTAATTAAAGGACATCAATATCCTTTAGAAGCGCATTTTGTGCATGCTGATGTGGCTGGCAATCTGGCCGTTTTGGCGGTGATGTTTGAAACGGGCACACAGGATGAACCATTATCTCAGCTTACTGCGGAGTTGCCTAAAGTTGGGACGAGTGTGCAGTTAGCAAAAGGGTTAGCAGTACAGTCACTGTTACCTAAGCTAGATGAGTATTACCGTTTTAATGGGTCACTCACAACGCCGCCTTGCAGTGAAGGCGTGAGATGGTTGGTGGTCAAGCAGCCGAAAAGTTTGTCACAGCAACAAAGTGCAGCACTACATAGTGTGATGGGAAATAACAATCGGCCCATACAAGCTCACAATGCTCGCTTAGTGCTAGATAAAGAATAACAATTATTGTCGTTTGTGTTTTGAGCGACTTGAAGTTGTGGCCGGGCTTACAATATACCTAGTTCTCAATTGCAGAGCCGTTAGCTTGTGCCGCCGCGTTCATAGGGTTTACTCTTTCCTCTGCTCTGCTTTTTCAAATTTTAGGTGCAAGTGCTTAATTTCGCTAAGCTATCTTTTGTGCTTATTCATTGACGGTATTTAATGTATAGCGGCTTGCACTGACCAAAGATAGCGGTTTTGAAAACCAATAGCCTTGCAAATAAGTTGCGCCCATCTCTTTAAATTTTTGGTACATGTCGCCAGTTTCAACCCACTCAATAACAATATCGACGCCATTGGTGTGACAAAACTGGATGAGAAAGGCTAAATATTGTTCTGATGCTGGGTTAGTCAGTGTTTTCCATACAATGCTTTTGTCTATTTTGATTTGATTGAGAGGTAAATCAAAGAAGCTATTGAGTGAGCTAAAACCAGCTCCAAAATCATCCAGCGACAGTTGAAACCCCATTTCATTTAAGGAATGAAGCTGGTTAAGCGCATTTTTATCGCCATCGAGTATGACGGTTTCCGTCAGTTCTAACACAATAGAAGAGGGCAATACACCGGAAGCCTTAGCC
>AEZC01000006.1 GCA_000257205.1 Vibrio ordalii ATCC 33509 | reverse complement strand
ATAGTCAGCATGAGTTTCATCATCATAAGCTTCGTGATAATAGATTTGTTTGACTTTTACCCGACGCGTGGAATTAGTATCTAAGTCATATGCTCCAACCGTCACTTGAATATCTTCTGCGTTGAGCGGGTTTTTTCCTGCTACGCAGTGAGCGGCTGTAAGCACATACTTACCACCCAAGTAGCTACCACCACAAAAGCTGCCAGTGTCTTCCCCACGGTGCAGAGCAACCATAAAGGGAAACTCATGTGCTACTGTAGGTGCGCCATTAATGATTCTAGTTGATATCCCGGATTCCGTTCCGGAAGCACTGAACTGAAAAGATGTAAAGAGAAGCGCTCCTAGCGCAACTGAAAAAAGGGGGTTGTTCTTGAGTACCTCGGATTAGTTTTTCCAGCACCTCTTGGGCGTGGAATTGGTACCATATAGGGGTTAATTAATCTCGTCAATCAGTAATAATTATCATATCGACAAGATATATTAATCAAATAAGGCAAGTTAATGTATTTCAGTCGCTTATAAAATGAACGTGTTGGTTGTTTTGTGTTCATTATTTTCTTTCGATTACGATAGTTCTAGGCTACTCCTTTTGAGGTGTATTGATGTTCGGCATTTTTTATATGGCTTGTCTGGCCTAAAATAATAAATAAGCAACTGCATTTACATCATTAGTGCTAACTCACGACTTGCGATTAAGTTTTACTCTATGCTGTAAAGGTCAATAGTAAATAATTTGAATAAGTTGGGATGAATATGACACAGGTAAATTCTCAAGAGCTACGAGAAAAGGCAGTGTTTCGAGAACCGCCAGTGGCTCGATATGATGCGATTGATTGGTCGTTTAACCTGACGACTTCCGAGTTTATTTGCGATTTAAAAGCGCCGAATACCTTGCTTGATTCCAGTGTTTCGATAGCCAATATTCAAGAACTCTTGCTTTATATGACGCCGAGCAAAGCTGCAGAGATGAAGCGCTGCTTCAAGTATGTGATTGAAAGTGGCAAAAGCCATGCCTTAAATTGCAACCTTGTTATTTTGGATCAGGCGTTAACTTATGTGGAGATTTTTATCGAGCGTACCTCTCTCACGCAGTTGCAAGGTACGATTCGACCGCTGCTCAAACTGGAATCATTGCAAGAGGTGGCCAAGCTTTTTGAAGGAGTGTTTGAGAATACACATCATGGTTTGATCCTAACCGACGATCAAACGCGGATTTTGGCCTGTAACCACTATTTTGAGCAGCATTCAGGTTTCAAACAAAATGAGTTACTTGGGTTACAAGCCAATATATTTAATGCAGGCAAGCATTCCAAAGAGTTTTTCCAATCGATGTGGCATGACATCAACACTAAAGATCATTGGAGCGGTGTCATTCTCAATAGGCGGGCATCTGGGCTGGTCGCACCACAAGAATTAACTATCCAAAAAATCGCACTGCAAGATGGCCGAGTGTTCTTTGTTGGGATGACGCTTGATTTAGCCGATAATCTTCATCGGGTCGCTGATACTGCGCTTGGTGACATCGATCTTTTAACTCAACTGTTCACTGAACAAAAATTTAAAACCCTACTTAATACCTACTGCACGGAACATTCACAAGATCGAACACATATAGTACTCGCTTTTCAGCCTAATTTTGAATCTGAGCGGCATCACACCGCAACCTTGATGCTCTCTAGCTTTTTAGCACGTAGTAAAGAAGCAAAGTTGGTGGGCTATGCGGGCAAAGATATCTATTTAGTGAGCTTGAGTTGTTCTGAGTGTAAAAAAAACACCGATTTTAACCTTATTCAGCATGCGATCCGCCGCTTTATGAAAGAGTTAAAGAACGAATCCAGCTCACACCTTGCTGTCATTAATGGCCGAATTGGTGTGTCTGTTTTAGGGTTCGATGCAAAAACACCAGCTCGGATGGTGACGCATGCGATGCAAGCAATGCTTGAGCAGCATGCAGGAGAAGCGCGTAACATCAGTTTCTATCACAGTGAAATACACCAGCAGGTTAAGCGCAGGAAAAATTTGGAAGAGCTAGTCACCAAAGCAATTGCTGAGAAAGATTTAGAGATACACTACCAACCGATAGTTGATACTAAAACATGGAACATTGCAAAATTTGAAGCGTTATGCCGTTTTAAGCCTGTGCCCAGTTTACCTTTTACCACGCAAGAAATGATTAATATAGCGGAAGAGTTAGATTTGATTGCCGATCTTGATCGTTGTGTCAGTATTTTGTCTTTGCAAGATTTACCCAAGATAAAAACCTTGTTTGGCCAAGGTGTTGGGGTAACAATCAACCGCTCTTTCAATACCAAAATGGATGCGACGCAGATTTTAGCCAATACCATGGAGATCATTGATCGCTACACGGATACGCCTCAGTCAGTCACCATTGAGCTAACCGAAAGCGCCTATTTTGATAGCCAATCTCATCAGGTTGATGCCCTCAATGCTCTTCGATCGCGTGGCGTAACGGTTGCAATTGATGATTTTGGTACGGGTTATTCCTCTTTTACCTACCTCAGCGATTGCAATTTTGATTATTTAAAAATAGATCGCGAGTTTGTCACGGATATTCAGGTCAACAGCAATAAATACAGTATTGTTAAAATGATCACTGAGCTGTCGCACACACTCGGCGTGAAAGTGGTTGCTGAAGGGGTGGAAACGGAGCATGAGGTTTGGGTGCTTAAGTCATTAGGTATTGATTACATGCAGGGCTATATTTTTTCAAAACCCCGGCCTTTGAAAGAGTTAATCCATGCAAAGGAGTATCACAGCCGTTTTGCGTATTCACGACCAAAAGCGGAACCAG
Organism: Vibrio ordalii ATCC 33509; assembly: GCA_000257205.1. Lineage (GTDB taxonomy): Bacteria > Pseudomonadota > Gammaproteobacteria > Enterobacterales > Vibrionaceae > Vibrio > Vibrio ordalii. Next base: position 6,127 of record AEZC01000006.1, on the reverse strand, counting down.
AGCAACAACCCAACTGCTTATTCAACTTGTTTAAACGAGGGAAACCTCATTTGGATCCTAGCGATCCGCTTTCTCTCGTTCATCAATATTTTAAAGCAACTAAAGTTGATTCGTTACCTGTGGTGAACCAAGGTGCGTGTGTCGGCATCGTTGATATTGCTTCACTCAATTTACATCTTACACCGAACATGGGGACCGATCTTGAAACCACGCGTGAAGCGGCCGTATGGCGTAAGCCCGTCAATCAGATCATGAAGTTTCATTTCACTCAGCTTGACGCGTACACCGAGCTAAATCAAGTGGTGAATTTGATCGAAAAAGGACATGATTTTCCATGGGTACTGGTCGATAACAGTCGTTACAAAGGCTTATTGACTCAAGGAGACGTGCTGAGGTACTTGGCCGAAAGTCGGTAACCTTCTCTGGGCATTCGCGCTTACTCTTTGCTATTATTCTTTGCTATTATCGCGCCCAGATGTTTCCAGATGATGTTTCGATTATGATTCAAACCTTACTTTCTGTTTTTTCACCCATGCTGCTCGGTGCGCAAATGCTACTGACACTAATATTGGTCAAAGGAGATATTTGCCCTGGGCAACGTGGTCGTATTCATCGCGTATTGCCAGCCATTGGTGTGCTTTGGTTGGCTGTGGCTTCACTGAAAATTGAAGCCTTTTTGGTTGTATTTTCCATCTTCTATTTCTATTCACAAGTTCAAACCAAGAAAACTCGAGATCAAGGCCCGTTATGGGCACTGTATTTAGCGAATGGTCTTGCCTTGTCTTATGTCGCGATTCAGATATCAGAGCAGGGCCACTGGCCAGCTTCTATCGCCATGTTGCTGTTGGTCGGTTTGTTGGGCGCGAGTTTCTCGCACCTTCTACTAACGATAGCGCGCTCGCGTTTACAAGCTTTCCATCGAGTTCTACCCGTTGTGGGTATTCTCTGCTCGATGGGGATCGCTTTATGCGTTGTGCCGCACGCGTACGGGTTAGATGACGAAACGTTGGCTCAAGCAACATTGCCGTTGCTAACGACATTCGGTTTCATGATTGCAGGTATTATCGTGTGGTGCTGGCATATCCTGTTTGCCAAAAGCGCTGAGAAAATTCAATTAACGGCAGCCTTGTTATTGATCTTGGCAGCCAGTATTTGTTTTCAAGGTTTGTTTAATCTCTAGACCTGGGTCACTCTTTAGTGCGAATTTTACCGCTAGTCTTTAGTGGTCTCTTTGCTATAGGAGTGAGCCATGGATTTGAGTAACGTCAGCCGTTTTGATAGCAATATATTACTTGGCATCGTCAATGAGAAGCTACGCTTAGAGTGTGACAGCTTCGAAGAGCTTGCCAGTATGTATGAAATGGATAGAGAAAATGTAGTCGGTAAGCTGGATGTTTTAGGCTACCAATACGACCCACTGACCAACCAATTTAAAGCGAACCAACGCTAGTGCTAAGCAGCGTGCAGTGACAGTTAACCAACCGCACTGTCATTCAAATAGCCATGTCGACACGACGAATAGTTTAAGCCATCTTGATCCCGTCAAGGTGGCTTTTGCATTGTTGGCGCGCGGTGGCAAAAAAAGCTTGTAAATAGTGACGATCTTTTTCGCTGTGGCGTGTTGCGGCAAATAGTCGACGCCATAAACCTTTCCCAAGTGGCTTACTGGTAATTAGCCCCTGCCTAGAGAACTCGCTGATGGCCCAATTTGGCAGTGCTGCCACACCTAATCCAGCAGAGACCATTTGTACTAGCATCAAAGTGTTGTCGGCTTGTTTCCACTTCGCGGGTTCAACACTAGCAGGTTGTAGAAAGTGTTTCACCACATCCAAACGCTGCTTTTGTACGGGGTAAGTGAGCATCGTTTGTGAGGCGAGATCCTCTGGTTCAATCACCGATTTTCCCGCAAGTGGGTGAGTTGTAGAGGTGATAAGGCGCATTTCAAAATCAAAGAGTGGTTCGTAATGTACCTCTGAGCGAGGCAAAATATCGGAAGTGATGACCAAATCAAGTTCGCCAGCCAGCAATGCGGGTAAAGGTTCAAAGCCAAAGCCGGACGAAAAATCTAACGTCACACTTGGCCAAGCAAGCTGATATTCGCGCAGCGCTGGCATCAACCATTGAAAGCAAGAGTGGCATTCAATCGCCATGTGTAAGCGCCCATTGACATCTTCTTTCAAACTGGCTAAATCATTTTCAGCTCTGGCCAGCTTTGGCAGGATCTCGTCAGCCAGTTTCAGTAGGATCTCTCCTTCTGAGGTAAATTTTACTGGGCGAGTTTTGCGTAGAAACAGTGGCCCGCCAATGCGTATTTCGAGATCTTTAATCTGATGTGAAAGGGACGATTGCGTCAAATGGAGCGCGGTAGCTGTTGAGGTGAGTGAGCCGCTGTCCCTTAAAGAAACTAAAGTCTTCAGATGCTTAAGTTCAATCATTGCCATTATTTTCCTTCATTCCTTTGAGAGAACGGTGGTTGATACCAATATCGTGGGTCGCATCAACACGGTGATCATTCTGCTGTTCTGAGCTAAGTTACGCTTTTAATATGGAGCTGTAAACATCTAGACGTCTATTTATCTTGATGTTAATTAAAGCTCTCTTCGATCAACATGAATTTTTTTAATAAACAAGTTGAATAATTGCACCTTGTCTGTGGGTCAGTTTAGATGGATAGTCTAGCCATCCAGACATCTTTATCTCATGCAGTAAAGAATCAGACACGATCAACAGCAAAAGGACTAGGGACATGACAACGACGACTCACATCTTAGGTTATCCACGTATTGGTGAAAAACGCGAACTGAAATTTGCGTTAGAAAAATATTGGCGTGGCGAAAGCGATCAAGCGCAGTTACTGCAAGTGGGGCATGATATTCGTCAGAAAAACTGGGCTGAGCAGCAACAAGCGGGTCTGAGTTTTTCAACCGTAGGCGATTTCGCTTGGTACGATCACGTACTCACAACCACATTGCTCCTTGGACACGTTCCTAAACGTCATAAAAACGGCTTTCCTGATTTAGATACACTCTTTCGCGTTGGACGCGGTCAATCACAAGCGGGTTGCGGCTGTAGCGGAAGTGCCGCTTCTGATATGACTAAATGGTTTAATACCAATTATCACTACCTTGTGCCGGAGTTCAGCCAAGACGATACGTTCGAAGTCAGCTGGCCTCAACTGTTTGAGGAAGTCAATGAAGCGTCGAAAGCAGGCCACCAAGTTAAGCCTGTACTGCTTGGCCCGCTGAGCTACCTCTACTTGGGTAAAGAGGTCGAAGAGGGATTTGATCGCCTGACCTTACTGCCTCGTTTATTGACCGCTTATCAAGCAATTTTAGCTAAGCTTGCTAAACAAGGAGTGGAATGGGTACAAATCGATGAGCCTATTTTAGCGTTAGAGCTAGAACCAAAGTGGCAAGATGCATTTAAGTTGGCTTATCAAGTGATCGCTGGTGATGTAAAACTGTTACTCACTACTTATTTTGATTCGGTGCTTGATACGCTCGATAAAATCATTGAGCTACCAGTGAATGGATTGCACATCGATCTCTCCGCTTCTGCCGATCAATTGAACGCGGTACTAGAGAAATTGCCAAAAAATTGGGTACTTTCGGCAGGTGTGGTCAATGGACGCAATGTGTGGCGCGCCGATCTTGCGACGTTATTGGCTCGTTTACAGCCAGTGAAGCAGCAATTGGGGGATCGTCTGTGGATTGCGAGTTCGTGTTCACTGCTGCATAGCCCGGTTGATTTAGATCTTGAGCAGCAGCTCAGTGATGAAGTACAAAGTTGGTTTGCATTTGCCAAACAAAAAGTGACAGAAGTTGCTTTACTTGGTAAGGCACTGGACGGTGATGACTCGGCGATTCTGGCCTGTGAAACTTATAGCCAACCGATACTTGCACGTAAAACGGCAACTCACGTTAATAAACCGCATGTACAGGCGAGAGTCAACAGCATAACGGCGGCACTCTCTGAGCGCAGTGCACCTTATTCAGAGCGCGCTCATCACCAAGCTGAAGTGTTAGGGTTGCCATTTTTGCCAACGACAACCATAGGCTCATTCCCTCAAACGAGTGAGATCCGTCATCAGCGCAGTGCTTACCGTCAAGGTAAACTGGCGCACGCTGATTATATCAATGCATTGAAAGGGCATATTGCCGATGCAGTAAAACGTCAAGAGGCACTTGATCTCGACGTGTTAGTGCACGGTGAAGCTGAGCGTAATGACATGGTGGAGTACTTTGCTGAAAACTTAGCCGGTTTCCAGACTACGCAATTTGGCTGGGTGCAAAGTTACGGCTCACGCTGCGTAAAACCGGCTATCGTGGTGGCCGATATTGAACGTGAAAAACCGATTACGGTGGAGTGGTCTACTTATGCTCAATCATTGTCTGCGAAGCAAATGAAAGGAATGTTGACTGGGCCTGTAACGATTTTATGCTGGACGTTTCCTCGTGAAGATGTTTCTCGTCAAACCATCACTCAGCAGTTGGCTTTTGCTTTGCGTGATGAAGTGGCAGACCTGCAGCAAGCGGGCATTAACATCATCCAAATTGATGAACCTGCGATTCGTGAAGGGTTGCCATTGAAGAAGCGTGACCATCAAGCATATCTGGGGTGGGCAGTTGAGGCATTTAAAATTGCGGCGGCGAGTGCGAAACCCGAAACGCAGATCCACACTCACATGTGTTACAGCGAATTTAATGAAATCATTGACTCAGTAGCGGCACTGGATGCCGATGTGATTACGATTGAAACTTCTCGCTCGAATATGGAACTGCTCAAAGCGTTTGAAGAGTTTAACTACCCGAATGAAATTGGCCCAGGTGTGTACGATATTCACTCGCCAAACATTCCCTCTCAAGAGTGGATTGAAGGTTTGTTGCGTAAAGCGGCGGAAAAAATTCCAGCCGAGAGATTATGGGTTAATCCTGATTGCGGCTTAAAAACGCGCAATTGGAATGAAGTGGAGACAGCACTGACCAACTTGGTGTCAGCAGCTAAAACGCTGCGCAAAGAGCTTAGACCACAAAGAGTGTAAGAAAAATAAATCGCTATAGAGGCCTCATTTGAGGCCTCTATTTTTTGCCAGGCAAATAGTTGGTGATCTGGTGATGAGCGGGTGGCTATTGCACAGTACAGGTTTCTTTGTTGATCAACTGGTCCACGACTAATTGGCCGCGAGTATTACGCATTTTGATACGATAAGTCAGCCCAAAATCGATGTTGGCGCGAGTGATGTCATCAGAACAGTAGGAATTAATGCTGGTTTTTAATACTTGATCAATCGGTTTTGCTCCTTTTTGATCCACATTGTAAATCATCATAATTTCAACGGTACTTCCCTTTGAACTTGCACGCATGACTGAAAGAGGCCCGAATTCTAGGGGTAATTCAGCACTGATAACTTTGGCGCGGTTACTGGCAAGGGCTTCTAAATATTTTTGCTGATCACCGTTCGAACTACAGCCTACAGCAAGAAGGGTCGCGAATACGGCACAGAGAATGACTTTCATCTTAAAACACTTTCTTAAAGGGTTTAACAATAACATGCTGATAAACACCGGCAGCAATATAAGGATCGGCATCCGCCCATGCTTGAGCTTGTCTTAACGAATCAAACTCAGCGATGACTGTTGACCCTGTAAACCCGGCTTCTGCTGGATTCTCCGAATCAATGGCTGGCATTGGCCCTGCGGTTAATAGACGACCTTCATCTTGCAAGGTTTGTAAGCGCTCTAAATGTTGTGGCCGGACACTCATGCGTTTTTCCAACGAGTTTTCTACGTCTTGAGAGAAAATAACGTACCACATATTGATATCCTTATTGTTTGGTATGAAGTCGAAGCCTTACTGTACTGAAACTGGCGCGTATTGAAAGCAATCAAACTGAATTTCTGTGATCAGTTGCTAGGCTTAATCGGTCGAGGGCGGCCATCGGTATCAATGGCGACATAATTGAAGGTGGCTTCACATACTTTGAAACGAGCCCCCACGCTGTCGTATTTGATGGGTTTTACCCATACTTCAAGATTAACGGACATTGAAGTGCGGCCAATCTTAGTACATTCACCATAACAACACACTACATCGCCAACCTTGACGGGTTTTTTAAACGTAATGCTAG
>AEZC01000005.1 GCA_000257205.1 Vibrio ordalii ATCC 33509 | reverse complement strand
CTTCTCGCAGTAGTCATGGTTAGCAGTGGAATTTGCCAAGGCTTTTACGCTGGCGTGATTTTGCTACTCAATCTAGATCATTCGATAATTTTCAACCTACCACTAGGAAATAGAGCCTCTGGAAGTTTTGTCTATCACAACCATCTAGCCAATTTTCTAATGCTAAATCTCTGCATTGGCTTTGGCTTATTGATTGCCAAACTCGATAGCTCACACAAAACCGGATTGAGAAATATCACTAAACAGTTTTTAGCCGTGTTGCTGTCTGATAAAGCCTTTGTACGTTTAGGGCTCGTCATCATGTTGATTGCATTAGTCTTAACTCGATCTAGAATGGGTAATATGGCTTTTTTCATCGCCTTAACTATAGGTTGTGTGCTGTTATTATTTTTTTACAAACCAAAACCCAAAAGTGTTTATGTGCTCATCATCAGTTTATTCATCATTGATACGTTCATTGTGAGCCAATGGTTTGGATTAGAAAAAGTGAAACAACGTCTTATTGAAACTAGCTTGGAAAGTGAATCAAGAGATGATGTGGTCAGATATTCCCTAGTCGCAATACAAGAAAGGCCTCTGACTGGCTTTGGGGCCGGCACTTTCTACTCCACTTTCCCTTCCTACAATCAAGGAAAAGTAAAACTGTTTTACGATCATGCTCATAATGACTACATCCAATTCACATTAGAATCAGGCCTTGTGATGGTTTCGATATTGGGTGTAATGATCTTAGTCGCCACCCAACGCGCATTTTATGCGTTTAAAAACCGCAGAAATAAGTTAATGAAAGGGATCGGATTAGCGTCTTTAATGGCTATTATCGGTATGTTGATACATATGAGTGTTGATTTCCCACTTCAAGCTCCCGCAACAACACTTTATTTCTTGCTGTGTTTATTGATGGGACACTGGTCAAATTCAATGCCGAGTCTGGTCACTCGTTCAAAATATTCCTGATATATAAAAACGACTTTGAGTTGCAGGTAAACGAATGTATCCAACACCGCGCAGCTTCAAGTAGGAATGGTATACGTTT
>AEZC01000004.1 GCA_000257205.1 Vibrio ordalii ATCC 33509 | reverse complement strand
TTCAAACAAGGTTTGCCATTCTTGGTTGGTGCGTCGTTTTGCCATTTCAGATCTCCTTGAGGTTGGAGATTTGATCTTATGGCGGACTGAGGTTGATTAGAATGCGGTGTTTATGATGCGCTTACTCTGCATCACTCTGGTAATTGATCCCCGGACTCAATTCTCGGCCTCGGTATTTATCGAGCGCGGGCTGGTTGATGATTTCACGAGTAATACGAATCGCATCACGAAATTCTTGCCAATCTTGTTCTGTGGACATGTAATTAAACAAAATACTTGGATGTTGACGAGGATCTCGAGATAGCAGTTCGATCCGGCCGCGACTTGGGGATCGCATTGAGCCGACATGCGCTTGGAAACCGTGCTCTTTAACGGCGTTACTACCGTTGTAATTAATGGCCACCGGTAAAAAATGAAACTGGATATTGGGCCATGCAAATGAATCCCTAGTACGAATAAAGCCGCCAGCTTCAAAATGGTTACTAGCGCCAATTCCGGTTCCTTTCAATAACCATTCTGCTCCAATTTTGGGTTGATTCCACCATTGCAGTGAAGGATAAAGGGAGACGGGTTGTGTACAAGAATATTGCAGGTACATCTCTAAATGATCTTGAAGATTCTGCCCGACACCGGGTAAATCATGCACGAGAGGAATATCC
>AEZC01000003.1 GCA_000257205.1 Vibrio ordalii ATCC 33509 | reverse complement strand
CTGTTTGCTGCTGTTGTGATTGAAAGTAAGAGTTAGTGGATAAAAAGTGAGCTTTGGTTGTTTTGTCTCCCCTTTGATGTTGAATAAACTCAACATTCTGATTCGCTAGCAAGATCCAATTTTTGCGTTCATCTGCTGGACTTCAATGACGACATGCCTACACTGACCGCAGATTTTTAAAGGGGAAATGAGATGTGGAGTTGGCTCTCCGTTGCTTTGTCTGGATTCATTAGTATTTCAGCTGTTGAAAGTAACAAAATCAAGCAAGCGGTAATGTTTAAAACACTCAGTATGCTGTTATTGGTGGTGATAGTTTTAAACCATACCACGCAGCTCACTTCTCCTATCTTATGGGTAACACTCGGTCTGCTGATTTCGGCCATTGCAGACACATTGCATCTGTTGCAACGTTACTCAAAACTCTGCTTTGCTAGCTTTCTTGTCGCACAGTTGATGTACAGTAAAGCCTTTTGGGCGCAACTTTCTGACACTATGGTGTGGTGGCTACCTGCCCTTTTGATTGCGACCAGTATTGTGGCTTTTTTCCTATTGTTACCACAAATTGACACCTTGATCTTTCCCGTAACCATTATGGGTATGATGTTAGTTCAGTTGGCGTGGGCGGCGGGAGAGTTGTGGCTACAAACGCAAACAGTGCCTGCTTTTGCTGGGTTTGTTGGCTGTTTGGTGCTGATGCTCTCGGCCAGTTTGTTAGCTATTCACGATTACCGCAGGCCATTGCCTTATGGGCGCTATCTTATTTCTGGCAGCTATTTATTAGCGCAAGCGTTAATCTCTGCCTCGGTGGCCTTGTAAATATTATTGCTTCATAAATATCGTTATTTTGAGGAGCATCGAAATCTCATGATGGGGCTGATATACTGCGGCCACTTTAAATTGATGTGAGTAGTGATAGATGGATATTTTATCGGCGGCGACCATGCTTTTTTTGATCATGGACCCGCTTGGCAATCTACCGGTCATGCTCTCCATCTTAAAACACCTTGATCCCAAACGTCGCCGTGTTGTGCTCGTGCGCGAACTCTGTTTTGCGTTGATCATTTTGATGCTGTTCCTGTTTGCTGGCAAAAACATCATGAGTTTTTTGCACGTGCAACCGGAAACTCTCAGCATTTCTGGCGGTATCATTCTTTCATCTCGATTAAAATGATTTTCCCTAGTGCAGGTAGCATTACTGGATTAGCGGCGGGGGAAGAGCCCTTCATCGTACCGATGGCAATTCCGATGATCGCGGGTCCTTCTGTGATTGCGGCCTTGCTGCTTCTTTCGACTCAGCATCCTGACAAACTCCTCGAGCTGTCAGCCTCTGTACTGCTCGCGTGGGGCGCCACTTTCATCATTTTGATGTTCTACGGTTTCTTCCACAAAGTGCTGGGTGAACGTGGTTTAAAAGCGGTCGAGCGTTTGATGGGATTATTGCTAGTGATGATCTCAACGCAAATGTTCTTAAATGGCGTAAAAAGCTATATGGGGTTGTAATTTTCCGATAAAAAAGCCGCCTTTCGTGTGAACGTGAAGCGGCTTTTCCTATGTTGCTTTTTCTGTACCGTTAACTTACATCATGTGTTTACGGCGGATATCGAGCAGTGCGAAGACTCCAAATATCAGAATCGACCATTTTTCCCAACGGCTCATGCTGATCTTGTCACCAAACGCACCGATAAAAATCAGCATTTGCAGTCCGTGCATAATGAACAAAAATGCCGTCATAATATAAAGTGCAATCGCCGCTTTACCGGGGAATGGCATGAAAATATTCAGTAATAGAATCAACCAAACAAAAGCAATCGCCGCTTTTGCAAGTACCAGTAACACTCTCATTCCGAGCTCCTCTCAAATAGTCGATAACTGACTTGTCCTGCGTTTTTCTCACGGTGCAGACGCCAATTGGCAGGAATACCTTCTAGCGCCAACTCTTTTTCCGTCTCAATATAAATCAGCGCTTCATCGGCAAGCCAGCCATTTTGTTCTAAAAGCGAGACGGCTTCGCTTAATAAGCCTTGTCGAAAAGGCGGGTCGATGAACACCAGATGGTGAGGCGTCCCTTGCTGCTTGAGAAAGGCCAGCGCATCACTATTTATCGCTCGCAAGTTAGTTGCGTTGAGCGCAGCAATATTGTGTTCAAGCTGTTTGAATGCCGTCGGGTTGAGCTCAATCAGCGTCACGGCTTGTGCTTGCCTTGAGGCAGCTTCAAACCCAAGGCTGCCAGAGCCTGCAAATAAATCTAAGCAGTGTGCACCAGCGATCTCCTGTGCTAACCAGTTAAAAAGAGTTTCTTTGACGCGATCCGTTGTGGGACGCAGACCTTGGGCATCATGAACAGGCAGTTTGCGACCTCTCCATAAGCCACTAATAATGCGAACAAAGCCCGTTGAAGGCTTATTTTGTGATGAGTTTTTCTGGCGACGTCTTACCATAGATTTTTTGACCGCTAATAAAGTGATACTATACCCAATCTGCCAACCCGAAGCGGGTTTGGTATAGCCATTGAATTTCAATAATGACAAAGTTTACCAATCTAATTGGAAACTTTTCACTGCTTTGTCATTTTTCTTTTTCTTACGAGGGATAATCCTTCAAGAAAAAGGTCGTAGTTAGTTAGGTAAATCTAGGATATCCCCAGATGACGGAAAAAAAGAAACGTGGATTACTCTCTTGGCTCGGTTTTGGTGACGAAGAATCAAGTAAATCAACCAGCGAAACAGAACAAGTGCTTGAGCCATCTACGCTTGTCGAACCAGTTGATGCTGAGCAAGAACAAGAAACAACGGTCGTTGCTCAATCGATCGAAGAGCCACACACTGCGCTAGCAGAAGCAGAAGCAGAAGCAGAAGCAGAAGCAGAAGCAGAAGCAGAAGCAGAAGCAGAAGCAGAAGCAGAAGCAGAAGCACGAATTCAAGAGCAAGAAAAACCCAGCGAGAGTTTTTTCGCACGCTTAAAACGCAGCCTTAGCCGAACCAAAGCCAACATTGGTGCGGGTTTCTTTGGTCTGTTTAAAGGCAAGAAAATTGATGATGAACTGTTTGAAGAGTTGGAAGAGCAGCTGCTGATTGCCGATGTTGGGATGGAGACCACACTCAAAATCATCAGTAATCTGACAGAAAAAGCCTCTCGTCACGCGTTGAAAGATGGAGAGGCACTCTACAGTTTACTGAAAGACGAAATGGCCGATATTTTGGCCAAAGTAGAGCAACCGTTAGTGATCGATAGCCAAAAAATGCCCTATGTTATTTTAATGGTCGGCGTCAACGGTGTAGGCAAAACGACTACGATAGGTAAGCTGGCCAAACAGTTTCAAGCTCAAGGTAAAAAAGTGATTTTAGCGGCGGGCGATACTTTTCGTGCGGCGGCTGTTGAGCAGTTGCAGGTGTGGGGCGAGCGTAACAATGTACCTGTGATTGCGCAGCACACTGGCGCAGACAGCGCATCGGTGATTTATGATGCGATTGAGGCTGCCAAAGCACGTGGCGTGGATGTGGTGATCGCCGATACCGCTGGTCGCTTGCAAAATAAGAGCAACCTCATGGAAGAGTTGCGTAAAATTGTGCGCGTCATGAAAAAAATTGATCAATCAGCGCCGCATGAAGTGATGCTGACGTTAGATGCCGCTACTGGGCAAAACGCCATCAGCCAAGCCAAACTCTTTAGTGAAGTGGCCCCGGTGACGGGGATCACCTTAACCAAGCTGGATGGCACGGCGAAAGGCGGCGTTATTTTTGCGCTGGCCGATCAGTTTGAAATTCCGATCCGCTTTATTGGCGTTGGAGAAGGGATTGACGATTTACGTCCGTTTGAAACGCAGCAATTTATTGAAGCTCTGTTTAGCCGCGAAGAGTAAGTGTGCGTGGGTGCTCAATGAGCACCTCATCATCCAATGGAGACTGGTGAGAGGAATAGCGAGTGATTAAGTTTCAACAAGTGAGCAAAGCGTATCGCGGAGGCCGTCAGGCGCTGCAAAAAGTCGACTTTCACCTACGCCGAGGAGAAATGGCGTTTTTGGGTGGGCACTCCGGAGCCGGTAAAAGTACCTTGTTGAAGTTAATCTGTGCGATTGAGCGCCCAACCGATGGGCGTATCAGCTTTAACGGTCACGATATTACGCGCATTCCCAATCAAGATATTCCCTTTTTACGCCGCAACATCGGCATCGTGTTTCAAGATCATCGCCTGCTGATGGACAGAACGGTTTACGACAATGTGGCATTGCCAATGCGCATTGAATCGATTTCAGAAAATGAAATTAAGCGTCGCGTCTCAGCCGCGCTCGATAAAACCGATCTGCTAGACAAAGCCCGCTGTTTACCGAGCCAACTTTCTGGGGGTGAGCAGCAGCGAGTTGGTATTGCACGAGCAGTGGTGAACCGCCCGACTTTACTACTGGCAGATGAACCCACGGGTAACTTAGACCCAGAGCTTTCTAACCGTGTGCTCAAACTGTTTGAGGAGTTTAACCGTGCCGGTGTTTCTATCTTGCTTGCGACGCACGACATTAGCTTGGTCAACACACGTCCTCAATATCGTCATTTAGAACTGAACCAAGGTTTTTTAAGCGAGGTGGAAGACTATGGCCGTTAAGTCACTAAATAAAAGAAAGACTAAAGCGCGTGAACCGAAACGGGCCAAGACCGATAGTTTCTTCTCCATCCATTTTAAACAGGCTAAGACCTCATTTTCCATTCTGTGGTTACGCCCGTTGGGTAATGTGTTAACGCTTGCGGTCATTTCGATGGCGCTTGCGATGCCTGCCTGTCTGTACCTACTGAGCAAAAATATCGCGTCTGCAGCCAATAATGTCACTAGCCCTGCCCAGATCAGCGTCTATCTACACGAACGCACACCTGAAGCACGAATTATGGTGTTGAAAGATGAGCTGGAAAGCTTGGCCGATATCGCCAGTGTCGAGTACATTTCGTCGCAGCAAGGATTGGATGACCTGAGTCAATACGCTGGGTTTGAACAAGCCATCAGTTTATTGGATGATTACGCTTTACCTGGCGTGCTTATTGTTACCCCGCAGGCTGAGCAGCAAGAGCAAATCAAAGCGCTGGTGAAAAACATCCAAGCAGAACAGGATGTTACGGATGTGCGTTTAGATGAAGATTGGCTTGCTAGGTTAAACGCCATTCGAACTTTAGCGGCGATTATTGTTGTAAGTTTATCGATATTGATGTTAGGCGCGGTGTTCCTCATTGTGGGTAACACCTTACGTTTTAATGTACAAGCCAATAAAGAAGAGATCCAAACCATGAAATTGATCGGCGCTACCGATCGCTACATTTTACGTCCTTATCTCTACTCTGGTATGTGGTTTGGCTTGTTAGGCGCATTCGCTGCTTGGTTATTAACGGCTTTTGTGACTATTTTATTGAACGGTGCCGTTGAAGATCTTGCCCTACTGTATGACAGCCGTTTTCGTCTGATTGGCCTAAGTTGGGACGAATCCTTACTGCTGTTGATGCTCGGTACTTTCTTAGGATGCGTAGCGGCAAAATTATCTGCGCAGCGTCATTTAAAAGAAATTGAACCGGTTTAGTCGAATATTGTCATATGTAGTCAATAACTATTGACTCGCTTTGGCTACAGCACTTGTATAGCCGACTTGTTTATGCATAATAGTTTCCCCTTGCTTGAATCTTGTTCATTTTAGGTTCAAGATTGTCGGGTTAAAAACATCCATTACTCCAGATCAGAAATTTGATGAGGAATTGAATGACAAACCAAACGTATCAAATGGCTCTCGTTTCACAAGACAGCTTAGACAGCTACATTCGTTCAGTGAACAGCTACCCAATGCTGAGCGCGGAAGAAGAGCGGTCACTCGCAGAGCGATTACATTACAAAGGTGAAATTGAAGCGGCGAAAGGGTTGATCTTATCGCACCTTCGATTCGTTGTTCACGTTGCTCGTGGCTATTCTGGTTACGGCCTACCCATGGCGGATTTGGTTCAGGAAGGCAATATTGGCTTAATGAAAGCGGTGAAGCGTTTTAACCCAGAAGTTGGGGTGAGACTGGTTTCATTTGCTGTGCACTGGATCAAAGCTGAAATCCACGAATACGTGTTACGCAATTGGCGCATTGTAAAAATTGCGACCACGAAAGCGCAACGTAAGCTGTTCTTCAACCTACGCAAATCGAAAAAGCGTTTAGGCTGGTTTAATAGTAGTGAAGTGGAAGCGGTTGCCCGTGAGTTGGGCGTTGACCCGGCTGAAGTGCGAGAAATGGAATCACGCTTAGCCGCGCAAGATGCCACCTTTGAAATGTCGGCGGAAGACGATGATTCGAGCGCTTCTTACACCGCGCCTGTGCTTTATCTTGAAGACAAGCATTCCGATCTTGCGGACAACATTGAAGCTGATAATTGGGAGCATCACACCAACAATCGCTTAAGTCTGGCGTTGGCTAGCTTAGATGAACGCAGTAAACATATTGTGCGCTCTCGTTGGTTGGATGATCAAAAAGCCACGCTACAAGAGTTAGCGGAAGAGTATGGTGTCTCAGCTGAGCGTATTCGTCAGCTAGAAAAAAATGCAATGAAGAAGCTAAAGGATGCTGTCGGCGAGTTCTAATCACTGACTTATTGTGAATATTGTGAATCGCATTAAAAGCCGAGATCTTACGATCTCGGTTTTTTTATTTTTGATCGGTTGAAGTGATCAAATTTTCAGCGCGCTGATTGTGGATAACTCTGTGACAAAATTATTCGTGAGCTGTCATCAAGTCGGTGAAATCAAGGCTTGAACACCGTTTTATATTTGGGGATATGTATTGTGTTACACACAGAAAAGTAAGGATCATCACTACATGTTGTGGATCTATTTCTCATTTACTACTTTATCAACGCAATCCACAAGATTATCCACAAACGGCGAAAAAGTGATCTGTGGTGGATAACCTTATAAAGGCCGTGTACTTGATTGCCTTGGGATAGGTTACAATCAAACGCCAAAAATAAAACCAATCAGAGGAAGCGATGGATCAGTTTCAACATATCAATGCTCAAGCAGCACAAGCTTTAATGGAACAACATGATGCGCAATTAGTGGATATTCGTGATGCGCAATCTTTTGCGGTTGCACATGCAAATGGCGCATTCCACTTAACCAACGACAGCATGGTTTCATTTATGGAAAAAAGCGAATTTGACCAACCCATTTTAGTCATGTGTTATCACGGTATTAGCAGCCAAGGTGCTGCACAGTATCTGATTAACCAAGGTTTTGAACAGGTGTATAGTGTGGATGGTGGATTCGAAGCTTGGCATCGTGCAGGCTTGCCCGTAACCAGCAATTAGGATGACTTATGTTTAGATTGATCACGCTCAATAACCCAAGAATGGAGCAAGCCTTTATTGATTATATGGCCTCTCGTGAAATTGAGATTCAAATGATGCCGGAAGGGAGTGGTCAATTTTCGTTATGGTTACTTGATGAGCAACATCAGATTGAAGCCGAAGCGGAACTCAACCATTTTCTGCACAATCCAAATGACAGAAAGTATCAAGCCGCTTCATGGGATGTGGCTGAAAGCCGAAAAAGTCACTTTCAATATCGTTCACCGAGCATGTTGGCGATGCTCAAAGCCAAAGCTGGGCCTTTAACACTGGGCGTGATGATGGTATGTACCATTATCTTTGCATTGCAGCAGTTTGGACTAGCCAATCAAGTATTTTCTGCATTACATTTTCCTGCTTTGGCTGGCCAGCAATGGCAGATTTGGCGCTGGTTTAGTCATGCTTTACTTCATTTCTCTGTGCTGCACATCGTCTTTAACTTGTTATGGTGGTGGCAGTTGGGAGGCGATGTTGAAAAACGGCTTGGCTCATTCAAACTTGGACAGCTATTTTTAGTGTCAGCACTGTTGTCCGGTGCAGCTCAGTACTGGGTTGAAGGCGCCAATTTTGGTGGTTTATCGGGTGTGGTCTATGCGTTGGTCGGTTATCTATGGATGCTCGGTTGGAAAGCCCCTCACCTTGGCTTACAAATGCCCAAACCGGTGATCGGTTTCATGCTGGTGTGGTTGGTGCTTGGCTTTGTGCAGCCTTTTATGGCGATTGCGAACAGCGCACATTTAGCCGGTCTATTGACCGGCATCGTGTTTGGTTTGAATGATGCCAATCGTTACCAAGCCAGTTAGGTGAAAGGTTTAATCCGCACAATGCCGAGCTTCGCTCTACTGGTAGATGTATTTGGTAAACAGCAAGTCAGCAATAATGGTTCGGCCTATTTCCGGCAGTAGCACAGCGTTGAGCTCTTTCACCAATGTTTTTCTTAAATCTTCCCGTCCTGCGAGTGATTTTATCGCCTCTTCGGTTTGTTTGCCAAGTAGCTCGACAATGGCATCGCGAATGAGTGGTTGATGTTGTTCAACCGCAGGTAAATCGGCACCACTAGCAACCATCACATCGATGCGAACTTGGATATAGCCCAACTTGTTCCCTTTAGTGAAAAAGTTGGTAGTGAGATCCGGCTCTAAGGTAAAGTACGCCAATTTAGGTTCTTTTTCTTCTTGCGCATAACTTGGTAAGGCACACATCAGACTTAGGGCGACAATTATTTGGGTTACATAACGTTTAAGCATATTTCTATCTTTTCTTTAATGGGTACACGATACTCGAATTGCTTTAGTCTTGTTACAATAGAGCATCGAATTGTAATCAGAATGCTTATCTCGTTGTTTGGAATATACCGCAGTTGTCTTTCCCTATGTTTCAAATGGGATGAGAACCTCCAACCTAGGCCATTCTTTGAGTGAGCGCTTTTATGGTTGTGTTAACCAAAAATGGAGCTTTATTGTACGTTGATAAAGCCACTAATTGAATACTAGTATGAATCAATCAATTTCGCTCTATCTGTCTGCATTACGAGAAGTTATTTGGCAGCAACCTGACGATTTCTCTTTTCCCGATCGGGTTTCTCAGTCTTGGCTTTTAGAGCAAGGATCATTATCTCGCGTGTTAGAGGCGCAGTGCCAGCAACTGAGCGTTGAGCTACTCTACAACAAGCTCGTTGAGGCAGAGCAATTACAGGGCGATGAGATAGCTTTGTTATCTGATGAAGCCTGTTTGCTACGGCAGGTGGTATTGCGTGGCGATCAACAGCCATGGGTTTTAGGCCGTACTTTAATTCCTCAATCTTCGATGCTGGGTCAGCAATATGACTTAGCGCGCCAAGGTGATATCCCGCTTGGATTAACGGTTTTTCGTGCTGAGCACGTTAAGCGTGACGCACTACAAGTGGGCTGGTCAATGATGGAAGAGCGGCCGTTGCTCGCACGCCGTTCACGATTATGGATGAATAACAAACCGATGTTAGTTGCGGAGCTGTTTTTACCCTTTTCACCGATTTACTCTAAGGAGAGAGTGTCATGACTTTGGTTAAGGCGCGTGCTTATTGGCAACTGATGCGCATGGATCGCCCCATTGGATCTTTACTATTGCTGTGGCCAACCTTATGGGCATTGATTTTAGCCGCCCAAGGGTTCCCTGATCCTAAAGTGCTACTGGTGTTTGTGTTAGGAGTGCTGTTGATGCGCTCGGCGGGCTGTGTGATCAATGATTTTTCCGATCGCAACGTTGATGGGCATGTGAAGCGAACTAAACAGCGCCCCTTGCCAGCAGGTCGAGTGACAACCAAAGAGGCGATTGCGCTGTTTTTAACGCTAGGTATCACTTCTTTCCTGCTGGTTTTGACCATGAATCCACTCACGGTTCAGCTCTCCTTTGTCGGTATCGCATTAGCGTTTGTTTATCCGTTCATGAAACGTTATACACACCTTCCGCAGTTGGTATTAGGGCTGGCCTTTAGTTGGTCTATTCCGATGGCATGGGCGGCGCAAGCCAACGAATTGCCAGCGGTGATGTGGGGGCTATTTTTGATCAATGCGTTGTGGACAGTGGCGTATGATACGCAGTATGCGATGGTTGATCGCGATGACGATATCAATGTCGGAGTTAAATCGACCGCTATTTTATTTGGCCGCTTTGATAAAATCATCATTGGTATTTTACAGTTGTTGGTTGTGGCGTTGATGATTGCACTTGGTGGCTATTATCAGTTAGGGGCGAGTTTTTATTGGTCAGTGCTGGCTGCTGCAGCGCTATTTGTCTATCAGCAGCGCTTAATTCGTCATCGCGATCGCGACTTATGCTTTCACGCTTTTCTCAATAACAATCACGTTGGCATGGTGTTAACGTTAGGTCTGCTTTTTGCCTTTTGGTAAGTACTTCACGAATAAAGTAAAGGCATCCATTGGGATGCCTTTACTGTTTCTGACGACTGATTAATTCGTTTAGCAGAGACTTTCTTGAATGGTTAAGCGAATTTCAGGATAGAGCATTGAGTAAAGTAGGTGTGCGAGCTGAACGGTTGGCTCTAAATGGCAATTGCCATCAACATCCAAATAGCCCTGCTCTTTGAGCGTGACAAACATGGCGGAGAAGACTCCTTTATCAAAAAATTCAGGGGCATTGATGCCATGCAAACGGCCAAGACGTTGTGCAATTTCTTGGCTCTTTTGCTCTAAATCTGATTTGCCTACGTCAGGGTTGGCGGCCAGTAGATTGAGAGCAATCGCGTAGCGTTCTAGGGTTTCTGAAATGGTACGACCGAGCAGCATCAACACTTGTGTTTTGGCTTGATTAATAGCCACGACACCCTCTTCTAGCGTCACTAATTGTTGACGTTGCAGTTCGTTAACGTAAGCGTTGACTACATCCGCGAGTTCATCTTGCGCAAAGCTTAAAAACAGCTCCTGCTTTAAGAAGGGATAAATCAGTGCCACATTAGCGGTTATTTGCTCTAGCGATAAAGTCTGCTGGCGGATCAGCATCTGCGCAATCAGCGAGGGAATGGCAAACAGATGAATGATGTTATTGCGATAGTAGGTCATCAAAATCGACTGATTGCGATCAAGGGAAATAATCTCACCCATGGTATCGGATTCAATTACAAATTTGTCGAGTGACTGTGCGTGGTTAACCAGTTCTTCAGCACTGGCTTTAGGCACAGTGCAGGTTGCTGAATAGCGCACGTTATTTAGTAGCGATAAATAGCAGTCGATCTGCTTAATTAAATTGTCGCGAGCCAGTGCACTTTGGCGTGAAGCAAGTAGCGCAGTGGCACATAAAGTTAACGCATTGGCCGCCGCTGCATCGTTAATGTGCGTCATCATCTTGGTGGCCAGTTGGTTAACAATCGGGTTGATCCACTGCGGTTTGGTGCTGCCCATTGGGTCAATATCTTGCGTCCATTCTGGAACTTGCTCGTTAAGGTATTGATTCAGTGGGATCGGTTCGCCGAAATTGACATAGCCTTGGCCAAAATTACGCAGCTTGCGAATCGTGCGCAGCACTAAACCCGCATTTTCTTTCTCCTTACTTTTGCCGCGCAGCTCTTTGGCATAAGTGCTTACTTCCATCACGTGTTCATAGCCGATATAAACTGGCACGAGTGTCACCGGGCGGTTAAGGCCGCGCAACATGGCCTGGATGGTCATCGCTAGCATGCCCGTTTTCGCCGGCAGTAAACGACCAGTACGTGAACGGCCACCTTCGCTGAAATATTCAACTGAATAGCCTTTGGTAAATAGCTCAGCCAGATATTCGCGGAAAATGGTCGAATAGAGCTTATTGCCTTTAAAACTGCGACGAATGAAGAATGCGCCGCCACGGCGAAAAATCGGCCCTGCTGGGAAAAAGTTCAAGTTGATTCCAGCGGCAATATGCGGTGGTACCATGCCTTCGTGATACAGCACATAAGAAAGTAAGAGATAATCCATATGACTTCGATGACAAGGGACATAGACAATTTCGTGTCCATCTTGCGCAAGGCGACGTACGGTAGCGGCATTATTAATATTGAGACCTTGGTAAATGCGGTTCCATAGCCAGCCCAGTATGAGATCACCTTTTTTGATTAGGGAGTAAGAGAAGTCAGCAGCAATCTCATCCATGATGTCATGCGCTTCTTTACGCGCTTTTTCGAGGGAGATATTGTTGGCTTTCCCTTGATCCTCAATCGCTTTTTCAATCGCTTGTGATTTAATTAGGCGGTTAAACAGCGCTTGGCGATTGGGCAAATTTGGCCCAGAAGCTGCCAGCTTTTGGCGAGAGAAATGAATACGAGCCACTCGTGCCAACTTATGCGCGATAGATTCGTCGGTGCCGTGTGAATCAGCCATATAGCGCAGTGAAACCACTGGGCTAAAACGCACCATGCAATCGCGTCCAGCAAAAATTACCGCGAGTGCTTTTTGTGGGCCATTTAAGGCTTGGAGATAGGGTTTCTCTTGCCCCTCTTTACCTGGTTTACGTCCCCAAAGCACCGTCGCAGGGATCATCTGAACGTCCAATTCCGTATCAAACTTATGCAATTCAAGCAGTTCAGAAAAAAGAGCGATAGAGTCACTAGGAACGTGCTGATCATTGCGCATCAAGGTTGGACGCGCCGAGATGAAAACATAACGGACAAAACTTTTGCCGTTTAGCTCAAGCGGTTGTAGCGGGTCAGGTAAACCCAGTTGTTTGGCGTGAGTTTGCAAGGTGAGCAAATCAACACTTGAGCGAAAAGGTAAGGCGTAAACAATCGGCTTGTGAATATCAATGCCGTGATCTTCTATTGGATTGGAAGGGATCGCCGTGCCTTTGACCAACGCAGACAAAGGTAATTTTAGTAGTGAACGAGATAATGAGTGTCCAGAAGACATAAAGGTCGTTGCCTCAAGAATATTTCAATATGCTTAAGCGCATGTCCATTTCCCTGTGAGTTGATAGTCAAAGAAATCGATATGCGCCGAAGCGGCTAGCTATTTTTGAGCGGCAAGGATACCAGAAACTGGTCAAACCTTTTAATCATTATTGTTTAGTAAAACAGCATCACTTGCGAGGAGGGTCACTGAATCTGTGAGGTATTTATCGGTCGATTGAGCCATTTTTTGTAAATAGCCAAAAAATAAGCGTCCGCTCTTCCATTTATTCGATTACTGGATATACTCACAGTTAACTGTATAAACAGACAGGTGAGATATGAAGCCGTTAACGCCCCGCCAGCAACAAGTATTTGATCTTATCCGCAGTAAGATCGACGAAACCGGAATGCCACCGACTCGTGCCGAAATCGCACGCGAGCTGGGTTTTCGTTCCGCCAATGCCGCAGAAGAGCATTTAAAAGCACTGGCTCGTAAACAAGCGATTGAGATTATTCCGGGTGCCTCTCGTGGGTTGCGTATTTTACTTGAAGCTGCCAATGAGCCAGAAGATCTTGGCCTGCCCTTAATTGGTCGAGTCGCGGCGGGAGAGCCTATTTTGGCGCAAGAGCATGTCGAAGCGCATTACCAAGTGGATCCCACTATGTTTCGCCCTCAAGCGGATTTCTTACTGCGTGTGCAAGGCGAAAGTATGAAAGACATTGGTATTATGGATGGTGACTTACTCGCGGTGCACAAAACACAAGATGTGCGTAATGGGCAAGTGGTGGTGGCGCGTGTTGAAGATGATGTGACAGTAAAACGTCTAGAACGCAAAGGCTCTACCGTGTTATTGCACGCAGAGAATGAAGCGTTCTCACCGATTGAAGTGGATCTTAAATCTCAGCAGCTCACCATTGAAGGTGTGGCCGTCGGCATTATTCGCAATACCGATTGGATGTAATTTATTATTGAGATCTATTCTCAATAACTTGTTATTCTAACTGATATTCATTATCATCTTCCTTGTTGTTACATCGAGTTGCGACATAAGGAAGATGGTAATGCCTACCGATAAACATTCACTAACCCCACGTCATCATATTCCAACCAATTTAGTTCAACCGTTGTGGTTTCGTAGCCGCGAAAGTTTGGTTGATAACGGGTTAGTGTATGATCCGATCGCTGCAAAGGCCTGCCAGAGCTGTCACTTAGCCCCCGAATGTTTAAGCGGTGATATCGATCAAAAACAATTACTGCATGCCACCTTAACGCAATTGTGCGATCAACAAGTGCGCGCGTTTATTGAGCGCAATCCTGATGGATGGATCATTAATGTCGGTGCAGGGTTAGATACCCGTTTTTATCGGGTAGATAACGGGCGTTGCCATTGGATAGAACTCGATATCACCGAAAACCTGCTGTGGCGGCAGAAATTGTTTCATCGCAGTGAGCGTTATCAACATGTGTGTGGCAGTGTCGATGATCTTCAGTGGTTGGATGCATTGCCTATTGCGGAATCCTCAGCCGTTTTAATCGTTTGTGAGCATGCGTTATTAGATTGTACGGTGCAGCAACTCACCTATTTTATCCGCGCATTGGGTTTGCATTTTTCTAATGCAGCGGCTTGTTTAATGCTGGCTGGAGACAAAACCGCTTCCACTTTAGGTCAGAAAATGGGCTCAGGCCATTACGGACATGGTTTTGCTAATCCAACCGAAGCGGTACTCAATGTCTTGCCTTGGGCTTCGTCGGCAAAAACGTTTTCACCGCTCGATCAACATTGTGGCCGCTGGAAATTATGGCAACGTTGGTTAAGTAAGGTGATGGTTTACAAGCTGCGCTTAACACCCGTTTTAGTTTATGTCCGTTGGTGAGTAACCGCTAGCCGTCCTCCTATCACTCCGCTACACTTTGCTCTCACCCATGAGAGGTCAACGTGTCGCACTCTATTTTACAAACGTTATCGAACCGTTCCATACATCGGCAAGTGTTGCTACTTGCGATACCTATGGTGCTGTCCAATATTACGGTACCGCTGTTAGGTTTAGTCGATGCGGCGGTGATCGGTCATCTGGAACACGCTTGGTATTTAGGTGGTGTGGCACTTGGCGGTACGGTAGTCAGTGTCACTTTCTGGTTACTCGGCTTTTTAAGAATGTCGACCACAGGCCTTGCGGCGCAAGCATACGGTGAACAATCGCCACAAAAACTGGCGTTAGTCTTGTTGCAAGGGCTCTTGATGGCACTGGTATTTGCGTTGTTGTTTTTGATTCTGCATCGATGGATTGGCGATGCGATTTTTTCAGCCAGCAGTGCCAGTGAGCAAGTAAAACAATATGGGTTGCAGTATTTTGTGATTCGAGCGTGGAGCGCGCCCGCCGCATTGGCCAACTTTGTACTGCTCGGCTGGCTGTTAGCCACGCAAAATGCTAAAGCGCCGATGTGGATGGTGATCATCACTAACTTAACCAACATCGCGTTGGATATTCTGTTTGTGTTGGGTTTCGGCTGGAAAGTGGAAGGTGCTGCGCTGGCATCGGTTATCGCCGATTATGCGGGCATGATCTTTGGCTTACTGTGTGTTTGGCGCTATTGGTTGCGGCATCAACTCCCTTCGCCACTGCAGCTAGGTGTTTTAGTGACACAAGGTCTTAGCCGCTTTGTGAAATTGAATCGCGATATTTTCCTGCGTTCACTCTGTTTGCAGGCGGCGTTCAGCTTTATGACCTTTCAAGGGGCGGCGTTTGGCGATCAAACCGTGGCGGCTAACGCTGTCTTAATGAGTTTTTTGATGATGATCTCCTATGGCATGGATGGTTTCGCTTATGCGATGGAGGCAATGGTTGGCAAAGCAATTGGTGCAAAAAGTGAGGCGCAGCTCAAAAGTGCTCTGATCGGCAGTTTTTTCTGGAGTGCGATAATTTGTTTGGCATTGACGGTGATGTTTGCGGTGTGGGGATCGGCGTTGATCACGCTGATCACTGACATTAACGCAGTTCAGCAAACAGCTAACCGTTATCTACCTTGGCTGGTGGCGATGCCGTTAACCGCGATGTGGTGTTTTTTATTGGATGGTATTTTTATCGGCGCGACCAAAGGTAAAGAGATGCGCAACAGCATGTTTGTCGCGATGTGCAGTTTTTTCAGCGTTTTCTATCTGGCTCAGTCTTTGGGTAATCACGCCCTGTGGATGGCGATGCTCAGCTTTATGGCAATGCGCGGCATCAGTTTAGGTGTGGTCTTTATCTCACAATGGCGACGCGGTGTTTTTCTCACTTGATCACCGAACCTATCCCTAAGCACTTCACTCACTAGGTTACCAAAAAGAAAGCCGCACTCGTTAGCGGCTTTCATTCCATTAGCAGGCAGAATTAGGTCGATGATTAGAACAATCGATTCAGGCCATTTAACGCCGCCACGCGGTAGGCTTCGGCCATGGTTGGATAATTGAAGGTGGTATTAACGAAATATTCGAGGGTATTGGCTGCGCCTTTTTGCTCCATAATTGCCTGTCCGATATGGATGATTTCAGCCGCGCGTTCTCCAAACACATGAATACCTAAAATTTCTTTTGTCTCTCGGTGAAACAAAATTTTCAAGCTGCCGATATCTTTGCCAGAAATTTGTGCTCGTGCGAGGTGTTTAAACGAAGAGCGGCCAACTTCATACGGAATTTTGGCCGCGGTGAGTTCTTGCTCTGTTTTGCCCACTGAACTGATTTCAGGAATGGTGTAAATCCCAGTTGGAATGTCATCAATTAAGTGCCCTTGCGCTTGACCATGAGCAATCGCTTGAGCGACAAATCGACCTTGATCATAGGCTGCGCTGGCAAGGCTTGGGTAGCCAATGACATCACCGACTGCGTAGATGTGCTCCACCAAGGTTTGATAGTTACGATTGACAGCCAGTTGACCACGTGAGTCGGCATTCAGGCCCACCGCTTTGAGGTTCAATTTGTCAGTGTTGCCCGTGCGTCCATTGGCGTACAAGATACAGTCGGCTTTCATTTTTTTGCCCGATTGCAAGTGAACGATCACACCATCGTCAGTGCCTTCAATCTTTTCATGAGTTTCATCATTACGAATCACAATGCCGCTGTTCCAAAAATGGTACGAGAGTGCATCAGACGTTTCGTTATCCAGAAACGACAGCAAGCGGTCGCGGGTATTGATGAGGTCGGTTTTGACCCCTAAGCCGCGGAAAATCGAAGCGTATTCGCAACCAATGACGCCAGCGCCATAAATGATGATGTGGCGAGGATCGTGTTTAAGCGAGAGAATCGAATCGCTGTCATAAACTCGTTCATGAGTAAAATCAACATCATCAGGTTGATAAGGGCGTGAGCCAGTCGCAATCACAAATTTGTCGGCGCTGTATTTTTCGACGCTGCCGTCAGCGTGCGTAACCGCCACGGTATTTTTGTGGGTAAACTTAGCTTTACCAAAAATCAGCGTACACTGATTGCGATCGTAAAAGCCTTGGCGCAAGCGAGTCTGTTTATCAATCACAGATTTAGCATGGCCTAAAATATCAGAGAAAGTGAGATGAATACTGGTGTTGTTTTTACAAAATAGAGGGTTACTGTTGAATTCGATGATGCGGCTGACCGCATGGCGTAACGCCTTGGAGGGAATAGTGCCCCAATGGGTACAACCTCCGCCAACACTACTCTCTTTTTCGATAATGGCGACATTAAACCCCGCTTTAGTCAAACCCATTGCGGCGCCTTCTCCGCCCGGGCCGCTACCAATTACGATGACATCGAAGTGGTTTTGGTTCGCCATACTCTATTCCTTGTTGTATTTGTTTAACATTGCTGTAGCGAGATTTTAACTGATCCATCAGTGCGGTAAACGATGTTGCCATCAGAGAGTGGAGAGGATCACGCTCGAGAGGTGAAAACGCCACTTTATGCTATTGCTTTGCCCATCTTACTGTGGCGAGTGATTGAAATTAGGTTAGGTAACT
>AEZC01000002.1 GCA_000257205.1 Vibrio ordalii ATCC 33509 | reverse complement strand
TTTTTTCGAGGTTGATTAGAATGCGGTGTTTATGATGCGCTTACCTTTATTAAGTAATTGTAGCCACTTTTTAAGTGCAAGAGAGGCCGATTGAGAAAGATAATAATCGACATTTCCCACGATGATCTTCATTTGCCCATCCACAGTTAAAACTTGGCCTGTACTTAGTTTTTTAAGCTCACTTCGTTTCAAAGCACACTCAAACATCACATAATAGATTGCAAGATCGCGGATATCCTTTTTGTGAGGTGAATGAATAAGTTGTATATCTAGTGCTAATAAATGTTTTTTCGTTAACGGTGTCGCTTGCTTAGCATCATCACCTTTCTCTCCTTTAAGACGAAACAAAGAAAGTTGAGTGAGTCGGTTTTGCGTGGGGTCTTTCATCGAAAGTAAGTGATGGATGATACCAATAGTGACCATGTAACGCCTGATAGTCGCGTATTTTCTCACACGAGCTTCCGTTTCGATAAATTGCCTAACAGCTGTTGTTGAGCCAGGAAGAGGAGTAACACATCTTATTTTGCAAAATGTAACAAAATGATTCCAATCTTTAGTCATGGCCAAAGCGGAGTTCTTCGAATATTGCCAATGTGTCAAATGTTGAAATTGTTCAAAGCAAACTGTGTCGGAAAATTCGGTAACCCCCCCTCTGGCA
>AEZC01000001.1 GCA_000257205.1 Vibrio ordalii ATCC 33509 | reverse complement strand
AGGGGGGAGGAAAAAGGATGAGTAATTTTACGGTATAGCATTTTTAAAACGCAGATCACGGATTTTAGGGGGAGGAGAGCCGTTAATGGTTATAAAATAGAATACAAAATGCCTTATTGATCACTATTTAGGGCCAATAACATCATTAAAATGAAATAAAATTACATTCAAATTTTATTCATTGGGCGCTTGACCTAATATCAACAAAGCTTTTTACTTAAAGCGATGACGTGCAGCAAAATAACACTTAAAGATGCCCATATGAAATGTACTCGTTCTAGTCCTTACCCACTCGGTGCAACCCTTGACAACACAGGTTGCAATTTTGCTATTCATGCTCCAGCAAGTAAACAGCTTCTACTCGCTCTGTTTGACCAACAGGGAAGTTTCACCACTCACGTGTTAGAGAATGAATATGCGGGCGTGAAGTACACTCATGTACCAAACATTAAAGCAGGGCAAAAATACGGTTACCTCATTTTAAATGGTGATGAGCCGCACTATATTTCCGACCCCTACGCGAAGGCGATAGATAAAAATTTAGGCTA
The DNA here is from genome assembly GCA_000257205.1 of Vibrio ordalii ATCC 33509. Lineage (GTDB taxonomy): Bacteria > Pseudomonadota > Gammaproteobacteria > Enterobacterales > Vibrionaceae > Vibrio > Vibrio ordalii. The sequence goes on along the minus strand of AEZC01000001.1, from coordinate 27,143 downwards.
TACAACACCGTTTAGTTCAAAAAAGAGTTTCGAGCTGCCTAAGTGTATCGTGGTTGATGATCAATTCGATTGGCAATCAACTAGAAAGCCAAACATACCTCGCGATAAGACTATTTTGTTTGAGACTCATATCAAAGGGGTGACCAAACTCAATCCACGAGTGACTAAAGCAGAACAAGGTACTTATTTAGGCTTAATCAGTGAGGAGATGCTGGAGTTTTATCGCAAGCAACACATCAACACGCTACAACTGCTGCCTATCGCGGCTTGTATGCATGAGCCACATCTATTGGATATGGGCAAAGTCAACTATTGGGGATATAACCCCTACCTGTTTATGGTGCCAGATCCACGTTATGCGCAAAAAGATGCGGTAACGGAACTGAAAACGGCTATCAGAGAACTGCATCGTCACGGAATTGAAGTGATACTGGATGTGGTTTATAACCACTCAGCGGAGGGGGGCGAAGATGGGCCTATTTTCAATTTAAAAGCACTCGACCCTAAATATTATCTAAAACACGGTCAACATTACGCGAATTTTACCGGTTGTGGTAATACCATAGATCTCTCTTATCAACCCGCCCTTAACCTAGTCATGGACACGCTGCGCTACTGGGTTAGCGAATACCAAATCGATGGTTTTCGTTTTGATTTGGCCGCAACGCTTGGAAGAAATGGCGATAATTTCAGCCCCGATGCTGCGTTCTTTAAAGCGGTGGCGCAAGATCCAACGTTAAAACGAGTCAAATTGATTGCAGAGCCTTGGGATATTGGTCCAAACGGTTACCAAGTAGGCAATTTTCCTTTCGGTTGGAATGAATGTAACGACAAATTACGTGATATCACACGCAGCTTCTGGCGCGGCGACCAAGGCTATTTAAAAGAGTTCGCCACACGCTTAATGGGCTCGCGCGACTTGTACAGTGCCGCCAACTGGCCCTACAAACTGACCGTCAATTACATCACTTATCATGATGGCTTCACCATGCAAGATTTGGTGTCATACAAGCATAAGCACAATGAAGCGAATGGTGAACAAAACCGAGATGGTCACGGTGACAATCGCTCCGACAACTATGGCGTCGAAGGCGAAACCGAGAACATGGTGATAAAAGCAACCCGCGAAAAGCAAAAACGCAATATGATGGCGAGCTTACTTTTTGCTTTTGGCATTCCTCATATTCTCACCGCGGATGTGCTTTCGCATACTCAGCAAGGTAATAACAATGCTTACTGCCAAGACAATGAGATCAGTTGGCTTGACTGGAACATGACCGAACGCAAAAGCTACTTCAAGCATTGGCTAAGTCAAATGATCGCGGCGCGACAAACCTATATGGTGCCCTTCATTCGCGCGTTCAGTGGAGAAGAGCGTAATGCCAACCGCATCTTCTGGCGACGCGTGGATGGCACATTGATGGAGCATGACGATTGGAATCGCTTGAGCTCAGTTGCTCTGCATATGGGGATCGGTTCAAATGGCGCAGAGATGATCTATTTGATCAACCAGACCAACGCACCCGCTCGTTTTACGCTCCCCAAAGATCGTAACCAAAACTGGGAAGTGATATGCGATACCAATTTACGCAACGTACAACCTGGCCATGCAGAGGGAGAAATATTGCAATCGCCCATCTCAATGACCATTTTGCACTATCAACCTGAAGTATAAAATCAAGCGCTACGCATCATTACCGATAAACAAAGAGATTACCGATAAACAAAGAGGCCCAATTGGCCTCTTTCTCTTCTCTAGTTTCTGCTTTCAGAACATTACAGGAATGCTTTGAAAGGCAGCTCTGGTTCATCGACAAAAATATCTTTAAAGCCCATGAAATGTTGATAGTGCATACGCCCTTTATCGGTTGGATAAGTATATTTGCCACCTACTTGCCAAAAGAAAGGTGCAAAACCGTATTGCAGACGATCTTTTTTCATTTGCCACAATACTTCAATTTCACGCGGGTCATTTTGGAAGTTAGCCCAAATATCGTGATGGAATGGGATCACCACTTCACAATTTAATGACTCTCCAGCACGTAAAATGTCAGAAGATGTCATTTTATCGGTCACACCACGTGGGTTTTCACCGTATGAGAGCAGCGCCACATCAATCTTGTAGTCATTACCATGCTTGGCATAGTAGTTCGAATAATGCGAATCACCTGAGTGATAGATTGAACCACCTGAGGTTTCAATCAGATAGTTGACCGCGCGATCATCCATACCATCAAGAATCCCCTTATCATAAGATGAGATACCTTTAGGCAGCGTAATCAACGCAGTGCGATCAAAAGAGTCCAGTACTCGGATACTGATATCGCCGACTTCAATGCAATCACCCACTTTCGCCACAATGCAGCGCTCACTCGGTACTCCCCAGCCTTGCCACAGGTCGACGCAAGCTTGTGGCCCAATAAATTTCACATGTTCACCACAGTTTTGCAGCACAGCCGCTGCGACATTAATATCGATATGGTCAGCGTGATCATGCGTCGCCAGCACCGCATCAATCTCTTTGATGCCAAATGGGTCCAACACAAAAGGAGACGTTCTTAAGTTGGGTTGCAGTTCACGCACGCCCCCCATCCGCATCATTTGGTGTTGTGGATTCATAAGCGGATTCTTTTGCGTTTTCTTACCCGTCCCACACCAAAAATCGATCGAAAGATTGGTATTACCGGCACTTTTTAGCCAAATGCCTGTACAACCAAGCCACCACATAGCAAAAGTGTTGGCTTCCACCTCGGTCTTTTTTATCTCTTCATTCAGCCAAGTTCCCCATTCAGGAAACGTACTTAGAACCCATGAATCGCGTGTGATTTCATCAATTTTACTCATAGCAACACCTTTTATTTCACGATCAGTTAGACAAATTTTGGATGTAGGGAGCCAAGCGTCTTAACCAAAGGTGAAGACACTGAGCCTGTGTTTATTATTAGAATCTGTAGAGCGAAGTGCTTTTTATACCAGAATCACTTCGGTCCCCTGCTGCTGTAGCGCTTGGATAACTTGCGGATCGGCGGCTTTGCCAGTGATAACAATATCAACCTTTCTGGCGGGGCAAAATAGCATGCCCGTACGCTGCCCAACTTTAGAACTATCCACTACCACCACTAACTTACCGATTTGCTCTAGCATTTGTTGCTCGGCAACAGCGGTAAGCATATCGGTTTTGTAGAGGCCATTTTCCGTCAGCCCTTTACCACTGGTGAACATCCAATGCCCGGCGTAGCCACCTAACGAATCAGGGGCCGGGTTGAGAAAAATGTTTTGTGCTTTGTTGTACTGCCCACCAATGATGATCACATCGTCGTGATCTTCATTGATAAGATAACTGGCCAGTGGAAAGTAGTTAGTCACAATTTGAACATCTTGGCCACACAACTCTTTACCGAGCAAGAAGGCAGTCGAACCACAGTTAATTACCACACTGTCACCGGGTTTGCAGAGCTTAGCCGCAGCCATGGCAATCTGTGATTTTTCATGGAAATGATCCGTACTGTCGATATTTAACGGCGTCCACGCTCGCTTTCTAATCTCTAAGCGTTCAGCGCCATTGCGAACTTTCTTCAGCTTACCTAGCTCATCTAACTTAGAAATATCACGGCGGGCCGTTGCTGGTGACACGTTAAATTTCTCAATAATATGCGTGACGTTGATGGTGCGCATATTGTCTAGCAAAGACAGTATCTCGTTATGTCTTTGTACTTCGTTCATGGTTATCACCTTATCTTTTCATCAAGTGATTACTTGGTGATTATTTATGATTTGTTTTGATTCTATTTCTCATCCATCACAATGTCAAACACTGGACGGACAAAACTTCCCTTTCGCTCACAATAAATTATAAGCCATTGATTTTATTTGATATAAAATTTCAACTGTGACTTGAGTATCAAATAATGTCTCCCGCTGGTGGAGAAATTGATAAAAATCAAAATAATCACAAATGAGCATTGAATGATTAGTTTTGATTGGTAAAGTCTATTTCGTGAGCAAAACAAGATGGAAATCAGCATCACCTTGCTGAACCACTCTGACCTACACCCAGCTTCGAGTAAGACGGGAATACACATAACGATAAATAAGAGAATCAAGGGGTAAAGATATGCAGTTCATCTACGATATCTTCTACATTTTTTATAGCCAAGTAATGACTAAAGCACCTTTGCTGCTGGGCTTAGTCACCCTTATCGGTTACTGGTTATTAAGAAGAGACACCACCACCATCATTAAAGGATCGATCAAAACCATCGTCGGCTTTATGTTGGTACAGGTGGGAGCAGGGACCTTAGTGGCAGGCTTTAAGCCTGTGATTGAGAAATTATCGGAATATCATGGTTTAACTGGCTCGGTTATCGACCCGTACACCTCGATGATGGCCACCATGGAAATCATGGGGGATGATTATTCTTGGGTCGGCTATACCGTGCTACTGGCACTGGCGATCAACATCTTGCTCGTTTTGCTACGCCGCTACACAGGCATTCGCACCATTATGCTAACGGGGCACATTATGTTCCAGCAGGCTGGATTAATTGCGGTGTTCTACCTTGTGCTGGGTGCAAGCATGTGGGAAACCATCCTTTACTCGGCTGTTTTGATGGCGCTCTACTGGTCTATCTCCTCCAACATTATGTTCAAACCCACCGAAGCCGTCACGGGTGGTGCTGGTTTCTCCATCGGCCACCAGCAACAAGTCGCATCTTGGATTGCAGTTAAGATTGCCCCCAAAAAAACGAGAGTGTCGACCACCTTGAGCTGCCTAAATGGTTGCACATTTTCCACGACAGTATTGCCGCGACCGCGATTGTGATGACACTATTTTTCGGCATTATTTTGCTCTCCTTTGGTTTAGACAACTTGCAAGCAATGGCGGGAAAAACCCATTGGTCTATCTACATTCTGGAAACTGGCCTTAAATTTGCGGTAGCGATTCAAGTTATCGTAGCCGGTGTGCGTATGTTCGTTGCCGAACTGTCTGAAGCCTTTAAAGGTATCTCAGAGCGCGTCATTCCTAACGCGGTGTTAGCCATTGACTGCGCCGCTATCTACGCGTTCTCACCTAACGCCATGGTGTTTGGTTTTATGTGGGGCGCGATTGGTCAATTTACCGCGGTGCTGGCCATGCTCGCTTTTGATGCATCGATCATGATCATTCCCGGCTTTATCCCGATGTTCTTCTCCAACGCAACCATTGGTGTTTTTGCCAACCACTTTGGCGGCTGGCGCGCGGTCATGAAGATCTGTTTTGTGATGGGTATCATCGAAGTAGTGGGGTCCGCATGGGCCATTCACATCTTCAACCAATACGGCACTGAATTTAGCGGCTGGATGGGCATGGCCGACTGGGCGCTAGTCTTCCCACCGATCATGCAAGGCTTATCCGTCTCAAAACTGTTCTTCTTTGTGCTGATTGCATTGGCTGGTGTGTACATGTTCTTCGCCTCTAAAAAACTGCGTGAAGAGGAAGATGCACAAGGTTTGGTAAACATCAGTGACGATCCAGAAGTCATCGCCGCCGTCGAACAAGCACTGAAAGTCAGTGATGGCGTGCGCCCGGTCAGCATTTTAGCCGTGTGTGGCAATGGACAAGGCTCCTCAATGATGATGAAGATGAAAATCGGTAAGTATCTGGAGAAAAAAGGCATTCCACACGTGATGGATTCCTGCGCAGTGTCTGATTATAAATCTAAGCTCGCCACCACCGACATCATCGTCTCATCAAAACATCTCTCTGGTGAGATGGAGCCCGGAGAAGGCAAGTTTGTGCTCGGCGTACAAAACATGCTGAATCCGAACTCTTTTGGTGATGAGCTGCTCGATATCATCGATAAAAACTTTGTCACTTTGAAATAGCTATTGACTACAAAACGATAAGCACAAAAACGATAAGTACAAAAACAATAGGTGCCAGACGCACTGGCACCCACTCTGGAGATAGAACCATGGGACTGAAACAATCACTGATCGACAATGATTCCATCCAATTAAATGCACAGGCGAGCACTTGGCAAGAGGCGATCAAAATCGGTACGGATAGGCTGATAAAATCAGGAGCCATCCACCCCTGTTATCACGATGCCATCATCAGCAGCGTTGAACAATTAGGCCCGTACATCGTCATCGCGCCTAATCTTGCCCTGCCTCATGCTCGTCCTGAAAATGGCGTGATCAGAACCGCCTTTGCTTTAGTGACGCTACAAACGCCTGTCTATTTTGACGGCGAAGATGAACCGGTCGATGTGCTGATCACCTTAGCGGGCAGCTCGTCTGATCAGCATATGGAAGGATTAATGGAAGTAACCCAAGTGCTGGATGATGAAGAGAGCGAGACAGGCGTTGATCTCGATAAACTGCGCCGTTGTCGTACCGCGCAGGATGTTTACCAAGTGATTGATCAAGCGTTAGCGGCGCAATTGGTCGAGTGAGGATGCCATGTATAGCGAACTAAAACAGCGAGTATTTGCGGCAAATCTTAAGCTTCCCCAATACGGTTTAGTCACTTTTACTTGGGGTAATGTGTCAGAAATAGACCGCGAGAAGGGCGTCATCGCCATCAAACCTTCTGGCGTGGAATACGATGTAATGAAAGTCGATGACATGGTGATCGTTGACCTTAACGGCGCGATTGTGGAAGGCACACTCAATCCATCCAGTGATACCGCCACTCACCTTGAACTCTATAAAGCTTATCCAGAGATTGGCGGCGTGGTACACACCCATTCGCGCAGTGCCACTATTTGGGCGCAAGCGGGCATTGACATTCCTGCTTTAGGAACCACTCACGCCGATTATTTTTACGGTGACATCCCCTGCACACGCAAACTTTCTTGCGATGAAATCGCTGGCCAGTATGAGAAAAACACCGGCCTTGTGATCATCGAAGAGTTCACACATCGGCGCATTGATCCGATGGCGGTGCCAAGTGTGATTGTCGCCGGGCATGCTCCTTTCTCTTGGGGCAAAGATGCTAAAGATGCGGTTCATAACGCCGTCGTCTTGGAGGAGATTTCTGCCATGGCGCTGGCTACTCGTTCACTCAACAGTGGCATCAAAATTCAACCGGAATTATCCGATAAACACTATCAACGTAAGCATGGTGATAACGCTTACTACGGCCAAAGGTAGCAGCTATGTATAAAGTTCTCGCGCTCGACCTTGATGGCACGGTGTTGACTGATGAACACACCATTCATCCTCAGCTAAAGCGAGCGATTCAACAAGCGCAGCAACACTGCCACGTGGTGATCGTGACCGGCCGTCACCACACGGCGGCTAAACCCTATTATCAAGAGTTGGGGCTCACAACCCCCATCATCTGCTGTAACGGCACGTATGTGTATGACTACCAAAATGAAAAAGTGCTCAAGCACAATGCTATTGCCAAGCACGATGCATTGACCTTTCTTGCACTGGCTAAAGAGTTTCAAATGAAACTGGTGATGTATGTGACCGACGCGATGACCTATTCCAAGCGTAGCCCAATCGCCTACATGCAAGCGTTGGAAAAATGGGCCAACCAGTATCCACCGACGGCACAGCCCAAAATCGAGCAAATTGACTCGTTTCGTCACCGTGTCGAGCAAGAAACGTTTATTTGGAAATTTGTGGTTGAAGGGCTACCGAGTTCCGTTGAACGCCTTGCCCAACAAGCTTGGGTACAAGAGACATTCAACGGTGAGCGTTCATGGTCGAATCGCATCGACTTTGCTGCCAAAGGCAACAGTAAAGGTCAGCGCTTGGCTGAATATGTGCAATCACTTGGCTACCACGCTAATCACGTGCTGGCTGTCGGCGATAACCATAACGACATTTCAATGCTCGACTACGCCGGGCTCGGTGTGGCGATGCTCAATGCCGACGATACGGTGAAATCCCACGCCAAACTGATTTGTACAACCGATAACAATCACGACGGGCTCGCCCGTTTGATCTGTGACAAAATTCAAGGATAACTCTCATGACTAAACCAATGATCCAAATCGCTCTCGACCAAACTGACCTTATTTCTGCCATCGAAGTGGCAAAAAACGTAGCAAGCTTTGTTGATGTCATCGAAGTGGGCACCATCCTCGCCTTTGCTGAAGGCATGAAAGCCGTCAAAACGTTACGCCATAATCACCCTGACCATATTCTAGTGTGCGATATGAAAACCACCGATGGCGGCGCTATTTTAGCGCGGATGGCATTTGAAGCTGGCGCGGATTGGATCACCGTTTCTGCCGCAGCGCATATCGCTACCATCAGTGCGTGTAAGAAAGTCGCCGATGAGCTGGATGGCGAAATCCAAATCGAAATTTACGGCAACTGGACCTTTGCTGATGCACAAGCGTGGATTGATCTTGGCATCACCCAAGCCATTTATCACCGTTCAAGAGATGCCGAACTGGCCGGTATTGGTTGGACAAGCGAAGATGTTGAGAAGATGCGAACTCTATCCGATATGGGGCTTGAGCTTTCCATCACAGGTGGCATCGTGCCAGAAGATCTCTATTTATTTGAAGGCATTAAGGCCAAAACCTTCATTGCGGGGCGTGCATTGGTCGGTGAAAAAGGTCGCGTCACTGCCGAAGCACTGCGCAGTCAAATCGATCGTTTTTGGTGCTAGGAGGCCGTATGTATCAGCATTTGCCACGCCAACGTATCGGGTTGTATGAAAAAGCGCTCCCCAATCATTTCAGTTGGGAAGAAAAGCTCGCCACAACGAAAGAGCTGGGGTTTGATTTTTTAGAGATATCCGTCGATGAGTCGGATCAACGTCGTCAACGCTTAGACTGGGATGATGCAACCATCTATCAGCTACGAAGATGGTGTGAGCAATACCAAATCCCGCTCCAATCGATGTGCTTAAGTGCGCACCGTAAGTTTCCTTTTGGCTCGTCAGACCCCGCCATTAGAGAGCAAGCTATTTTGCACATGGAGAAAGCGATTACCTTAGCTTACAAACTGGGTATTCGTACCATTCAACTCGCAGGCTATGATGTCTATTACGAACCCGCTAATGAAGAAACTCATCAACGCTTCATTGAAGGCATGCAGCTTGCCGCCAAACTGGCCGAGCGTGCTGGCGTGATGCTGGCGGTGGAGATCATGGATACCCGCTATCTTAACTCACTGAGCAAGTTCGAAATTCTCAAGCGGCAAGTACCCTCACCCTATTTTATGGCGTATCCAGATGTAGGCAACATTTCAGGTTGGAACTACGATGTGTGTACTGAATTGGCACTTGGTATGCCTCACATTACTCAGATCCATCTTAAAGATACCTATTGTGTCACCCCAAACTACGCTGGCCAATTTCGAGATTTAGTGATTGGAGAAGGAGAGGTTAATTTCGACGCCATTTTCCAAACCTTGAAAAAGACACACTGCGTTGCTCCGCTGGTGATTGAGATGTGGGCACAAAATGAATATTGGCAGCGCGACATTCGTACCGCTCAACAGCGATTAAACCAAGCGTGTGACGCCGCAGATTTACCTCGTTTATTTAACCTATAGCTCATTTATTCAACCTATAAATTGTGCTCGGGTGCATCTTTTATGCATCCTTCATCCTCATATTGGATAATGCCGCGCCCTCTCCCCCGTGAGCGCGGTAGCTTTTCTTGGCAAATATTGACATCACCAACACAATCGCGCAGAGTTGTTTGTTGATAACGCCCCGATGCATAACACTCTGAGAACCAATGAAATTACTTCACTTACAACTCTTCTGGTATGAAAAGCATCACACCCTTTTAGAAATGGAAGCGCTCCCTACGCTCACCCCAACCCAAGAGCAAGCGCTGGCAGAATGGGTTAAGTGTCGACGCAAAATATTAAGCTTTGAGGCTCACCAGCATACTTGGGTAAAAGTGAATGTAGACGGTTTTTCTTCCGCTTTGCATTTAAAGCCGAATGGCACGTTGGTCGAGCGAGATCTGTTTGGTGAAAAAACACTGCAAGGATTATGGAAAGTCATCGACGGTTTCTTATTTATCAAAGTGATCAGCGGTGAATTTATTGTCGAATATCAGATTGTTGGCAATAACGAACACAGCATTCACTGCGGTATTGAGTACATCAACGGCCGAGTCAGTACCTACAGCAAATTTATTCAAACCAAATGAGAGTTTCCGAACTATTCCCTTGAAGCACTCGATATTAGCCAGTCGTAGGAAGAAAAATCTCACCGAGCATACATTTCACCGAACCACCGCCAATATCCTCAATGGTCTTCACATTACACGGCAGTAACTTACCGTGAGTGGCCAGCTGCGCACGCTGCGCCGGCGAAAAGGCATCAAACGCCGATTGCGACATAGCGATCACTTTATCTCCTGCCGCCGTTTCTAATTGTAAAATGTTGCCGCAGAAACCGTTCATCTGCTCAAGTGAAATTGAGATGATCTGCTTATCTTTGGCCAGTAATTTAACCACAAAACGGCGTTCAAACTCCGGGATCACTTCATCGCAAATCACGCAGAATGCTTCACCAACCGCCATCATCACATTGGTGTGATAAACCGGTTGGCCTGAAGGCAACGCCGTTTGAAAAGAGACCACGCGATCATAACCGATACGTTTGGCGTACTCCTCTAACACTTCACGGTCGCAGCGCTGTGACAACGCCGAATAGATGGTTCGATTAAGGTGATCCATCACCATCACACCGGTGCTTTCAAGATAAGCCTGCTGGTCTTGATACGCGAGCAACGAATCTTGCGCCAATACCTTGCGGCCTGACAAAGTAAGGGTTTCGATCAACGCTTGTGGGCGCACTTCTTGCTGTCGATTTTTACAAGCCATCGGAAAGGTAAACAAGGTTCCCTCTGGCGTAGTGCTAAACCAGTTATTAGGGAAGACGGCATCTGGCGTTTCCACTTCAGATAATGGGTAATCAAACTCCACCACTTGCACGCCTTCGAGACGCAGTGTCTCAACCATGCTTTGATATTCGGCCATGGCTTGGATGCGAACTTGTTCGGTACTCAATGCAACTTGGTGTTGAAATTCATTATCTTGCGCCGTTTGAGCGTTAAATTTGAACTCTTTTGGCGGCACCATTACGACACAATTGGCATTTTGCACCGTATTCACGGCTGGCTGTGTGATCACTTGTTCCTGCAACATCATAGAAACTTTCCCTTCTACTCACTTTAGGCCAATTGTAAGCATAATGTTAAAATAACATTGACTGAATTTTGGGTTATTTCATCGAATAACTCCTATTAATTACTGAGAAAACCACTTTTCACATTAAAAATTACGGCAAAATCCCCATCACACCTAAAAATATTCACCCTTATTCAAAAAATATTCACAGTAAAAACTCACTTAAAAGTAGCGCAACTCGTTGATGGTTCTCTTATCGTCGATAACGATATTTAACTCACTTCACTTTTTCACCCGATGGACGTTACTGACCATTCGAGCCGATGCTTGCTGCATTGACCACAGTATTAATCAGGCGCCGTTTTCTAGAGCCAAGCGCGAAAAGTAATCCGCCACTTATGTTGTGATTTCGTTATACTTCTGTTCGGCTTACTCCATCATTTGCTCCCCTTATAGGAGTTCAACGTTAGATTCTCGCGTTCTAGGCTTTTGGTCTCTCATACTTTAGCGAGAATTGGCATAAGGATTTTCGATGTATAAAAAATTTGAAAGCTTTACCCAAGCTTTTCCCAAAGAGGAACCCAAACAGCCTCCTGCGACCTTATGGGCCTTTTGTCGTTACTACACGCGCGGTTTTGAAAAACCACTCATGTTAATGGCATTAATCAGCACGTTAATTGCCGTTGTTGAAGTATCACTGTTCGGTTTTATGGTCCAACTGGTGGATTGGCTCTCATCCAGTAACCCAGAGACTTTCCTAACTGAGAACCGAGACACCTTGATCGGTTTATCTATTTTGGTACTCGTGATCATGCCACTTTTGATTGGCATCTATTCACTCTTGATCCACCAAACTATGCTCGGCAATTATCCCATGTCGATCCGTTGGTTAGCGCACCGTTATCTGCTCAAACAAAGCCTCTCTTTTTACCAAGATGACTTTGCGGGAAGAATTGCCACTAAAGTGATGCAAACGGCGTTATCCATCCGCGAAACCGTGATGAAGACCTTGGATGTGTTTGTCTATGTGTCAGTCTATTTCACTGCGATTGTGGTGATGTTGGCGCAAGCAGACTGGCGTTTAATGGTGCCGATGCTCGTCTGGCTCGCGGCCTACATTTGCATTCAACTTCACTTTGTACCACAGCTTAAAAAAGTGGCATCAGAACAAGCCGATGCTCGCTCAACCATGACGGGGCGCATTGTCGATAGCTACACCAATATTGCCACGGTCAAATTGTTCTCACACACCCGCAGAGAAACCGACTATGCCGAACAAGGCATGGAGAGCTTTTTAGACACAGTTCACCGCCAAATGCGTTTAGTGACTGGCTTTAACCTGTGCGTTGAACTCGCCAACTATATTTTGGTGTTCGTGATTGCGGCGACTTCGATTTATCTATGGATGCAGAGTGCCATCAGTATTGGTGCCATCGCGATTGCGATCAGCCTTTCATTGCGCATTAATGGCATGTCGAAATGGATCATGTGGTAAGTTGGCGCACTCTTTGAAAACATGGGCACAGTCGTGGATGGCATGAAAACCCTCTCGAAACCGATCACCATTGAAGATAAACCTAACGCAAAACCGTTGCAGGTTGCACAAGGTGGCATCGAATTTGATGACGTGAGTTTCCACTATGGCGAGAATAAAGGCGTTATTAACCATTTAAACCTGACCATTAAACCGGGTGAAAAAGTGGGTTTAGTAGGACGCTCTGGCGCTGGCAAATCGACTTTAGTTAATTTACTGCTTCGTTTTCATGATGTTGAAGGTGGTCAAATTCGCATCGATGGGCAAGCGATCAATGACGTCACCCAAGATTCATTGCGCAGCAAAATTGGTATGGTGACGCAAGATACTTCACTGCTGCATCGCTCGATCCGCGATAACATTTTGTATGGCAACCCTGATGCAAGCGAAGAACAACTGCTGCAAGCCACCCGACAGGCACACGCGCATGAGTTTATCGAAACACTCACCGACCCATTTGGTAACCTAGGCTATGATGCGCAAGTGGGCGAGCGCGGCGTAAAACTGTCTGGCGGCCAGCGCCAGCGAATTGCTATTTCCCGCGTGCTGTTAAAAGATGCGCCACTATTGGTACTCGACGAAGCCACATCCGCACTCGACTCCGAAGTGGAAGCGGCGATTCAAGAGAGCTTAAATGAGCTGATGCAAGGCAAAACCGTGATTGCCATTGCCCACCGTTTATCAACCATTGCCGCAATGGACAGGTTGATCGTACTCGATAAAGGTAACGTCGTTGAGCAAGGCACACACCAGGAGTTGATCGCTCAAAACGGCATTTATGCACACCTATGGGCGCACCAAACCGGTGGCTTTATCGGTTGCGACGACGTTGAAGTTTCTTAATGGTTTATCAACGGAGTTTGCGCTCCGTTGATGCTTCCACAATTGACTCTTTTTCCTTAGAATTCGCCCATTCCCTTTACTTGACTAGATTAGGATTATGAACAAGAGCTTACTCACTAATATCATTGCACTAGCGCTCCTTGCAACGAGCTATCAACTGGATAACACCATTGCACTTTATGCAGGCTTATTTGCCTTTTCTGGCGCAATCACCAACTGGCTTGCGATTCACATGCTGTTTGAAAAAGTGCCAGGACTATATGGCTCGGGGGTGATACCTGCCCGCTTTGAAGAGTTCAAAACCGCAATCAAGAGCCTGATGATGGAGCAATTTTTCACCCAGTCCAATATTGACCGCTTCCTCAGTAAAGAGATGACGGGCAGTAAAACGTTGGATCTTGAGCCTGTGATTGCCAAAGTTGACTTCAACCCAACCTTTGATTCTTTGGTCGAAGTGATTGCAAACTCTCCATTTGGCGGCATGCTGGCGATGTTTGGTGGAACCGACGCGCTACAACCACTCAAGCAACCGTTTGTCGAAAAAATGCAGCAATCTATGATTGATATCAGCCAGAGCGATAGCGTTAAACAAGCGCTCAAAGAGCAGTTAGAAGCTCCTGAGATGATTGAAGAGATCACCGCTAACATCGAAAACATCATCGATCAACGTCTCAATGAACTCACGCCTAAATTGGTGAAAGAGATGGTACAGAAGATGATTAAACAGCACCTTGGCTGGTTGGTTGTTTGGGGTGGAGTATTCGGTGGTTTGATTGGTGTGGCTTCCTCCTTCTTTGCCTGATTGCCGTTACTTATGTGATTGTAAAATGTGATTACAAAAAAGCCAGCACGTTTAAATGTGCTGGCTTTTTTTATGATGGCTCGTTAACGGTTAACAGAGATGAAGACGCGTTAATAGTGGTTTTAATTTAGGGTGATCTAAGGGGTACACTTTGGGTATCACAAGGTAAATCATGCTAACAAACAGCAAGGAACCGTATAAATCAACCGGACGATGCATCCCTAACCATAAGCGGCTAAAGGCAACTCCGCATGCCCAAAGCAGTAGACCCGCTGCAAAAACATAGCGCTTTTGTTCAATAAACAGGCCACCAAAAAAAGCCAAACAAATAGCAGCGAAGATCGTATGGCCAGAGGGAAATGAATAGTCCTTTTCACCCTGCCAGTGACGTAGACGCCAGTCACTGACTTGGGTTGCGATGTCGGTCATCACACTTTCTTTTTGTAATTCACTCAATTTATAAAAATGCGCAGGGTTTGGGATAAGTAACTCATACGTCATTAATTTGGTGTACGGACGCGGGCTCTCTGTCAGATGTTTTAAACCGGTTTTGGCAGCCATACCAATCACCAATAACAAGCCAATTTGAATAATGCGGTTAAGCAGTTCAATGCGGGAAGTCGCTGTCCGTGTTGCCAAAAAAGCCAATAAAGCAAAGGTAAAGCCAAAACCTTGCCAACCAGCCGAATCGGTTAAATAGGTAAAAAATGCACCGACGCCATCGCTCACTGGTGTGGTCAAATCAATCGAAGACCCAACCAATGAGATGGGAACTAACAGCAACGAGAACAAGGCTAAGAGTACTAAGCCCGATTTTTTGATTTGGATTTGCTTTTTCACGCTCAATAGACACCGCTGGATTATTGAAGATCAACATAATAACGGACGACACGCAAAGAACGTATCAAGCGATTGTCAATTTGAGGGAAAATAATCGCCCCGACCTCACCCTTTTTACTTATTTTCCTGACACAAAGAATTCATGCATAACGTGTAGGAAAGGCAAACAGGACCATCTACTGCCCAACCGAAACAACGTCTTCTTTCGTGCAAGATAGGAGGCGGCAAGACCGTGAATGGATGATGGCAACAGCGTTGACCGACAGCAGGAATGTTAAAAAGGGAGCCGTAGCTCCCTTCAGCGTAAATGATCAGGGCTTATGCGCCAATAACCCCGCCGTCTTCACGAGTGATCATCATAATGGTCGAACGAGGCTTGGTGGTTCCACCGTATGGGAAATGCGATGGCGCTTCATCTTCCCCAGGGTGTTGAACGCCAACAAACATGGTTTTTTGATCCGGTGAAAAAGTTAACCCTGTTATTTCACAAGCAATCGGCCCAGTTAGGAAACGTTTGACTTCACCAGTAATTGGATCCCCGCACAACATTTGGTTGTTGCCTTGCCCGGCAAAATCCCCTTTGTTGGAATAGTTGCCATCGGTTTGAATCCACAAGCGACCCGCGTTGTCAAAGTCGATACCATCTGGGCTGTTGAACATGTTGTCTGCTGAGATATTGTCGCTGCCCGCATAGAGATCGCCTTTATGTACCGTTGGGTTGCCCGCAATCAAGTAGAGATCCCATGCGAACACGGTGCTAGTATGATCATCATTGGCTGGCATCCAGCGAACAATTTGGCCATAGTTATTCTTAGCACGAGGGTTAGGACCACCAACAGGTTGTCCCTCTTTACCTCGGTTTTTATTGTTGGTCAGCGTACAGAACACGTGCTTATTATCAGGGTGAATAGCAACCCATTCAGGGCGATCCATTGTTGTCGCGCCAACTTGAGTAGCCGCACGGCGAGCAAAAATCATCACTTCAGCTTGATCATTAAAACCGTTTTCTGGTGTTAAACCATTTTTACCAAAGGTCAATTCAAGCCACTTTCCTGAACCTTTCAGCTCTTGCTCATTCATATCAAACTTAGCAACAAAAAGGGTTCCTTCTTCCAATAAGTTGCGATTCGCCGCATCGTTACCAGCTTGGTAGCGATTTTTTGAAACGAATTTGTATAGATGTTCACCGCGTTCATCATCGCCCAGATAGACCACAGCATGGCCATCTTTATTGAGTGTAAGCGCCGCATTTTCATGCTTGAAACGACCTAACGCCGTGCGTTTGAGTGGCATCGATGTTGGATCGTTAGGGTCGATTTCTACCACCCAGCCAAAACGGTTTGGCTCATTCGGGTTTTTGGCAACATCAAAACGCTCATCATGCTGATGCCATTGATAATCACTGGGTTTAGCTTCAACACCATAGCGCTTATGATCAGCGCTGAGCGTTACCGCATTTTGGGTTGTTCCAAAATATCCATTGAAGTTCTCTTCACAGGTAAGATAAGTGCCCCACGGTGTTTGTCCATTAGCGCAGTTATTCAAGGTTCCCAATGCTCGTTTACCTGTGGAGTCTGCTTTAGTTTTAAGCAGCGAATGTCCAGCGGCAGGGCCAGTTATGACCATTTCGGTATTCGCCGTAATGCGGCGGTTACGTTTGCCTTGGCGATCAACCTGCCATGCATTATTGCGTTTCACTAGTTCCACAATCGTCACACCATGAGCGGCTTGTGCTTTACGCACATCATCTGCTGTCATCGATTTGCCTTTGTGATCAAACAAGTATTCGTAATTGGTGTATTCATTATTAATCGCAAGCACACCGCGATCATCCGAAATTGGGAAGAAGCTCATGCCATCAGTGTTATCACCAAATTGAAGCTCTTGTGCTCGCGAATCTTGTTTACCACTTTGGTCAAATGCTGGCGCATCAGCAAAAATTGGGTCACCCCATGACATCAATGGCGTCGCTTTGTACCCTTTAGGCACAATGACTTTATCAGCAGTTGATGCTGGAATAGCCTCAAAGTTGAGCAGTGAAGAGCTCGACTTTGCCGCCACAGCTTTAGCCACTGGGTTTAAGGATAAAAATGCACCAGCACTGACTGCCGCACTACTGGCCATAAAACGGCGGCGAGAGAGTCTCGCTTCGATCATTTCACTAAATTGATACTCTTGCTCATCACGCTTCCACATGTTTGCTCCTTGACTTTACTTGTCTTGTTATTGGATTTTGCAAGCAGCATAGCGGTCTATCGTGACAAATATGTTAAATTTAGATTGCTTAACGGTGACACTAAAACTAAGCAGCGTGGATCACATCCGGTGACAAAGCACATAGCTCATCTAAAATTTCTTTGGTCTGCTTAGAATAAATCAACTTCTCTTTCGCACCGATCAATTGGATGAGTTTTATCTTACCTGATAACACACATTGTCTTAGGCTTCTTAATACCATCTGGTTATCTAACGCATGATTCTCATCAACCCCCATTCCCGGAACTAAAGAGGCTAAATCAATCGTCACGATCAGTTGATCACAATGCTCGATGTAGTGACCTAATTGACTTTTTAGTTGATTACGATGACGAAAACTGCACTCATTCAGCGTTAACCAATCACAGCCTAAATCTTCTGCATACTCCCACACTTGATTAGATTGATGCATTTCATCAATTCCAATACAAAATAGACGCGTATTGTTATAGCGAGAGAGTGCAAAATGAAATGCAGAGCCAACTTGTAGGTCCAGCGTTTGTTTCAGCTCAAAATGATGCCCGATACTCACAATACCAACTTCGTCATTCTCAAAAGCCATCACTGGTAATGCATTGAGCAGCATTTCGTGACAATTCGCTAGTACGACGGGCACTGAGCTCAGTGCTAATTGATGACTTAAGGTGTCTTGAAAACGGGTGGCATTTTTATCTTTGACGACTATATGTCCCGCATCAGAGTAACAAGGCGTGGATTGACTCTGATAGAGCCAATCTGATGCAAATTCAAGGCTCTGCTGAGCAAATTCAAACTCTACTTGAGACATTGGCTTTATCTGTTCACAGAGTGTCATGAACGTGAATGGATAAGCGGGTTGGCTATGTGTACGACTCATACGGTAGCGTTTGAATAAACTTAGCATTATGAATTACCTTTCTGGTGGCAACGCTCTTGCTGCCTGTAATACATGTAAAATGATCCGCTGCTTGTTGGTTTCAACACGATGGGCTGGAGCCATCACTGAAATTGCGCCGATCAACTTACTCCCTTTCATTACAGGGGCACTAATTCCGGAAACACCAGGATCAATCTCTGACGTGCTCACGGCGTACCCATTACGACGTATTTTTTCCAACTCTGTCTGCCATTTTTCCATTTGGTGGTCTTCACCAAAATAACGAAGAATTTTTTCACAGCGCGGAGCGGGTAAATACGCCAACATCACTTTAGATGAGGCACCTCGAAGCAGGGGTTGACTTTGACCCTGGACGAAGCTGCATCGAAGTGCCTGCATACTTTCTTTTTGGCTAACGCACAAGGCTCGGTATCCCACCGGAACCATGTATGCCGCCATTTCGCCTGTCTGTTTCTGTAATCGACTTAACACCGCATCGACTGCATCTAAATTGTGTTGACTCGTTTCATAACTGCGCATTAAAAGTAGAGCTGCCGAACCGATGATCAACGTTTTGTCGTGTGGGCTCTCTTCGATCAAGTTCCACTCTTTCAAAATCTTCAGATGTCGGTACAAACTACTCAGCGGAACTTGCAATTGTTCGCTCAAGGTTTTCGCTGATACTGGCTCTTCATTTACCGCCACTTGCATCAATAATTGCAGTGACTTTTCATTAACTTGGCTGGCCGATAATTTCGTTTCGTTCATGTTTTCTTTTTAGCCTCATTTATTCCACGCCTCAACTATGATTCTTATATATCGAGAATTTAAGATTAATAACAGACTTGCTTTCTCACCAAGTGAGAAAACATGGCAATCTGATCAAAAAAAGGCTCCGCAGAGCCTTTTGAATAAAAAAGAAACAACCGTTAGGCTAATTTAAATGTCGCCACTTTTGCACTCAGCTCTTCCGCTTGCTGCTTGAGTTCGTTGGATTGGCTCAAGCTATCTTCTGCACCAATGACCAGTTGCTCCGTCACATCCTTGATAGAAGTAACATTTTGTGTAATTTCACTAGTCACATGCGTTTGCTCTTCGGCTGCTGTCGCAATTTGCGTCGCCATATCACTGATCAAGGCAACCGCTGCTTTAATTTCTTCAAGCGCACCGGATGCTTTATCGGCATCTTCCACTGAGTTCTCAGCGAGCGTTGAGCTGCTTTGCATCAACGATACCGCACGTTTAGTGGTTTCTTGCAGGGTATCAATGGTTGATTTTATCTCTTCGGTAGAAGTATGGGTGCGCTGAGAAAGCACACGGACTTCGTCTGCTACCACGGCGAAACCACGGCCTTGCTCACCGGCTCGCGCAGCTTCAATAGCCGCATTCAACGCAAGTAAGTTGGTTTGCTCTGCAATGCCTTGAATGGTTGCCAGTACGGTCGAAATCTCTTGCGCGTGTTGGTTTAGTGCGGCAATCACGCCACTGGCCTCACTCACTGATTTTGCCAAGTTATTGATCGAGCCTTTGGTATGAATCACCAAAGCATGGCCATTATTGGTGCTGGTTGCCGAGTCTTGCGCTGCTCTTGCCGTTTGCTCTGCGTGAGAGGCTATCTCTTGCGTTGCCGACGCCATTTCAGTGACTGCAGTAGCAACCATCACAATTTCTTGCTGCTGGTGACTAAGCTCTGATGCCGATTGATTAGCGCGATGCGCGCCATGTTCTGATTGCGCTTCCAATTGATGAGACTGGTGACGAATATGGCCAATAAGTTGTTGTAAGCTTTCCACAAAGGTATTGAAATTATTGGCTAGTTCGCCAACTTCATCACTATTTTCAACCTTAATGCGTTGGGTTAAGTCACCACTACCGTTTGCAATTTGTGCCAACGCTTGAGAAACATTATTCAAAGGACGGAACAAAATATTACACAATAAGTTAAACAGCAGGGTACAGAGTATGACCACAACGGCAGTAACAATGAGCTGGCTGAAAGTAGCTTCAGATAAAGGTGCGATGAGCGAATCGTGATTGATGACCACAACAGTACTGAGATTCGTTCCGTTGATGCTTCGAGCGTAGAGAACATACTCCTCACCTCGAATATCCACCAATAAATCGCTGCTTTTCGCAATCGCTTGGCGGATATCAGCGAAATTTAAACCCAGATCAGAAACACTTTTATTGAGCAGCTTAGTATCACTATGGGTAAAAATATTGCCTTTATCGTTAGCAATAAACATGTACCCCTCACCCGGCAAAATAACTTGCTTCATGCTGTTGAGGATGTCAGTAATTTCTACATCTGCGCCTAAAACAACTTGTTGGCTATGTAAATTCAGTGCCTTACCTAATGAAACCACATTAGCGCCCGTTGCCGCCGCAACGGTTGGGTTATCCATAAACACTTTTGATGGGTTTGCTTTAGCGTTTGTATACCAGCCCCATTTGCGCGGATCATCGTTCCCCGGCGGCAAGATGACACCATTAGCGTTGTTTTGCGAACCGTCGGGGTAAGCAAGAAATACGTTGTCAAACGCTGCAGAATCTCGAACTTGTTTTAAATGTGTCACGATGGCTTGTTTCTCGGCATCTTGCGACAGCGAGGTTAAAGCACGCTCTTTCGACAATAACCAGTCCGTCACATACTGATTATAAGAAGCGGTGGTACTTTGCAGTCGCTGCTCAACATCAATATCTAATCGCTCCAGAGCAGCTCGATACGACAATGCTTCAACGAGTAGTCCTCCAAGAATAATGGCAGCACTGGCAGAAATCGCCAGTTTGTTTTTTAACGACAGTTTTTTAAACATAGATAGGTAGACCTATTTGTAATAGTAATTTAACTCAAACCGATAGAATTCTCGATCAATTGGACATTATAATTTCAAGCCTCAAAATAAAACTTGAAGCGGTCCACGTCTTTGTCATTGCTCACAAAGGACGACAAAATAGCATGGTGCATTTAACACATTTATATCATGTTAGTCATGAGAGTTGATTACTGATCACTTTGGAACTAATTTCTAATTTTGAGTGAATTTTTCTGGTCTAACCTTTTCTATCCTCACCATAGTAACCGCAGGAAGTAGGCGAAAAAAAAGAGAACAAACGCTCTCTTTTTGATTAAGCTTAACCAGAAACTTATCGGGTCAACAGTGACTTCAATGAAAGTTCATCAGTACTATAGAGCTTGTGGCTAATCCAGTAGCTGGCGATACCAATCATGATATACACAAATAAATTACCCCAACCAGCACCTTCGAAAGCCGTGAACATGTTTGAAGAAGTCATTAACTGCAACGGCAAATTGAAAATCGCGTGGTAAAACTCCCCTACAATGTCAGAATTCAGCATAACAATCGAGATCCATTTAAGCGCGAAACCGCCCACGAACATCACAAGGATCGGCGAATTAAATATCTGTGAAATAACTAAAGTAAAGCAGGCCAATGGCAGCATCGTCACAGCAATCACCCACATGATACTGAGGTAATTCAACCAGTGTTGAACGGCATATCCTAGAGAACGTTGTTCAAATAGTAGGGCTAAACGGTTTTCTGTCGCCAAGTTAAGCCCCCACAGCAGAACGTCCGCACAAATGACCAACACGGAACAGATCACAGGGATTACAAATAGACCAAACCCCAGTTTTACTATGTGAGTCATATTATTCGTCACTGGCATGCTGCGCCAGAACATTGAGCTTCCCTCTTTACGCTCCTTGCGGAATGTTCTGGGGAAATAGAGTGAACTGAGCATTAGCGAAATAAAACCAACAAGCATGATGATAAAGGTGTTGAAATCATCCACAAATTCGATATGGACATCGCTGATGTCGCCACCAAATTCCATCTCAAAAAACAAGTTATGTTGCAGTGTATTGTTCATTAATAAACTGATGAACAATAGGGTTCCGCATACCAATAGAAACAAAGGAATACGCGTAACATTTTTGTTTTCAATCAGCTCTTTTTCAAACATATAAATACTGGTGTGCATTATGCGTTCTCCTTCTGCAAGGCAAGAAATAGTTCAGCAAGTTTTACACTGTAAATAGAACCAAGCCCTTCAACGACTTGACGGTGTTCTGAAGTCAACAACCACTTTGTTGTTCCCAAGCTTGGCTGAGATGCCAAAGGACGATAGGTTTGGATAACGTCTTGATGTGCGTTACTGACCTCTAGAACAAAATACTCTTGTGTAATCGCCTCCATTGAGTCTTGCAGCACGACCTTACCTTGCTTCAAGATCAGCACATCCGTTAGCAAATGTTCAATTTCCGATACTTCATGGCTAGCAACAATCAAGGCACGCTCACCATCATGAAACCATTCGAGTAAGTGACGATAGAAGGTATCACGGTAGATTAGGTCCAAGCCAAGAGTTGGCTCATCCAAAATCAGCACTTTGGTATCGGTGGCAATCACAATGGCTAAATGCAATTGTACTTTCATCCCTTTTGATAAGGTACGAATTTTACTTGATAAACGAATGTTGGTTTGTGCAAGGACTTGCGTGGCCTTGTCTAAGGAGAAACTGGGATGCACGCCTGACGTATAACGCAAAATTTGCTTAACCGTCATCCAATCTGGTAACACATTGACGTCTGAAATGTAGGAAAGATGCGCCATCACTTGCGCATGTTCCGTAATCGGATTTAAGCCTTGGATCAAAATGTCACCTTGATAGTGGTGAGCACCGAGCAACGACTTAATTAAGGTCGACTTGCCCGCACCATTATGTCCGAGCAAACCTAGCACCTGTCCTGCGTAGAGCTTAAAGCTCACATTCTGCAGAGCTTCCGACTCGGCATGCTTTGCGTACTGTTTAGATACACCGTTGACTTCGACGAATGGATTCATTGGTCACCTTCAATATGCTGTTGTAGTTGGTTGATAAAATCCTCAAGCGGCATCGCCAATAGCTTGAGTGTTTGTGCAATTTCTTGGATATGTTGCTCTAAAAAGTGCTGCTTTTGTTTCGCCTGTAATTGCGCTAGCGCTCCTTTCGCGACATACATACCTTGACCTCGTCTTTTTTCAACAATGCCTTCGTCAACAAGCAGTTGATAGCCTTTCATGACAGTTAAGTGATTGATTTTCATATCTGCCGAAACGGTTCTTACCGAAGGCAACGCACTATCTTCTAGCCAAATACCTTGTAGGATCTGCTCGGTAATTTTGTCGGCTAGCTGACGGAATATGGGTTGGTTATCTTGCCAATCTGTCACAATTTCATACCGATATAGTGTTATACACATATATAACACTAAAGCAAAAATATTGAATTGCAAGTGATGAATGAAAAAACATAGAAAAACGCACAAAAAAGCCTCGTGTTAGAACGAGGCTTGAAGTCATTGTTTGCAATAAAAAGTTTATTAAACCCGTTAGCTTATTGAGGTAGCTGGTTTATTAAAGCAATCAGCTTGTTGGGCAACTCGCAGGACCAATCTCTTTCCATACTCCCCACACACCCGTAGTCGATGGGTTTTCGCCAGTTGTCCACCACTTGGCTTCCCATACTTTACCTGCCCAAGAAACTTGTTGACCGCCAGTATAAACCGCTGATTTATCCCACAAGTTGCTACAAATGTCACCACCACCAGAATCTTTCTTCGCCACGATAACCGATGCACTTGCAGAGGCTACCGCTTTACCATCACTGACAGTGACAGTGAAGCTTAGCGTGGTGTCTTGTGTATATTCAGGAGCAACAAACGAAACACTCGCACCTTGAATAGTTGCATTTAGGCCTGCAGGTACATCCCACACGAAAGTTAAGGTGTCTTGATCGACATCACTTGAAGCGGAAGCGTCCACCACCACAACCTCACCAGCACTGGCATTGCTTGGCGCAGTCATCACCGCCACTGGTGGCGTGTTCACAGGCTCAGTTGCTTTAGGTTTGATCGTTACAGTCACAACATCAGAAGCCGTTGCGCCTTTGTTATCTGTGACCGTCAACTTGAACGTCAGCGTTTGTACTTGTGCCACTTCGGCCGCGTCAAAACTGGCTTGTGCAGAATTAGCGTTTACTAAGCTCACTGCTGTGCCCGCCGTTTGCTGCCACACGTAACTGACAATAGTGCCATCACTGTCTTTTGATGCACCGCCATCAAGAACAACACTCACCGGACCGACCACCGATTGATCAACACCTGCATTTGCAGTAGGCACGCGGTTCGCAGGGGGTGTAGTACCTCCTCCTGCTAAGCTTTCATGCATCGCATTTAGGATGTCACCATTATCAGCGTCAATCTCCCAAGAGAACAACCCGGCCAAACCAAGGTTTCGAGCATAGGCGCCTTTGGCTTTGATTGAACGGTTATCATCAAAGGTAACCAGTTGGCCCGTTGTACGATTCCAAACCCAAGCTGCTTCAGCTTGTGCATCGTATCCATATTCAAAGCCATTAATACCGGTATTATTAGCCCCTAACATGAATGATTTGATGCCTTTATAGTCAATCACACCCGCTTCCCACACGCCTTGCGCGGAAGTGCCTTTCAATTTTCCGTTACCTACCCCTGTCATCGGATCGGTTGGATCACTTAATGAAGCCGGCATTACCCCTTCCCAGCCACGGCCATACATGGCCGTACCTAAGACTAACTTATTAGCAGGGACACCCTGTGCTAGCAGTAACTGGATACCGTTATCCGCCGTATAAGCTGGGCCTTTATAAGGTTCGCCATTTTCATCCACTCCTTTCCCATCACACTGACCAGGGCGCATGAATGATCCGCAGTAAAGCGCGGTTTGGTGGCCTAATACGTTATTCCAACCGCCATAAAAGTCATAAGTCATGGCAAAGATGTAATCCATATATTGGATGGCTTCGCCATAATTAACATCTTCAATCTTGTCATGACCAACACCAATTGCTGACGTGAGCTCATAAGTACGACCGGTTTCCGATTGCAACTCATCAAGCATGACACGCAGTTCACGCATTAACGCAATGTACGCAGGACCATCATTGACTGGGTCACCGCGATCCGCTGCTTGACCACCTCCTCCAGGAAATTCCCAGTCGATATCCACGCCGTCGTAGAATTTCCACGTAGTTAGGAATTTTTTCACCGAGGCGACAAAAGTATCGCGGTTGGCTTTGGTGGTAAAATCAAAAAATGGATCAGAGAGTGTCCAACCACCGATAGAAGGGATAATTTTCAGATCTGGATTGCGCTGTTTGAGCGCCATCAACATGGCATAGTTGCCCTTGATCGGAGAGCTGTATTGGTGACCCGCTTGCGGAAAACTCTTTTGATACGCCGCCCAAGGGTCATGGATCACCACTTCGTAATCATTCACCCCATTACATGCAGTCATCAACGCGTTGTAGCTGTTTCCACCGACGGATTTCAAAGATTCGTTAGGGCCACAAATTGGAATGAAGCCGTATAGAATATGCGTCAGATTATCGGCCGGGATGTTATCCACGGTATATTTTCGGTCATAAATTCCCCACTCAACAAAATAGGTTCCGACCACCGTATTTTTATCGGTCGTGTAAGTCTTGTTATTGGGATCAATATTCATCACCAAAGGTTTGAGATGCGATCCATCGGTATCGGCAATCGTTATCTCAACAGGTGCACTTTTGCTGCAACCAGTCGCATCGCAAGCTTCGATTGCCATTTGGTAAACCCCACCTTGTGCATAACTGAAGTTTGCGGTGGTTTGGCTGCTTGTGATTGGGCCTGTCGCGACCTGCGCGCCATCAAAGTAGATTTTATAAGTGTTGCCTGTTGTACCACTCCATTGGTTGAACTTAACGGCAATCGGCGCTTGATCATAATATTTGACCATTTGGTTATAACCAGCCGTGCTTTCCATGGCTAATTCAACTTTAGAAAACTGTAGATTATTCGACCCATAGACATCGACGCTGGGAGCTGCGGGAGCTGCTATTGCTGTACCCGAAAGAGCCATTGCAATACTTGCGGCGCACAAAGTAATACGATTCATACCTATATCTCTCATTTCTGAATGTTTCACTTACATTTAAGCAAGCTGCTCTTCTGATAAGGCATTGAAGAACATCCATTTCAGTATTTACGCGACTTATTTTTTTTAACAAAAAAATAAAAATACTTTTCGAGTCATCATTAAAATATTGTTATGGGGATTCACCGTGTTACATCTTAAAAGCAATTCTGAGTCAGGAATTCAGAATTTTGACAAAGCAAAGCAGGTAAGTTTAATTTTTTACGCTAATTAAGGCCGTTGAAGAAGACTGAATGGCATAATTTAAAATTAAGAGAATGACATTATCACGTGACTAACGATCTGATAATATTGACGAATGCATGACGCATGCCTCGCACTAAAGATGTTACATTTCAATGAAAATTAGTCACTTATGCCGTTGAGAGCTTGCTTTTACAACCAACTATCGGCAACCTCTACTCTATTGCTTGCAAGGATAAAATAATGAACCTAATTAAACCGACTTTATGTACATTAACCATGATCTTTAGTGCCTCTGTATTGGCTAATATCACTCTTGAAATTCCAGACACCATTAACTTATTAGCGGTGAATGGTCAGAAACCCGAAACCTCTGGTAGCCTATTTTCCTCAGCGAAAAACCTTGAACTGGCCGATGGTGAACAACAAATCGTCTTCAAATACGCGCCCTATTTTACACAAGGGAAGGATCGCGTGATTATCGAAAGCGATGCCGTCATTGCCACCTTCACCGCAAAGAATGCAAAACTGAATTTTGCCATGCCTGAATATCGTGATGCGCATCGAGCAGAGAAAGAGATTAAAACGATGCAATGGTCACTGATTGACCAAGCAGGCCAAACACTAGAGATAAAGCAAGATCGCCTTCTTAAAGAAGGGTATCAAGTAGGCCGTGACTATATCCGCGAAGCAAATGACTATAATCGT